>NZ_JBEAIG010000014.1:0-291293 GCF_040064575.1 Klebsiella sp. CN_Kp106 | reverse complement strand
ACCGGTACTAATGAACCGTGAGGCTTAACCTTACAACGCCGAAGATGTTTTGGCGATTTGAGAGATTTTTAGCTTAGATTACAGATTTTCGGGAACGAAAGATTTTACGCTGAGGCAAGGCGGCAAATGAAGTAAAGGAAGGAGCATACTGTAGTATGTGACTGAATTTGCGAATGCAGCCAACGCAGCATCGGTGTAAAAGATTCGTTTCTGACAACAGAATTTGCCTGGCGGCACTAGCGCGGTGGTCCCACCTGACCCCATGCCGAACTCAGAAGTGAAACGCCGTAGCGCCGATGGTAGTGTGGGGTCTCCCCATGTGAGAGTAGGGAACTGCCAGGCATCAAACAAGTGAAGAGCCCATCCTGACGGATGGGCTTTTTGCGTTTTTGTCGTCTGAACCGACCGGACATCGGTTACCCTTATCCGGTCTTACTTCATTACTCATGTACCAAATTCAATAACGGATAGGGTTTTCCAAGATCGTCCGTCTCAGAACGGCCTGTCACCTTAAAGCCCATCTTCTTATAAAATCCGACCGCTTGTTCATTCTGCTCATTAACGTTGGTCGTCAGTTTGGGCGCTAACGTCAGCGCGTGTTCAATCAACAGCTTACCCACGCCGCAGCCGCGGACCGTAGGGTCAACGAATAGCGCATCCATATGTTCCCCCGTAAGCAGCATAAAGGCGACCGGCTCGTCTTTCTCCGTCACCGCGACCCACAGCGGCGCTTCGGGTAAAAACGCGCTCACCAGATCTTCCAGTTCCGCTCTATACTCTTTTGATAAAAAATCGTGCGTTGCATCGACCGACCGACGCCAGATCGCAATCAGTTTTTTCCCTTCATCATGCCGTGAACGGCGGATACTAATAACCATATTTGCTCCTTTTCTTTGTTCTTATATTCTAACTCAAATGTCTCCGTGAAATTTTCTCACCCTGCACCTGCAGGCTCGACATTCACCTTATTCCTGGGTATCTTCAGCTGTCTGGATGTCTAAACGTTTATACGTATGCTATGAGGTAATAAAGTTATGCCAATTCGGGTGCAGGACGAGCTACCGGCCGTCAATTTCTTGCGTAATGAAAACGTCTTTGTGATGACGACAACTCGCGCGACGACTCAGGAAATCCGCCCGCTGAAGGTGCTCATCCTTAATCTGATGCCGAAGAAAATCGAGACTGAGAATCAGTTTTTGCGACTGCTTTCCAACTCTCCTCTGCAGCTTGATATCCAGCTGTTGCGCATCGATGCCCGCGAATCACGTAATACTCCGGCGGAACACCTGAACAACTTCTACTGCAACTTTGAAGATATTTGCGATCAGAACTTTGATGGCCTGATTGTTACCGGTGCACCTTTAGGTTTGGTTGAATTTAATGACGTTGCCTACTGGCCGCAGATAAAACAGGTGCTGGAATGGGCTAAAGATCATGTTACCTCAACGCTGTTTGTCTGTTGGGCTGTACAGGCAGCCCTCAATATCCTCTACGGTATCCCTAAACAGACCCGCTCTGAGAAGATTTCCGGGGTCTACGAACACCATATCCTGCAACCTCATGCCTTGTTAACCCGCGGCTTTGACGATAGCTTTCTGGCCCCGCACTCGCGCTATGCCGATTTCCCGGCGGCGCTGATACGCGACTACACCGACCTCGAGATCCTGGCGGAGACGGAAGAAGGGGACGCCTACCTGTTCGCCAGCAAAGATAAGCGCATCGCCTTCGTGACCGGTCACCCGGAATATGACGCGAACACCCTGGCCAGCGAATTCTTCCGCGATGTGGAGGCGGGTCTCGATCCCCAGGTTCCACATAATTATTTCCCGCAGAACGATCCGCAGAACAAACCGCGCGCCACCTGGCGAAGCCATGGCAATTTGCTGTTTATCAACTGGCTGAATTATTACGTCTACCAGATCACGCCATACGATCTACGCCATATGAATCCGACTCTGGATTAATCTTCTACACAACGCGATCCTAAAGCGTTTCAGCATTTTGCCTCTGGCACCTTCGGGTGCCTTTTTTATTTCCGAAACGCAGCTCATATTGTAATTAAACTTTATTTATATTGTTATCAATAGGTTAAATGATAATTAAATTAAAAATGGAAATTGTTTTTGATTTTGAAAAATAAATGCGTAGTCTTAATTGTGCTGAACGAAAACTACACAACGATCTTACGTTCGCGCCAACTGGATCAACCAAGAGGAGCAGCACATGACGCAGCAGGCGACAATCACTGACGAACTGGCTTTTAGCCAGCCATATGGCGACCAGGAGAAGCAAATCTTAACGCCTGAGGCCGTAGAATTTCTGACCGAGCTGGTGCGCCGCTTTACGCCTGAGCGCAATAAACTCCTGGCCGCGCGTATCCAGCAGCAGCAGGCAATTGATAACGGCAAGCTTCCCGATTTTATTTCGGAAACAGCTTCCATTCGTAACGGTGATTGGACGATCCGCGGCATTCCGGACGATTTGCAGGATCGGCGGGTAGAAATTACCGGTCCGGTAGAGCGCAAGATGGTCATCAATGCGCTCAATGCGAATGTAAAAGTCTTTATGGCGGATTTCGAAGACTCACTGGCGCCCGAATGGAGCAAAGTCATTGATGGGCAAATTAACCTGCGCGATGCGGTTAACGGCACCATCAGCTACACCAATGAAGCCGGCAAGATTTATCAGCTCAAGCCGAACCCGGCGCTGCTGATCTGCCGCGTGCGCGGTCTGCATCTGCCGGAAAAACACGTGACGTGGCGCAGGGAAGCGATTCCCGGCAGTCTGTTCGACTTCGCCCTCTATTTCTTCCACAACTACAAAGCGTTACTGGAAAAAGGCAGCGGCCCCTATTTCTATCTGCCGAAGACTCAGGCCTGGCAGGAAGCCGCGTGGTGGAGTGAAGTATTTAGCTTTACGGAAGACCGTTTTGAGCTGCCGCGCGGCACCATCAAAGCCACGCTGCTGATCGAAACGCTGCCCGCCGTATTCCAGATGGACGAAATTCTGCACGCCCTGCGCGACCATATTGTGGGTCTGAACTGCGGGCGCTGGGACTACATCTTCAGCTATATCAAAACGCTGAAGAATCATCCGGATCGCGTTCTGCCGGACCGCCAGGTGGTGACGATGGACAAGCCTTTCCTCAGCGCCTACTCGCGATTGTTGATTAAGACCTGCCACAGGCGCGGCGCGTTTGCGATGGGCGGCATGGCGGCCTTTATTCCGAGCAAAGATGCCGAGCGAAACAACCAGGTGCTGAA
Source organism: Klebsiella sp. CN_Kp106 (assembly GCF_040064575.1). Lineage (NCBI taxonomy): Bacteria > Pseudomonadati > Pseudomonadota > Gammaproteobacteria > Enterobacterales > Enterobacteriaceae > Klebsiella > Klebsiella sp. CN_Kp106. The sequence goes on along the minus strand of NZ_JBEAIG010000014.1, from coordinate 288,030 downwards.
CAAGGTAAAAGCGGACAAATCGCTGGAGGCGAATAACGGCCATGACGGTACCTGGATCGCGCATCCCGGGCTGGCTGACACCGCGATGGCCGTCTTTAACGGCGTACTGGGCGAGAACAAAAATCAGCTGTCCGTTACCCGCGAAGACGATGCGCCGATTACCGCTGAACAGCTGCTGGCCCCCTGCGAGGGCGAACGAACCGAAGAGGGCATGCGCGCCAACATTCGCGTGGCGGTGCAGTACATCGAGGCGTGGATTTCCGGCAACGGCTGCGTACCGATTTATGGCCTGATGGAAGATGCGGCGACGGCGGAAATTTCCCGTACCTCTATCTGGCAATGGATCCACCATGAGAAAACCCTCAGTAACGGCACACCGGTTACCAAAGCGCTGTTCCGCCAGTGGCTGGCTGAAGAGATGCGGGTGATTCAGGACGAACTGGGCGAGCACCGCTACAGCAGCGGGCGTTTTGATGAAGCCGCTCGCCTGATGGAACAGATCACCACCTCCGACGAGCTGATCGATTTCTTAACCCTGCCGGGCTACCGCCTTCTGGCCTAATTCACCACACAACAATATGGAGCATCTGCACATGAAAACCCGTACCCAACAAATCGAAGAATTAAACAAAGAGTGGACGAATCCGCGCTGGGAAGGCATTACTCGCCCATACAGCGCCGAAGATGTGGTGAAGCTGCGCGGCTCGGTCAACCCGGAATGTACTCTGGCGCAGCTGGGCGCGGCAAAGATGTGGCGACTGCTGCACGGGGAAGCGAAAAAAGGCTACGTCAACAGCCTGGGCGCGCTGACCGGCGGTCAGGCGCTGCAGCAGGCGAAAGCGGGCATTGAAGCGATTTATCTTTCCGGCTGGCAGGTCGCAGCGGACGCCAACCTGGCCTCCAGCATGTATCCGGATCAATCGCTCTATCCGGCGAACTCGGTACCGGCCGTGGTCGATCGGATCAACAACAGCTTCCGCCGCGCGGATCAGATCCAGTGGTCTGCGGGCATTGAGCCGAACGATCCGCGTTATACCGATTATTTCCTGCCGATCGTCGCCGACGCGGAAGCGGGGTTTGGCGGCGTGCTTAATGCGTTTGAGCTGATGAAATCGATGATTGAGGCCGGTGCAGCGGCCGTACACTTCGAAGACCAGCTGGCATCGGTGAAAAAATGCGGCCATATGGGCGGCAAAGTGCTGGTCCCCACGCAAGAGGCGATTCAGAAACTGGTCGCCGCGCGTCTGGCGGCGGACGTCATGGGCGTGCCGACGCTGGTGATCGCTCGCACTGACGCCGATGCGGCGGATTTAATTACCTCAGACTGCGATCCTTACGATCGCCAGTTCATTACCGGCGACCGTACCAGCGAAGGTTTCTTCCGTACCCATGCCGGTATCGAACAGGCCATCAGCCGCGGGCTGGCCTACGCGCCCTATGCCGACCTGGTGTGGTGTGAAACCTCTACCCCGGACCTTGAGCTGGCGAAGCGCTTTGCCGACGCGATCCACGCGAAATATCCGGGCAAACTGCTGGCCTACAACTGCTCGCCGTCGTTTAACTGGCAGAAAAAGCTGGATGATAAAACCATTGCCAGCTTCCAGCAGCAGCTGTCGGATATGGGCTACAAGTATCAGTTCATCACCCTGGCCGGTATTCACAGCATGTGGTTCAACATGTTCGACCTGGCCCACGCCTACGCCCAGGGCGAGGGGATGAAGCACTACGTTGAGAAGGTCCAGCAGCCGGAGTTCGCGGCGGCTAAAGATGGCTACACCTTTGTCTCTCATCAGCAGGAGGTCGGCACCGGCTACTTCGATAAGGTCACCACCATTATCCAGGGCGGAGCCTCATCAGTCACGGCGTTAACCGGCTCTACAGAAGAAGATCAGTTCTGATAATTTCCCCCTCTCCCTCTCTCCGGGGGAGAGGGATGGGTGAGGGGGAAGAGATGACGCGTGGCCTGGAATTATTGATTGCTCAAACTATTTTGCAGGGTTTTGACGCCCAGTACGGTCGTTTTCTTGAAGTGACTTCCGGCGCCCAGCAGCGCTTTGAACAGGCTGACTGGCATGCCGTCCAGCAGGCGATGAAGCAGCGTATTCATCTCTACGATCACCATGTCGGCCTGGTCGTCGAGCAGCTGCGCTGCATTACCGATGGTAAAAATACCGATACCGATTTTTTGCTGCAGGTAAAAGAACACTATACCCACCTGCTGCCGGATTACCCTCGTTTCGAAATTGCGGAGAGCTTTTTCAATTCCGTTTATTGCCGGTTGTTTGACCACCGCTCGCTGACTCCCGAGCGGCTTTTTATTTTCAGCTCTCAGCCAGAGCGGCGCTTACGCGCCATCCCGCGCCCGCTGGCCAAAGATTTCTTCCCCGAGCGCGGCTGGGACACGCTATTACGCAAAGTGTTATCCGATCTTCCTCTCCGTCTGCCGTGGCAAAACAGCGCGCGCGATATCGGTTATATCACCGCTTGCCTGCAGGAGGCGCTCGGCAGCGAGCTGCTTTCCCGGTCGCACCTGCAGGTGGCGAATGAACTGTTTTACCGCAATAAGGCGGCCTGGCTGGTAGGCAAACTGGTTACGCCGATGGCGACGCTGCCTTTTCTTCTGCCAATCCATCGCACCGATGAAGGCGAATTGTTTGTCGACGCCTGTCTGACGACGCATGCCGAAGCCAGCATCGTTTTTGGCTTCGCCCGCTCCTATTTTATGGTTTACGCGCCGCTACCCGGCGCGCTGGTCGAGTGGCTGCGCGAGATTCTCCCGGGGAAAACCACCGCTGAACTGTACATGGCGATTGGCTGCCAGAAGCATGCGAAAACCGAGAGCTATCGGGAATACCTGCACTATATTTCCCGCAGCGATGAGCAATTTATTGAAGCGCCGGGGATTCGCGGCATGGTGATGCTGGTGTTTACTTTGCCGGGATTTGACCGGGTATTTAAAGTCATTAAGGACCGCTTTGCGCCGCAGAAAGAGATGACCGCCGCCCACGTGCGCGCCTGCTATCAGCTGGTCAAAGAGCACGACCGCGTGGGAAGGATGGCCGATACCCAGGAGTTTGAGAACTTCGTCCTGGAGAAACGGCAAATTGCGCCCGAACTTATGGCCCTGTTACAAACCGAAGCCGGAGCGAAAATTAGCGATCTCGGCGATCGGATTGCGATCAGCCATCTTTATATCGAGCGGCGGATGGTGCCGCTGAATATCTGGCTGGAGCAGGTGGACGGTCCGGCGCTGCGCGATGCGGTAGAGGAGTACGGCAACGCCATTCGTCAGCTGGCCGCCGCCAACATTTTCCCCGGCGATATGCTATTTAAAAACTTTGGCGTCACGCGTCACGGCCGGGTGGTGTTCTACGATTACGATGAAATTTGCTATATGACGGAGGTGAATTTCCGCGAGATCCCGCCGGCGCGCTACCCGGAGGATGAGCTTGCCAGCGAGCCCTGGTATAGCGTCTCGCCTGGCGATGTTTTTCCGGAAGAGTTTCGCCACTGGCTGTGCGCTGACCCGCGCATCGGACCGCTATTTGAAGAGATGCACGCCGACCTGCTGCGCGCCGACTACTGGCGGGAGCTGCAAACGCGTATCCGCAACGGCCACGTGGAAGACGTCTACGCCTATCGCCGCCGTCAGCGTTTTAGCGTGCGCTACGGCGACCTGAAGCAGGCGGGATAGCCGATGGCCTGCTTCAGGCTGCTTCGATAACGGCAAATTCTTCGTACACCAGCTCCATATCCGGCGCCCAGGTGCCTTCGCGTTCAAAGAATGCCTGATGCGCCGATTGCCAGTAAGCGAGGCTTAAATCACCTTCGCCCTCCAGCGCGGCGAGCTCAGGGCTCATTTCGTTAAAGCGAATGAGCCTGAGGGTCAGGGTGCGTATCACGCAGACGGCTTTCCCTTTGCCGTCCAGCACAATGTGATACGCACCCGGCGTCACGGGCGGCTGCTCCTGCTGATAGCTGGCAAGCGAACCGCAGGTGCCGCGTTTCTTCCCGGCGATAACCAGGGCAGCCAGCTCGTCGGCCAGCGCCGGTGAATCGCCGAAAGACCAGCAGAAAGCAGAAGGGTATTTATCCTGCCAGTAGGATTTCAGATCGCTCATTTAGCGCACTCCGCCGTAGGCCAGCGTCACTTCTTTCGCCGCCTTAATCACCATCGCGCCGAACTCGGTCACGCGGTCATCGGTAATACGGGAAATGGGCCCGGAAATGGAGATGGCGGCGAACGGCTCACGATGTTCATCATAAATGCACGACGCTACGCAGCGCAGGCCCAGCGCGTGTTCTTCGTCATCAAACGAGTAGCCGCGCTTACGCGTCTGGGCCAGGTCCTCTTTCAGATGTACCGGCGATACCAGGGTGGCATGGGTATAAGCGTGCAGACCTTGACGGTGCAGCAGGCCGGTAACCTGCTCTTCGCTTAGCTGCGACAGAAACGCCTTTCCGGCGCCGGAAGCGTGCATCGGCAGCTTACCGCCAATCGGTGCCGACATACGCATCAGCTGCGTACACTGCACCTGATCGATAATAATCGCCTGATGATCGCTCTGGTCAAGCACCGCGAGGTTAACCGTTTCACCGGAATCTTCCATCAGCTGACGCAAAATCGGATGGACGATCGCCAACAGATTACGGCTTTGCAGGAAGCTGCTGCCGACGACGAAAGCATGGGCGCCCACCGACCAGTGGCCCAGCTCACCGACCTGACGAACAAAACCCAGCTGCTGCATGGTCGTCAGCAGGCGGTGAGTCGTGGAGTTAGGCAGGCCGGCCTGCTGGGCCAGTTCGGTCAGCGCCACGCTGCCGTGGGATTCAGCAATCCATTCGAGCAGCTTCAGTCCGCGGGTCAGGGACTGAACTTGCCCGCCGGCCGGAGCGGCGGCGGGGGAGGCAGGTTTTCTGCCGCGTTTTGCGGGAGCGGGGGTCGCCATCGCGGACTCCTTTTTTCTGTATCGTGGAAATGATTTTCGTTTTATTTGGCGATAATGCAATCACTACCCGACTGATCGGATGAGTGAAGCTGAACATGTCTCATCTTGCCCGCTGTTCTCTTTTCCACCCCTTCGGTTTGTGCCAGTATGGTCTGTTGAGTTTTTTCGGTCTGGTTGAGCGTTGTCGGGAGCGAGTGTGAGCAGCAAAGTTGAGCAACTGCATCAGCAGTTAAAAGCACGTATTTTGGTTCTGGATGGGGGCATGGGCACCATGATCCAGAGCTACCGTCTGAGTGAGCAGGACTTTCGCGGCGAGCGCTTTGCCGACTGGCCGTGCGACCTGAAGGGCAACAACGACCTGCTGGTTCTCAGCAAGCCGGATGTGATAACCGCTATCCACGATGCCTATTTTGCGGCCGGGGCGGATATCATTGAAACCAACACCTTTAACTCGACGACCATCGCGATGGCGGATTACCAGATGGAATCCCTGTCGGCGGAAATCAACTTTGTGGCGGCGAAACTGGCCCGCGCCAGCGCCGATGCCTGGACCGCACGCACGCCGGAAAAACCGCGCTACGTCGCAGGGGTCCTCGGCCCGACTAACCGCACGGCGTCCATTTCTCCCGACGTCAACGACCCGGCCTTCCGCAACATCACCTTTGACGGGCTGGTGGAAGCCTACCGTGAATCCACCAAAGCGCTGGTGGAAGGCGGGGCGGATCTGATTTTGATTGAGACGGTGTTCGATACCCTCAACGCCAAAGCGGCGATCTTTGCGGTTAAAGAGGAGTTTGAAGCGCTGGGAGTCGATCTGCCGATTATGATCTCCGGCACTATCACCGACGCCTCCGGGCGCACGCTGTCCGGCCAGACCACCGAAGCCTTTTATAACTCGCTGCGCCACGCCGATGCGCTGACGTTTGGCCTCAACTGCGCCCTGGGGCCGGATGAGCTGCGCCAGTACGTGCAGGAGCTGTCGCGTATCGCCGAATGCTACGTTACCGCCCACCCGAACGCCGGTCTGCCGAACGCCTTTGGCGAATACGACCTGGACGCCGACACGATGGCGGCGCAAATTCGCGAATGGGCTGAAGCCGGATTCCTGAATATTGTCGGCGGCTGCTGCGGTACCACGCCGGAACATATCGCCGCCATGAGCCGCGCGGTGGCCGGCCTGCCGCCGCGCCAGCTGCCGGAAATCCCCGTCGCCTGTCGTCTTTCCGGCCTTGAGCCGCTGAATATCGGCGATGACAGCCTGTTTGTGAACGTCGGCGAACGCACCAACGTTACCGGCTCGGCAAAATTCAAACGCCTGATTAAAGAAGAAAAATATAACGAAGCGCTGGATGTGGCGCGCCAGCAGGTGGAAAGCGGCGCGCAGATTATCGATATCAATATGGATGAGGGGATGCTCGACGCCGAAGCGGCGATGACGCGTTTCCTCAACCTGATCGCCGGTGAGCCGGATATCGCCCGCGTGCCGATTATGATCGACTCCTCCAAATGGGAGGTCATCGAAAAGGGCCTGAAGTGTATTCAGGGTAAAGGCATCGTTAACTCCATCTCGATGAAAGAGGGCGTTGAGCCGTTTATCCAGCATGCGAAAAAGGTGCGCCGCTACGGCGCCGCCGTCGTGGTTATGGCCTTTGATGAAGTGGGCCAGGCCGATACCCGCGAGCGGAAAATTGAAATTTGCCGCCGGGCGTACAAAATTCTCACCGAAGAGGTGGGCTTCCCGCCGGAAGACATCATCTTTGACCCGAATATTTTCGCCGTGGCGACCGGGATTGAAGAGCACAACAACTATGCCCAGGACTTTATCGGCGCCTGCGAAGATATCAAACGCGAACTGCCGCACGCGCTGATCTCCGGCGGCGTCTCTAACGTGTCGTTCTCCTTCCGCGGCAACGACCCGGTGCGCGAGGCGATTCACGCGGTATTCCTCTACTACGCCATCCGCAACGGCATGGACATGGGCATCGTTAACGCCGGCCAGCTGGCGATTTACGACGACCTTCCCGCCGAGCTGCGCGATGCGGTTGAAGATGTGATTCTGAACCGCCGCGATGACGGCACTGAACGTCTGCTCGATCTGGCGGAAAAGTATCGCGGCAGCAAAACCGACGATACCGCCAACGCTCAGCAGGCGGAATGGCGCAGCTGGGACGTCAAAAAGCGCCTCGAATACTCGCTGGTTAAAGGCATTACCGAATTTATCGAGCTCGATACCGAAGAAGCCCGCCAGCAGGCCGCGCGTCCGATTGAGGTTATCGAAGGGCCGCTGATGGATGGCATGAACGTGGTCGGCGATCTGTTCGGTGAAGGGAAAATGTTCCTGCCGCAGGTGGTGAAATCCGCCCGCGTCATGAAGCAGGCGGTGGCCTACCTCGAACCCTATATTGAGGCCAGCAAAGAGAAAGGTTCCAGCAACGGCAAGATGGTCATCGCCACCGTGAAGGGTGACGTTCACGACATCGGCAAGAATATTGTCGGCGTGGTGCTGCAGTGTAACAACTACGAAATCGTCGACCTTGGCGTGATGGTGCCTGCGGATAAAATCCTGAAAACCGCCCGCGAGGTTAACGCCGACCTGATTGGCCTCTCCGGGCTGATTACGCCGTCGCTGGATGAGATGGTCAACGTGGCGAAGGAGATGGAGCGTCAGGGCTTTACTATTCCGCTGCTGATCGGCGGCGCAACCACCTCGAAAGCGCACACGGCGGTGAAAATCGAGCAGAACTACAGCGGGCCGACGGTCTACGTGCAGAACGCCTCGCGCACCGTTGGCGTGGTCGCCGCGCTGCTGTCCGATAGCCAGCGCGATGATTTTGTCGCCCGTACCCGCAAAGAGTACGAAACGGTACGTATTCAGCACGGGCGTAAAAAGCCGCGCACCCCGCCGGTCACGCTGGAGGCCGCGCGCGATAACGACCTGGCCTTTGACTGGGCAAGCTACACTCCGCCGGTGGCCCATCGTCTGGGCGTGCATGAGGTTGAGGCCAGTATCGAAACCCTGCGTAACTATATCGACTGGACGCCGTTCTTTATGACCTGGTCGCTGGCCGGTAAGTATCCGCGCATTCTGGAAGATGAAGTGGTCGGCGAAGAGGCGCAGCGCCTGTTTAAAGACGCCAACGAACTGCTGGATAAGCTCAGCGCCGGGAAGGCTCTGAATCCGCGCGGCGTGGTGGGGCTGTTCCCGGCTAACCGCGTCGGCGACGATGTTGAAATCTATCGCGATGAAACCCGGACTCACGTGCTGACGGTGGGGCATCATCTGCGCCAGCAGACGGAGAAAGTCGGCTTTGCCAACTACTGCCTGGCGGATTTTGTCGCGCCGAAGCTGTCGGGGAAGGCGGACTATATCGGCGCCTTTGCGGTGACCGGCGGCCTTGAGGAAGACGCGCTGGCCGACGCCTACGAAGCGCAGCACGATGACTACAACAAGATTATGGTGAAGGCGATTGCCGACCGCCTGGCGGAAGCCTTTGCCGAGTATCTGCATGAGCGGGTGCGTAAGGTTTACTGGGGCTATGCGGCGAACGAAAACCTCAGCAACGAGGAGCTGATCCGCGAGAACTACCAGGGAATTCGCCCGGCGCCGGGCTATCCGGCCTGCCCGGAGCACACCGAAAAGGCGACGATCTGGGAACTGCTGGAGGTGGAAAAACGCACCGGCATGAAGCTGACGGAATCTTTTGCCATGTGGCCCGGCGCGTCGGTTTCCGGCTGGTACTTCAGCCATCCGGACAGCAAATACTTCGCGGTAGCGCAAATTCAGCGCGACCAGGTGGAAGACTATGCGTTGCGTAAGGGGATGAGCGTGGCGGAAGTGGAGCGCTGGCTGGCGCCGAACCTCGGTTACGATGCCGACTGATCCACCAAACCGTTATCTTTCCTTACAACTAACAGGGCGCTCAATGAGCGCCCTGTCTCTTTATTGTGCGTAAACCCTTATACTGAAGGAAGCTTGCGATCGTTGCCGTCGGATAAGCGAAGCGCTATCCGGCCTGTAACGGTTTATGAGTTTCGGGAACGAATAAATATAAGGAGAAGCTGATTCCGTGTTAACTCTGCTACACCTGTTGTCCGCCGTCGCCCTACTGGTGTGGGGCACCCATATTGTCCGTACCGGCGTGATGCGCGTCTACGGCGCTCGTCTGAGAAGCGTGCTCAGCAGCAGCGTGGAGAAAAAACCGCTCGCCTTCTGCGCGGGGATCGGCGTTACCGCGCTGGTGCAGAGCAGCAACGCCACCACCATGCTGGTCACCTCTTTTGTCGCCCAGGATCTGGTGGCGCTGGCCCCTGCGCTGGTGATGGTGCTGGGCGCTGACGTCGGTACCGCGCTGATGGCGAGGGTGCTGACCTTCGATCTGTCCTGGCTTTCGCCGCTGCTGATTTTTATCGGCGTGATTTTCTTCCTTGGGCGCAAGCAAACGCGCGCGGGCCAGCTTGGGCGCGTGGGGATTGGTCTGGGCTTGATTCTGCTAGCGCTGGAGCTGATCGTGCAGGCGGTGCATCCCATCACCCAGGCTAACGGCGTACAGGTGATTTTCGCCTCGTTGACCGGCGATATTATGCTGGATGCGCTGATCGGCGCGGTGTTTGCCATCATCAGCTATTCAAGCCTGGCAGCGGTGCTGCTGACCGCAACGTTAACCGCCACCGGCGTGATTTCGTTTCCGGTGGCGCTGTGCCTGGTGATCGGCGCCAACCTCGGATCCGGGCTGCTGGCCATGCTAAACAACAGCGGCGCCAATGCTGCCGCGCGCCGCGTGGCGCTCGGCAGCCTGCTGTTTAAGCTGGTGGGTAGCCTGATTATCCTGCCGTTTGTGCATCTGTTGGCAAACGTCATGGATGAGCTTCCGCTGCAAAAATCCGAACTGGTTATCTATTTCCACGTCTTCTACAACCTGATCCGCTGTATCGCCATGGTGCCGTTTGCCGGCCCCATGGCTAACCTCTGTAAGCGTCTGATTCGCGATGAGCCCGAGCTGGACGCGCGGCTGAAGCCGAAGCATCTTGATACTTCGGCGCTGGATACGCCCGCCCTGGCGCTGGCCAATGCCGCCCGCGAAACCCTGCGTATTGGCGATGCCATGGAGCAGATGCTGGAAAGCCTGCATAAAGTGATGCACGGCGAGCCGCGTGAGGAGAAAGAGCTGCGGCGGATGGCGGACGATATCAACGTACTTTACACCGCCATTAAGCTCTATCTGGCGCGGATGCCGAAAGAGGAGCTGGCGGATGAGGAGTCCCGCCGCTGGGCGGAAATTATCGAAATGGCGCTTAACCTCGAGCAGGCTTCGGATATCGTCGAAAGAATGGGCAGCGAGATCGCCGATAAATCGCTGGCCGCGCGGCGCGCGTTCTCCATGGAGGGATTAAAAGAGCTGGATGCCCTCTACGAGCAGTTGCTCAGCAATCTGCAGCTGGCGATGTCGGTCTTCTTCTCCGGCGACGTGCCGAGCGCCCGCCGCCTGCGCCGCAGCAAGCATCGTTTTCGTATCATGAACCGTCGTTACTCGCATGCCCACGTTGACCGCCTGCATCAGCAAAACGTGCAGAGTATTGAGACCAGTACGCTGCACCTGGCGCTGCTGGGCGATATGAAGCGTCTGAATTCACTGTTCTGCTCGGTGGCCTATAGCGTGATGGAGCAGCCGGATGAGGACGATGAGCGCGATGATTATTAAGCGCTGATGTGCCGCCTGACATCCCCGGCTCGCGCTGCGCTTAGCCGGGCTACGAGTTCTCCACCGTCTGCGGGATGGTAGCCCGGACAGGCGCGCAGCGCCGCCTCCGGGAAACGTGCGCACGGGGTTTAGAAACGATGACCGGCGTTGAGGGTCACCGCGTCTTCTCCGGCTCTGAATACCAGCGTTGGATTCGGGCCGCCAAGGGTAGCGTGGCCCTGCGTCACCTGTATCCAGTTGCCTTCCGGCAGGCCGATAATCGTCAGCTCTGGCGCAACCACCAGCAGCTCGCGGATCCGCTGTTCGCGGGTCTCGCCTTTATGGCCTTCCGGCAGCGCGTTGGTGAAATGCGGGTTAATTTGCAGCGGGAACAGCCCCAGCGCAGCAAAACCGTTAGGGTCGACAATCGGCATATCGTTAGTGGTGCGAATCGTCGGGCAGGCCAGGTTAGCGCCCGCGCTCCAGCCGATATACAGTGCCCCGCGCTTCACCACATCCACCATCGGCGCCAGCAGGCCGCGTTCGCGGCACTCTTTCAGCAGCTGAAAGGTATTGCCGCCGCCGACGATAACTATCTCCGCATTCTCAATCGCCGACACCGGGTCCGCGACGCTGTGAATACCGGTAACCGTAACGCCCATTGGGCTGAAGACGGCGGCGGTTTTCGCGGTGTAATCATCCCAGGTTTGCGTCACCCCGGCAAAAGGGATGAATACCGCAGAACGGCGGCCATTTAGCTGCCCGGCAATGGTCGGCAGCGCATGTTCCAGCCAGGCTTTGCCCGGCAGCGTTGAGTTACTTAATAGCAGCAGTTCCATTATTTCTCCATTTGACCAGATGATTATTCGGGCAGAGATGTTATCACAGGATATCTTACCGCTTGCTGACGTGGCTCACGCTGGGACGCGCTGAGCAAAGCGGAACGGTGATTATTGGCGCAGCAACTCTCTGAATTAATCTGGAAAGCGCCTCGCAGACTGACTCTACCGGGCGTGACAGGTTAGCGGGAACCGCTTAGTTTTACGTTGATGATTCACAGGCAAAGGAATAGAAAATGCTCGTTTATTACGCTAATCTGAGGCATGTCATGCGCATTATCATGGGGGCTATCATGCGCACTACGTCGAACGTTAAAAAATCAGTCAATGTCTCGCTTTCGCCTGAAATCCTGGAAGAGGCGCGTAAACTTAAAATCAACATTTCGGCGGTATTAACGGAAGCTTTACTTGAGAAATTTCGTGAGCACAAACGTGAAGAGTGGTTACGAGACAATAAGAAATCGATCGATACGATTAACCAATGGGTAGAAGAAAACGGTTCGTTTAGTGATTTTCAAAGGCCGTTCTGATGGAACAATATTGCGCTTATGAGAATACGGGAAGCGGTAAAAAGGTTTTCCCTTATTTAATCAACCTGCAGCATCCGGTCGCGAATGTCCTGAAGCATATCCTGGTTGCCCCTGTGATAGAACAAAACCAACTACCTGATACCCAGCCTCCGACCAAAATTTGTCCCGTGATTACGATTGCCGGTCAAACTTATATTGTGATGACGCATATGATGGCGGGTTTGCCGCAGAAAGAACTGGGCAAGCGCGTTGCTGATTTGACGGCGGACAGGGCTGCGCTGCGCGATGCAATCGACTTTCTGATCAACGGTTATTAGAGCGCCCTCCCTGGCGCTCTCCGTTTTGCCTTTATCCTCTGGCAAAGGCCGCGGCTTCAGCGACCAGTACCGCGTCCGGACGCACGCCGGTGTAGAGCGCAAACTGCTCCACCGCCTGCAGGGCAATCACCTCCGCACCGCTGATAACGCGCTTGTCCAGCCTCTGCGCCAGCTTGATGAGCGGGGTTTCCGGCGGCAGAGCGACCACGTCAAATATCACGTCGGCCCGTTCCACCATCGTCGGGCTAAAGGCCAGAGTTTCGCTTTCCGCGCCGCCCGCCATGCCGAGCGGCGTGACGTTAACCAGAATATCCGCCGCGATTCCCTCCGGCCTGGGCTGCCACTGAAAACCGTACTGCTTTGCCAGCGCCAGGCCGCGCTCGCGATGGCGGGCGGCGATAATCACATCGCGGAAACCGGCATCGCGGAAGGCGGCGATGACCGCTTTGCCCATTCCGCCGCTGCCCTGGATCATCACTTTGGCTGAGGAATCGAGCTGATAGCTGTCAATCAGGCTTTTCACCGCGATATAGTCGGTATTCAGCCCGGTCAGCCTGCCGTCGTCGTTGACGATGGTGTTGACCGAATCAATCGCCTTCGCCGAAGGGTCAAGCGCGTCAAGATACGCTATGCAGCTCTCTTTAAACGGCATAGAGACCGCGCAGCCGCGAATGCCTAATGCGCGCACGCCGTTTACCGCCGCGGCTATATCCTGGGTCGTAAACGCTTTATAGATATAGTTCAGCCCCAGCTTTTCATACAGGTAGTTATGAAAGCGGGTGCCGAAGTTACCCGGGCGACCGGCCAGCGACATGCACAGCAGCGTATCGCGATCAATCATGAGTAATATCCTCCGCGTGGGCCAGAAGATACTCTTCCGCCTCTTTTGACCAGATACCGTGGTGACGTTCCATAATCGCCGCCAGCTGCGGGTCGCTAATGTTTCCCAGCGGCGTAAGCGGAATGTTTTTTCCGGTATAAACCAGCTTCTTACCGCCGCCTACCGCCGGTAAATCCAGGGTGGTCGCGCCCGCCGCGTTCAGCCCCAGAATATGAGTCACCACCTTCGCGGTCTGCACCTTTTTCTCCTGCATCAGCGCTACGGCGGCGCGCATATCGTCGGTATTGCCGCCGGAGGTGCCCACGTAGTGGGTGAAGGCGTAATGCACATCGTAAAAATTGATCGGTGCGCTGAACTGCTTATCCTGCGGGCCGGCAAAAAAGTTCAGGCAGCCGTCCGGGGCCAGCAGCGAGGATGCCAGGGTGATGAGCTGTTCGTTAGGGACGAAGACGAAGATATCGTCAAAGCCGTGGCCGCCGGAGAGCGCCATCAGCGTTTCGCGGCTGGCGTCGCGCCCATCCAGATAGTGGATCAGCGTTTGCGGCTCGGAGGGATAGTGCTGGCGCGCATAGCTGAGCTTTGGCTTATTGGTATCGGTGACCACCAGCAGCGCCGGGTTGATCGGGCCATGCAGCGCGTAGTCGATGGCCAGCAGGCCCATCGGGCCGGTGCCGCCGAGGATCAGGGCGCGGCCCTGCGGACGAATGCCCATCACATGGTTATAGCTGCCTTCCTGCAGATGATAGTTGGCGTTGAAGGCGCCAATCACGCAGGAAAGCGGCTCCACCAGCGAGCCTTCAAACCAGGTATCGCCTTCCCAGGAAAGCAAACAATCCTGTTCCATCACCTCGTTGGGGATCACCACGTGGGTGGCTTCGCCGCCGATCCATGGAAAAGAATAACCGGGGCAGTCCGGGCGATCCGACAGCTGCAGGTTGGCCTGAATCACATAGCGCTGGCCGGCGTGAAACTTGTGCTGCCACTTTTTGCCGACGGCGATAATCTCCCCGCAGAACTCATGGCCGATAATGATTGGGTTGGTCGCCACATCGTCAGGCACCTTTTTGTGGTCCTCGCCCTGATTCGCCTCTTTCCACGAGGAGAGGCACAGGCTGTCGGTGACCACCCGGGCGAGGATTTCATCATCCTGCATCGCCGGGAGTTCGAAGGTTTCCAGGCGCAGGTCGCGTTTGCCGTACAGGCGCAGGGCTGTTGTTGTTTGCATGTTTACCACCTCATCCCCTTCATCTTTCGCATGACGGCTGCGAAATCTTTTGGGTCTAACTTGTTGAAGTAGCCCCGGCATCGCCGGGGCGGAAAAATCAGGACAGGAAGCCCAGCGCGTTACCGATAATCCCCAAACCGAAGAGGGCGAAAATCAGCCATACCGGGTTCACTTTCTTATTGAGCAGGCGCACCATCAGCAGCGTCAGGCCCAGAGCCAGCAGGCCGGGGCAGAGCTGATCGAGGATGTCCTGTACGGTCATGGTGACGGTCGAGCCGTCGGCGCCCGGGGTTTGCGAGACCACCAGCGGGACGTTGATGGTGGTCCACTTGGTCACCAGCACGCCCATCACAAACAGGCCAAGAATGGAGGCGCCTTCGGTTAGTTTTTGCAGCAGGTTGCCGCCCATATCGCTGACGATATTGACCCCTTTACGGAAGCCGAGCTGCAGCCCGTACCACTTCATCGCCAGACGTACCGCGTTGAAAATAAAGAAGAACAGCAGCGGTCCAAGAATATTGCCGGAGAGCGCCAGCGAGGCGCCGAGGGCGGCGGTAATCGGCCGCAGCGTGCCCCATACCAGCGGGTCGCCCACGCCTGCCAGCGGCCCCATCAGGCCAACTTTGATCCCGTTGATGGCGCCATCGTCGATAGCGGCGCCGTTGGCCCGGGCTTCCTCCATCGCGGCGGTGACGCCAATCACCGGCCCGCAGACTGCCGGAGTGGTGTTGAAGAACACCAGATGGCGCTTCAGCGCGGCGACCTGATCCTCTTTCAGCGGGTAGAGGCGCTTGATGGCCGGGATCATGTCGTAGCAGAAGCCAAGCCCGTGAATACGTTCGAAGTTGAATGACGCCTGCTGCAGGTTGGAGCGCAGAAACATGCTCACCAGGTCGCCTTGGGTAATTTTTCTCTGTTCCATGTTGGGCTCCATCAGTCGTCAAGCTGGTCAAGGGCAGTGGAAGAGGTGGCGGCGGCCTGCGGTTCGGGTTTACGCCACTGCGGATTAAGCTGGATATAAATCAGCGCGATGATGACCCCGACGCCGCCGAAGGCCAGCAGGCTAAAGTCGAGGTAGCCGCCCGCGAGGAAGCCGAGGAAGAAGAAGGGCATCAGATACTTCACGCCCATCATGCGCAGCACCATGGCGTAGCCGACCACCACGATAAAACCGCCGGCGATTTGCAGACCGCGGGTGACGAATTCCGGAATGGCGTTGAGCATATTGCTGACCATATCCGCGCTGACAAACAGAGAAACGATGAGTGCGGGAATGGCGACGCGCAGCGCCTGAACGCCCAGCGCAGACACGTGCAGCAGATCGATTGTTCTGAAGCGCGCCTCTTCCGCGGCCTTATCCGCCGCGTGCTGGAACACCACGGTAATGGTGCGGGCGAACACGGTGAGCACCTGACCTGCGGCAGCGACCGGCAGCGCAATCGCTATTCCGGTAGCGATGCTTTGCTGGCCCACGATCACAAGGATGGCGGAGATAATGCTGGCTAACGCCGAATCCGGAGACTGCGCCGCGCCGACGTTCATCCAGCCGAGCGCGATCAGCTCCAGCGTTCCGCCGAGCATAATCCCGGTTTTTAGATCGCCGAGAATTAAGCCAATCACGGTACAGGCGATTAATGGCCGGTGCGTCTGGAATTCATCCAGCACGCTGCCCATCCCGGCAATACAGGAAAAAATAAATATGGCGATTATTTGTAGGGTACTTATTTCCATAATTTGTCACCTTGAGGGTATAGAAATCCCTGCCTTTTACGGCATTTACACGATGTTCTTCAGGCTGCCTCTTTGTTGACTGCATTCTCTCGCCCCAGTCACATAGTTAGCTATGCTGCTGGTGACTCGCTCATTTGCCGCCGCGATGCATCCAGAATGACAGTGTGTAATAAAAGGCGCGTTTTATTATTCTGTAACGGACTGCTCTGCTATTTTATCGAGAATATTAACCGACGGATCCGAAGCCACGACGCGTAAATCAAGCTTAACGCCCAGCTTATCTAACTGCTGAAAGGCATTAATATCCGCTGCGTCTAATGACACCGCTTTGGTTAACTGTTTTTTACCCGGTCGCCAGGCCATGCCGCCAATATTCAGCGTGGCTATTTTGACGCCCTGCTGCACCATGGTTAATACGTCCTGCGGATTAGTGAATAAATAAAAAACCGTTTCGTCCTGATATTGCGGGTTGTGATAAACGGCGACGGCTTTCTCGATATTCACCACATTGACCTTCATGCCCGGCGGCGCGGCCTGGCGAAGCAGCGTGCGGCGAACGTCGTCGTTATACACGTCGTCATTACAGATAATGATGCGCTGGGCGTTGGCCACTTTTGACCAAACGGTGGTGACCTGGCCGTGAATCAGGCGGTCATCGATGCGTGCGAGCGTAATGTTCATCAGAAATCCTCCTCAACGGTTTCCGGTTGCCGCCAGGTGACGCAGCACTGGCTGGCGATGGTCTCAAGATGTTGGCACAGTGCTTCTGCATTCATCGTTTGCTGGTTATCGACCAGCTCCAGAGCCAGCGGTAGCGACAGGCCGCTGATGACCCGAAGCTGTGGGTTGCGCATCGCCAGGCCGGCGGCGGCGTTCCACGGGCTGCCGCACTGTAGATCGACGGCGATGAGCCACTCCTCCTCTTTGTGAGTACTTACCAACTTTTCAAGCTTATCGGCGATATCGCCCGCGTTTTCCCCCGGTACAAACGCCACGGCGCTGACGTGGACATCGCCGTAAACCATGCGCACCGAGTCGAGCATGGCGCAGGCCAGCTGACCGTGAGCGCAGAAGATGACGTTAACCATGTTTCCCCCTTAGCCGCGCGTTTTGCCGCCCGCAATGTTAGTGGTTACTCCGGTAATGTAGCTGGCGCGCTCTGAGAGCAGATAGCAAACAAAATCAGCAACTTCGCTGAGACGGCCGGAGCGACCAACAGGAATCGCATTTTTGCTATAGCCTTCGCGCAGCTGTTCGACGGTGATATTGCGGGTCCAGGCCAGCGCTTCTTCATATTCCGGCGTACGCAGCCCGGTTTTTTCCAGAATGCCCGGCGCAACGCCTACGACGCGAATACCGTGCTTGCCCAGCTCTTTCGACCAGGAGCGGGTAAAGCTGTTCAGCGCGGCTTTGGTCGCGGCGTAGCAGCTCTGGCCTTCAGAGCCTTCGAGACCGCTTTCTGACGAGACGTTAACAATCACGCCGCTGCGCTGTTTAACCATCTGGCGCGCCACCGCCTGCGACATCAGGAACACGCCTTTCTGGTTGATATTGACCATTTTTTCGAAAGCCGCTTCATTTAATTCATAGCGACCGGACGGCGCTTTCTCATCGACTAATAAACGCGGGAAGTTGACGCCGGCGTTATTGACTAAACCATCAATGCGGCCAAAGCGCTGAATAATACTGTCGACGGTTTTATTCACTTCGCTGGCGCTGGAAATATCGGTTGGCCAGAAATTATAATTATCGCGATCCTGATGTTTGTCGCCGCCGTGAATATCGCTCATCTGCACGTTTGCGCCCTGGGCTAATAACTCATCGACAATCGCCAGGCCGATTCCTGATGCGCCGCCGGTCACGATAATTATTTTGTCTTTTAAATTTAACCATGTATTCATTATCGACTCCTGTTTCTTTAGATAAAGGGATCCCCCGCAGCAGCGCTGCGTGAAATCATATTCTTGACATTTACTTCAGTAATGACTCAGCGGTTTCTCGATTCGTCACCAGACAATTAATGTAATGACCGTTTAAGGCGCCAAGAATCCCGGCGTATTTCTCCTCGCCCATGGCGATACCCACCGAGTAGCGCGCCTGCTTGAGTTTCACCATCTCGATAGAGAGCGTTTTTTCGCTCATGGCGGTTTCGACCAGCGCGCCATCAATGTTGTAAAAACGCGAACAGATATCGCCGGCGACCTGGCGAGCGTTGAGATCGTCGCTCTCTTCACTGCCGTAAAATGCATGCCAGTTGGCGCCGTCGCGGATCGCCGGAGAACCAATGCCCACCAGCGCGACGTCCAGGTTATCCCAGTAGGAGGCAATCGTTTTAAAATGCCGGGACTGCATAATACCGTTGCGAATTAATGTGTTATCCAGCAGTGCCGGGAAATCAGCGAGATGAGATTCCGCTTTCAGCTTCGCCGCTGCGCCGTAGGTCAGCGTATTCACGTGGTAGCGACTTTCCAGTTTTCCGGAGGGGCCGCCGATAATCGGCACGCAGATAACCTGACGGGACTGGCTGGCCTGCGGCAGATTCTCCACCAGCGCGCGCACCGCCCGACCCCAGGAGAAGCCGACGATATCGCCCGGCTCCAGCAGCCTGTCGACCAATTGCGCGCCATGCAGGCCGATAAGATTGAGCTGATCCTCCTCCAGCAGTGAGTCGCAGGCCGCCACCACCGCCTCTTTGAGACCGAATTTTTGTTTTAGCTGCTGCTCAAGCCACAGATTTTCGTTGTAGTCGTAGTTGATGGCGATAGTGACGATGCCCTGCTCACGGCCGCGCTTCAGCAGACGGCTGATAGTGGTGCGGTATATCCCCAGCTCGCGGGCAATCTGCGCCTGGGTCATATCCTGCTCATAGTAGAGCTGGGCGATTTTCACGATCAGACGAATATCGTCGCTGTTTTCCATCGTCACTGTCGGCTCCTGCACATTTGTGCAAATGGGAGAGTTGCTGTCATGATCTGATATAACCCCATCAGCGACCCGCTTCAAAGAAATTTTCCTCTATTTCATGATGATGTTCCGACCGTTTCTGTTGCACATTTGCGTTGCTTACCGGTGGTTTATGGCACCTTTGTGCCGGACGTGATAAGAGCCTGATTCTGCTTTGTTTCGCCGGGCAAAGTTGCCGGGCTTTCATGGGCACACTTTTGTGTTGAAAGGCGTGGCAGATCACATTTAGCGGCAGGCGACGAGAGCGCGATTCTTTTTTATCGCCCGCAAGGTAGGGTATATTTCGCTTTTACAGGAGATTTTATGCTGCCCGACTCATCAACCCGACTCAATAAATACATCAGCGAAAGCGGAATTTGCTCGCGTCGTGAAGCCGATCGCTTTATCGAACAAGGCAACGTTTTTATCAACGGCAAGCGCGCTACCATCGGCGACCAGGTTAAAGCGGGCGACGTGGTAAAGGTCAATGGCCGGTTGATTGAGCCGCGCGAAGCGGACGATCTGGTCCTGATTGCGCTGAATAAACCGGTTGGCATCGTCAGCACTACCGAAGACGGCGAACGCGACAACATCGTTGATTTCGTAAACCACAGCAAACGCGTTTTCCCCATCGGTCGCCTGGATAAAGACTCCCAGGGGCTGATCTTTCTGACCAACCATGGCGATCTGGTGAATAAAATCCTGCGCGCCGGTAACGATCACGAAAAAGAGTATCTGGTCACCGTTGATAAGCCGGTGACCGATGAGTTTATCCGCGGCATGGGGGCGGGCGTACCGATTCTCGGCACGGTGACGAAGAAGTGCAAAGTGAAAAAAGAAGCGCCGTTTGTGTTCCGCATTACCCTGGTGCAGGGGCTGAATCGCCAGATCCGCCGGATGTGCGAACACTTTGGCTATGAAGTGACGAAGCTTGAGCGGACGCGGATCATGAACGTCAGCCTGACGGGGATCCCGCTGGGAGAGTGGCGCGATCTGACCGACGATGAGCTGATCGATCTTTTCAAACTGATTGAAAACTCGTCTTCAGAAGCGAAACCGAAGGCAAAAGCGAAGCCGAAAACGGCCGGCATCAAGCGTCCCGTCGTGGCGATTGAAAAAACCAGCGACAAGTCCTCCCGCCCGGCGTCGAACGGCAAACGCTTTACCGCGCCGGGGCGCAAGAAGAAAGGGCGTTAACGTCTGCCGCGCGTCGGGGTATTTGCCGACCAGGAAAACGAGGCCTCTGCGTCCGGTTTATAAGCCTGCTTTTTCTTCAGCTGGCGGGCTTTCTTAGCCTCGGCCTCGCGCAGGGCCATCAGTTTATCGATGTACTCTTTTTTCACGCTGTTGGTTTCCGCGTTGGTCAGCGGACGGCCATGGGCGATGCGCGCGCGGTCGAGCAGGGTTTTCAGTTCGCGCTGTTCGCGCTCGGTCATCTCTTTTTGCTTGATGCGGGGGAGTGCCATAGTGGTGCCCTCAATTAGCCTGTGGTTTCAGTGTACGGTATTGGGGCTGACGTCTCACGGTAAATTGTTGTGCCTCGCAGAAAATCCCGGAGGCGGCGCTGCGCACCAGTCCGGCTACAAAACCCGCAAGCTGCACGGACCGTAGCCCGGCTAAGCGCAGCGCAAGCCGGGAAAATTACGGATTGTTAGCTCTCTTTTTCCGTTTTACGCGATTCATCCGCAATCGGCTTCCCTGACCAGTAACCGGCCAGCAGCGAGCCGGACAGGTTGTGCCAGACCGAGAACAGCGCGCCGGGCAGCGCGGCCAGCGGGCCAAAGTAGATTTTCCCCAGCGCGGCGGCAAGGCCGGAGTTCTGCATTCCCACCTCGATCGCCAGCGTGCGGCAGGTGGACTCGTCAAAGCCAAACAGTCGCCCGCCCCAGTAGCCGCCGAGCAGACCGATAGTGTTATGCAGGATAACGGCGATAATCACCACAAAACCAACGGAAGCGATATGCGACGCGGAGCCTGCCACCACGGCGCAGATAATCGCCAGAATGCAGACCATCGAAAAGGCCGGCAGGAACGGCTCCACCGCCTTCACCACTTTCGGCAGCAGATGGTGCACGACAAGCCCCAGCGCAATCGGGATCACCACGATTTGCAGAATGCTGAGCAGCATCCCCATCACGTCCACCTGAATATGCGCATCCACGTACAGACGCGTCAGCAACGGGGTGGCGACCACGCCAACCAGTGTGGAAACCGATGAGATGGTGACTGAGAGCGCGACGTCGCCTTTTGCCAGAAAGATCATCACGTTGGATGCCGTACCGCTGGCGACGCTGCCGACCAGCACCATCCCGGCGGAGAGCTCGGGCGGCATGTGAAAAATCAGCGCCAGCAGCCAGGCGGCGAGCGGCATCACCAGGTAGTGGAGAAAAATGCCTGCGGCGACCGGCGCGGGGCGGGAAAGCACGCGCTTAAAATCGTCGACTTTCAGATGCACGCCCATGCCGAACATAATCAGCATCAGCAGCGTCGGGACCCACGGGCCAACGGGGGTAAAAGTGGATGGCGTGTAATAGGCGATAACCGAGAGCAGCAGCGCCCATAATGGGAACAGCCGCGTAAGCGTGGCGAGCATGTTGTTTTCCTTGCACGTAAGTTGTGTTTGCTTGTTATTGTCCGGCCGGGATCGAGCCCGGCCATCGCTATTGTTTATCGTGCTAAGAAATATTATTCAAACAAATTATGTTCATGTTCCGCTGCGGATAAGCTCCCAGCTGAGTCCGAAGCGCGCTAAATATTTGCGCAGGCGGTCAGCATCGTTAGGATTGGCCTTTTTCTGCCGGGAGACGGCGAACAGCTCGCGTCCGGCTTCGGAGAGCGAAGCGCTGCGCTGGCAGACCTCCAGCACCGTTTCCAGCTGGCGGCGATCGAACAGATCGATTTCCATTGCAATATCAGGAGAAGATGTCGTGAGCTGCCAGCTCTCTTTCAGCAGCATTATCTCCTCTTCCGCAACGGCCAGCGTAATGCGCCCCTGCTCGGCCAGGGTCGCCATACGCGCCACGGAGGAGCCTAGCTCGCGGAAATTGCCGCGCCATTGCGCCTGCGGCGAGCAGGCAAAGGCCAGATAGCGTTCGCGGGCGTCTTTATCGAAGCGGATCTGCGTCTGCCGCTCGTTGGCCAGTCGCCGTAATTCATACTCCACGTTCGGCGCAATATCTTCCCGCCGCTGCGCCAGGCCGGGGAGGGCAAAGCGCCACATATTGATGCGCGCATAAAGATCTTCGCGAAAGCGCCCCTCCGCCACCCACTGCTGCATATCGCGATGCGTGCCGGCGATTAGCTGGAAGTCGCTGTGCACCTCTTTATCCGAGCCAAACGGGAAAAAGGTTTTTTCTTCGATGGCCTTCAGCAGCATAGCCTGCTCATCCAGCCCCAGCTCGGCGATTTCATCGAGAAACAGCACGCCGCCGTCGGCTTCGCGTAATAGCCCGGCGCGAGGCGTAACCGCGCCGGTAAACGCGCCTTTGACATGTCCAAACAGCGTGGACATGGCGTTATCACCGCGCAGCGTGGCGCAGTTTACCGCCATGAATTTTCCCGCCACCCGATGGCGCGACTGACGAAGCTGAAAAATACGTTTGGCGAGGACGGACTTCCCGGCGCCCGTTGGGCCGGTCAGCAGGATCGGATCGGTCGATCGGATCGCCACGCGCTCAATACGATCGATAAGCGCGTTGAACGTCGCATTACGCGTCTCGATACCCGCCTTCAGGAAGGAGACGGACTGCTGCTGCTCGCGCTGAAAGCGGCTGGTGAGCGCGGCGTAGCGGCTTAAGTCCAGATCGATCACCGAGTAAATACCGGCGGCGACGGCGTCATCCGCTGCGCCTTTCGGCGCAGGGCTGGTCTGCAGGAGGCTGGCGGGGAGATAGCGCGCTTCGGTCAGCAGGAACCAGCAGATCTGCGCCACGTGGGTCCCGGTGGTGATATGCACCAGATACTCTTCGTTTTCGGTATCAAAGCGATAGCGGTTGGCGAAGTCGAGAAACGCCGCGTAGACCTCTTCAAAATCCCACGGATCGTTTATCTCAATCGTATGCGGGCGCACTTCGGTATGCGGCGAAAGCTGGGCGACATCGTCAATCAGCTTTTGCGCCATATTTTCATCACGCGGCTGGTGGAGAAGCTCCAGCCTGTCGACAGGAAAATCGGCCTGCTGGCATAGCCCAACGGTAGGCCGCCATTTTTTAAAGCGATTCGCCCGCTTGCCGCGTTTGTCCAGCACCGTTCCGAGGACGCCAATGACCACTCGCCGCTTTTTCATGTTTATCCCAAAAGATAAGTTTCGATATTTAAAGATAAAAAAACCTGCTGCCGGCGGCAAGCGTTACCGTTTGAATTAAAAACAAAAGCGTTATTAATCAATTGATTGAAAAATAACTCTCGCATTTTTTATTGTTGGCACGCAACTGGCAATATCCCTTCCGTCACGACGCTGAAAACGCAGGGGGTTAAACCTCGCCGGCACGCCAGGAACGGTACAGGCCGTTTTTCGGGCGCGTTCCGTCAGCCGATGACCACCAATGGGTTCGATTCCCGATTTCATCTCCAATGAAAACTGGTCGTTAATCATAGAAATAACGCGGGGTGATGCGCAGTCAGCACGCCCCACAGCAGGCCGCCGGTAAAGGCGCCGTGCCGCAGGCAAAAGGGAGTTCCCCTGCGGCTTCGCCCCTGCACCCGCGCCTGATTTTGCTAAGGAACAAAAAATGACGAAGAAAATCACGATACGTAAAGGTCAGCTTGGCCTTTTATCCCGTCAGGGTGACTACTATCAGGTTCTGGAAGCGGGCGAGCATCGCCTGCCGTGGTTCAACGTCCCCGAAGTGCTGATCGTTAACCGGGACGGCAGCGAAGTGCCGGAGGCGCTGGCGGAGTATTTACGACGCTTTCAGCCGGAATGGATTGAACGCTACTGCCTGGCGGCGGATTTGACGGATGTCGAGGCCGGGGCGCTGTATGCCAACGGTGTGCTGCAGGAAATTTTACCGCCTTCGACGCGCCGACTGTACTGGTCCGCCGGTGATGAAATTCAGCTGCTACGTATCGATACCCGGCAGGTTGCGGTTCCGGCTGACATTATGAATGCGGTGCTGCAGCCGCGACGTCACGGGGCGGTAAAAGGTCGCGAAGCGATCCTCACCGTATCGGTGCCGGCGTGGCACGTCGGGGTGCTGAAAATCGACGGCGAGACACAATCGCTGCTGCAGCCTGGCCTGAGCGCGTACTGGAAGGTCAATCATCTGGTGGAAGCGGAAGTGGTCGATACCCGCCTGCAGGTGCTGGAGGTTGGCGGCCAGGAGATTCTGACCAAAGATAAAGTGAACCTGCGTTTAAATCTGGCGGCGAACTGGCGCTACAGCGATGTACTGCAGGCGTTTGGACAGCTGACGAAGCCGCTGGACCATCTGTATCGCGAGCTGCAGTTTGCGCTGCGTGAAGCCGTCGGAACGCGAACGCTGGATGAGCTGCTGGAAGATAAGAAAATCATTGATGAGGTCGTGAGCACGCAGGTCACCGAGCGCATGGCGGCATTTGGTATCGACGTCGCGTCGCTGGGCGTGAAGGATATTGTGCTGCCCGGCGACATGAAAGCCATTTTGTCGCAGCTGGTGGAGGCGGAGAAATCGGCGCAGGCGAACGTGATCCGCCGGCGTGAAGAGACCGCGGCGACGCGCTCGCTGCTCAACACCGCGAAGGTGATGGAGAATAACCCGGTCGCGCTGCGCTTAAAAGAGCTGGAAACGCTGGAAAGAGTGGCGGAGCGTATCGATAAAATCTCGGTCTTTGGCGGCCTGGACCAGGTGCTGCATGGCCTGGTGAATCTAAAAGGATAATGAAAATGACGTATCACGCTGTAAGCGCCGCCATGCGCCATAAGGTGCGGCGGCAGTTAAAAGACGTGGAGCAGCGCTACGGCGTCAGAGTGCTCTACGCCTGCGAATCCGGCAGCCGGGGCTGGGGCTTTGCCTCGCCGGACAGCGATTATGATGTGCGGTTTCTCTACGTTCACCCGCTGGAGTGGTACCTGCGGGTGGATCCCCCGCGCGATGTTATTGAGCTGCCCATCGACGATGAGCTGGACGTCTGCGGCTGGGAGTGGCGCAAGGCGCTGGGTCTGCTGAAAGGGGCGAACCCGACGCTGATCGAATGGCTGGATTCACCGGTGGTGTATCAGCAGGATGACGCAACGGTTCAGGCGCTGAAGAAAGTGATACCGCATTGGTTTTCTCCGGTTCGCGCCCGCTGGCATTACTATTCGATGGCCCGTAAAAATTTTCGCGGCTATCTGCAAGGCGAACGGGTGCGGCTGAAAAAGTACTTTTACGTACTGCGCCCGCTGCTGGCCGTCCGTTGGGTTGAGGCGGGAAAAGGCGTGCCGCCGATGCGCTTTAATGAACTGCTGGCAGGAAGCGAGCTGGAAGCGGGTCTACGTGCGGAAATAGACGAGCTGCTGGAACGTAAACAGCGCGCAGGAGAGGCGGAAAACGGCCCGCGTCGACCGCTGCTGCATGCGTTTATTCAGTCCGAGCTGCTCAGAGGCGCAATCCCGCCAGCGCTGCCTGAGAGCCGGAGCGGTGATGTCAGGGAGTTGGACAGATTGCTGATGACCACGGTGATGGGAAACTAAAAATGGCCCGGCAGAAATGGCGGGCCATTTTATTCGCGATTACTCGAACAGATTATGATGCAGCTTCTGCACCACTTTTTCGGCATCCGCACCCGGGACCAGGAAGCACAGGTTATGGCTGGATGCGCCGTAGCAAATCATACGAATATTAAACGGGTCCAGTACGCCAAACACCTCTTTACCGACGCCGCACGCCTTCGACAGTTCATTACCAATGATGGCGACCAGCGCCAGATCCTGCTCGACCTCAACGCGGCACAGAGAGGAAAGTTCGGTCAACAGTCCCTGGGTGAGCAGGGTATCGCCAGCCGACGTCGAACCGGTGGTATCCATGGTCAGCGCCACGCTCACTTCCGACGTGGTGATCAGATCGACGGAGATACTGTGGCGGGCCAGAATACTGAATACCTCGGCCAGAAAACCGCGTGAGTGCAGCATATTCAGGCTGTGCAGGGTTAGCAGCGTCTGCTTGCGGCGCAGCGCCAGCGCGCGGAACAGCGGCGGGTTTTCGGTGTTTTTGCACACCAGCGTGCCGCCGGCTTTCGGCTCTTTGCTGGAGCCGACGAATACCGGAATATCGCTGCGCACGGCGGGGAGCAGGGTAGCCGGATGCAGGACCTTCGCGCCAAAGGTCGCCATTTCCGCCGCTTCTTCAAAAGCGATAACGTCAATGCGTTTGGCCGCCGGGGCGACGCGCGGGTCGGTGGTATAGATACCCGGAACATCGGTCCAGATGTCGACGCGGGTGGCGTTTAGCGCTTCGCCGAGTAGCGCGGCGGTATAGTCGCTGCCGCCGCGGCCAAGCGTGGTGGTGCGGCCTTTGGCTTCGC
Organism: Klebsiella sp. CN_Kp106; assembly: GCF_040064575.1. NCBI lineage: Bacteria > Pseudomonadati > Pseudomonadota > Gammaproteobacteria > Enterobacterales > Enterobacteriaceae > Klebsiella > Klebsiella sp. CN_Kp106. Next base: position 261,495 of record NZ_JBEAIG010000014.1, on the reverse strand, counting down.
TGCCAATAAAGCCCTGGGTGATCACCACGCCTTCCGCAAGACGCGGGGCCAGCAGCTGCTGGGTTAATTCGGATAAGGCGGCAATATCCGGTTCCGCGCGGCCAAAGCGGTCGTTGGTGCGCATAATTTTGCGCACGTCGAACCACTGGGCGGCGATGCCGCGCTCGCGCAGGATCTCGACAAACAGCAGAGTAGACATCAGTTCGCCGTGGCTGACCAGTTCGTCGGTTAACGCGGTTGAACTGGCCAGGGAGGCGGCTTCCGCCAGGGTGGTGATGTTTTCCAGCAGGCGCTCAATTTCATCGCGAATAACGTTGGGATAGCGCAGACGCTCCAGAATATTGAACTGGATTTGACGCATGGCATCGAGCTTCGCGAAACGTTCGCCGGGTTCCAGCCCTTCCGCTAAGGCGACCAGCAGGTTGGTCACCCCCGCTGAGGCGGAAAGCACCACCACGCGGGTATTGGCGTCCAGCAGCGCGACGTCCACGCTGCGGTTCATGGCATCAAAATCGGCAACGCTGGTGCCGCCGAACTTGGCTACAACTAAGTCTGTCATAACAACCTCGTGTCAGGGGGCCTGACTTATTAAAACGATTCCAGAAAACCAATCCTGGCGGGGCTGGACGCAACCGGATTGCAATAAAATGTCTTAATAAGCCAGGCCAAATTATTCAGCCATGGCACAAGGGAAGAGCGAAAAACAGGGTGGGCGCAGAGCGATAAACAAACTACGATGTCACCCAGAAGTGCTCCACCTTGTAGACCCGCTTGCCGATGCTGTTCATCAGACGGCGAGTATGAAACGCCCGACTGCGAACGTTTCTGGTGACAACCCAGGGGATTCAGCCCCTGTGGCCGGTGATGAGCGTAACCAGACGCTTATTCACCTCGGCGTTGCTCCCCCTCACGTATTTTCCCCGGACTGGCTCCTCCAATACGGTTACCTGGGCAACGCACCTCTTCTGGCAATTACCGACGTCTTTCACTTTGCCAGGGGGACGCGGGACATTATACCCCCCTGCAATACCCTTTCGCTGTAGCGTGAAATGCGCGATCCATACCTACCTACGTATATGTAGGTACTGCCGTTATATAAAGGCTTCAGGCGAAGTATGTCAACGTCAGGGTTATGCGGATTTTTCATGCGCGAGTCGCTGACAGAAAAAAGCCTTATGATGTCTATACTATGAGGGGCGATTTGCGCCAAATTGGCTCTAATCCTGACGCGTATCATCGGCATAACACAAAAATCATCACAATTTTTCGTCACCGGCGCTACAATCGACCGCAGTCACAATTCTCAAATCAGAAGAGTATTGCTAATGAAAAACATCAACCCAACGCAGACCTCTGCCTGGCAGGCATTACAGAAACACTTTGATGAAATGAAAGACGTTACCATCGCGGATCTGTTCGCGAAGGATAGCGATCGTTTCTCTAAATTCTCCGCCACGTTCGACGATCTGATGCTGGTGGATTTTTCCAAAAACCGCATCACCGAAGAGACGCTGGCAAAACTGCAGGACCTGGCCAAAGAGACCTTCCTGGCAGACGCCATTAAATCCATGTTCTCCGGCGAGAAGATTAACCGCACGGAAGACCGCGCGGTGCTGCACGTTGCGCTGCGTAACCGCAGCAATACTCCGATTCTGGTTGATGGCAAAGACGTGATGCCGGAAGTGAACGCCGTGCTTGAGAAGATGAAAACCTTCTCCGAAGCCATTATCTCCGGCAGCTGGAAAGGCTACACCGGTAAAGCGATTACCGACGTCGTCAACATCGGTATCGGCGGCTCCGATCTGGGTCCGTTCATGGTGACCGAAGCGCTGCGCCCGTATAAAAATCACCTGAATATGCATTTTGTTTCTAACGTCGATGGTACCCACATCGCCGAAGTACTGAAAACGGTGAACCCGGAAACCACCCTGTTCCTGGTCGCGTCGAAAACCTTTACTACTCAGGAAACCATGACCAACGCCCACAGCGCGCGCGACTGGTTCCTGGCGACCGCCGGCGATGAGAAGCACGTCGCGAAACACTTCGCCGCGCTCTCGACCAACGGTAAAGCGGTTGGCGAGTTCGGTATTGATACCGCCAATATGTTTGAGTTCTGGGACTGGGTTGGCGGCCGTTACTCTCTGTGGTCAGCCATCGGCCTGTCCATCATCCTGTCCGTGGGCTTCGACAACTTTGTTGAGCTGCTCTCCGGCGCGCACGCGATGGATAAACACTTCTCCACCACCCCGGCTGAGAAAAACCTGCCGGTGCTGCTGGCGCTGATCGGTATCTGGTACAACAACTTCTTCGGCGCTGAAACCGAAGCGATTCTGCCGTACGACCAGTATATGCACCGTTTTGCCGCTTACTTCCAGCAGGGCAACATGGAATCCAACGGTAAATACGTTGACCGTAACGGCAACGCCGTGGATTACCAGACGGGCCCAATCATCTGGGGCGAGCCGGGGACCAACGGTCAGCACGCGTTCTACCAGCTGATTCACCAGGGGACCAAAATGGTGCCTTGCGACTTTATCGCGCCGGCGATTACGCATAACCCGCTGTCCGATCACCATCCGAAGCTGCTGTCTAACTTCTTTGCGCAGACCGAAGCGCTGGCGTTTGGTAAATCCCGCGAAGTGGTTGAGCAGGAATATCGCGATCAGGGTAAAGATCCGGCGACCCTGGAACACGTGGTGCCGTTCAAAGTGTTTGAAGGCAACCGCCCCACCAACTCCATCCTGCTGCGTGAAATTACGCCGTTCAGCCTGGGCGCGCTGATTGCCCTGTATGAGCACAAAATCTTCACCCAGGGCGTGATTATGAACATCTTCACCTTCGACCAGTGGGGCGTTGAGCTGGGCAAACAGCTGGCTAACCGCATCCTGCCGGAGCTGAAAGATGGTTCCGAAGTGAGCAGCCACGACAGCTCCACTAACGGCCTGATTAACCGCTATAAATCCTGGCGCGCATAATCGCTAAAACGTTCGCAATGCCGGCCCATGTGGCCGGCATTTTTGTTATAGCCGCCGCAGCAGCTTTGCCGGGTTCCCGGCCCACACGCCTTTCTCCGTAATGGATTTGGTCACCACGCTGCCCGCGCCAATCACGACCCCATCGCAGATGCTGACCGCCAGAATGGTTGCCCCGCTGCCGATAGACACATCGTTGCCAATCACAATTCTTCCCCAGCTCTCGCGGTCGGCGTTGGGTTTTCCCTCGCGGAACATATCGTTGGCGAACATCACGCCGTGGCCGATAAAACAGCGCTCGCCGATGGTCACGTACTCGCAGATAAAGGTGTGGGACTGAATTTTGCTGTCGTTGCCGATACGGGTATGGCCCTGAATCTCTACAAACGGCCCGACGAAGACGTTATCGCCAAGCGTGCAGTCGTAAAGGTTGGCGGGCTGGTAAATCACCACGTTTTCGCCGCTGGCGACGTTGCGAATGGCGGTTTCACGAAGGGTATGCATGCTGCCTCTCAGATTGGTTTAGCCAGAATATGGAGTGTGCTTTCCTGGGTTGCAGAATGAAATGCCACATCCTTCACGTGCTGCATCCCCTGACGTTCATAAAAACGGCGGGCACCGGTATTCGCGGCGAGCACTTCCAGCCATAGCCAGCTTTCACCGGTCTCTTTCGCTCGCTTCTCGACGGCGCGAAAAATCTGCTCGCCGTAGCGATGCCCGGTAGCGTCAGGTAATAGATAGAGTTTATGCAATAGCGTACCCGTAGGGCCTTCGGGGTTGATGTCCTGGCGGCAGGCATATTTAGCAAAGCCAATTGGCTCCTCTGCCTCAGCAATCAACCAGCAGCACTGCGGATCGGCCAGGCTGTGCGCCAGCGCGGCCATGGAATACTCTTGCTGCAGGTAGTGCTCCATTTCATCGGCGTTGTGCCAGAGGTGGGCAAAGTGGTGGCGATAGCTGGCATTGGCCATCTGGTTGAGTAAAGCCGCATCTTCCGGACGTGCAAGACGAATCTTTAGCATTCTGCGTTCCTCGCAAAGAAGTGGCGATATTTTGCCCGTAAAGTTCGCTGCGGGTAAACCTCAAAAGTGGGGGGGGATAAGAAGTGGCCGGAGGATGGCCTCCGGCCGGGGATCAGGCGACGGCGATGGCTTCGATCTCAATGCCCGCATCTTTAGGCAGTCTGGCGACTTCGACGCAGGAACGGGCCGGAAAGGCCGCGTTGTGTTCGGTGAAGAACGCTTCATACACCGCGTTGATGGTGGCGAAGTCATTCAGATCCTTGACGAAGACCATCGTCTTAACGATGTTTTTCACCTGCAAACCCGCCGCTTCAACGATAGCCTTAACGTTGTCCAGCGACTGTCGCGTCTGCTGAGCGATGTCGTCAGACATGGTGCCGTCCTGCGGATTGACCGGGAGCTGCCCTGAGGTCATCGTCATGGTACCCAGATTTACTCCCTGAACATACGGGCCAATGGCGGCAGGCGCAGCGGCGGTGGTAATTATCATTCTGTTGATTCCTTCTGATAGGTGATTACATGAAATAGTTGAGCAAAACCAGTGAACCGACGCCGCTGACGACGACCCAGACCAGGCCCAGGCGGAAGCTGGCGAGCGTGCAGATAATCGCGGCGATCACCTTCGGGTTTTTCAAATCGAACTCCATGCTGGAGTTCACGCTCAGGATCTGAATCGTGATGATGGCCGGCAGCACGGTCACCGGCACAAAACGCAGCGTTTTGCTGACCCGGCTCGACATCTGAATCTTCCCGGCGAGGCCAATGAACGAGAAGCGAATAAGAAAGGTCACGGCGGCCATGCCCAGCGTCAGGGCGATAAAAAAGCTATTACTCATTTTCCAGCGCTCCTTCGAGAGAGAGTTTGTCAGCGGCCTGCGCCTGTTTACGCTCTTCGGCGAGATCGACGCTCAGGCCCGCCATTACGCCCAGTACGGACGCGACGACGATACCTAACGAGTAGGGCAGTACGACCAAAAGTACCCCGGATACGGCAGCAACAACGGCGGCGACGGTGCAGGCCTGGCTTTTGATTTGTGGGACCACGATGGCGATAAATGCGGCGACCATCGCGAAGTCCAGACCATATTTTTCAATGTGCGGAAAAGAGGCGCCAACCAGAGCGCCAAGGAAATCGGCTAGCACCCAGGCGAACCAAAACGTCAGCATTGCTGAAAAATAGAAAAGATATTTATCTTTTTTATTCTCCTCCATCTCTTTCACCGTCGTGGCGTACACTTCATCGGTCAGGGCATACGCCATAAAGCATTTTTTAAAGAAGGAGGCTTCGCGTACCGTACTGGAAATAGAGGCGCTATAAAGCACATGGCGAAGATTAATAATCAGCGTGGTGAATATAATCACCCCAAGGCTCGCTCCGGTTTTTAGCATATTTAACGCCAGCATTTGTGCCGAACCGGCGATGACAATCGTCGACCATGCCGTACTTTGCCAGATACTCATCCCGGCGCTAACGCTTAGCGCGCCGACAATAAATGAAAACGGAAAGTCGCCGATGCACAGGGGAAGTATGGCGCTCATACCCCGTAGAATCACTTTTTTGTTCATAAACAATACCTGTTGTATTCAGGAGATTAATTATTTGTGTAAGGTACATTAAAACGCTAATTAATGATTACTTTGCTACCATAATGTTGATGATTTCTTTATCGGTATAGGCCATAGGCTTAATTACCAGACGGCAGAGATTATTAATAGTCTGCTCAACGTCAGCGCAAACAATGCCGTCATTAGAGCCTGCGCAGCTATTTTGCATCGCCATCAGTACGGCCTTAAAGGCGCTGGAAACCACGGACGATACTTTCATTGCGCAGCTATTAGAGGCGCCATCGCAAATCATGCCGGTAATATCGCTGATCATATTAATAATAGCGGTATTAATTGTTTGCAGGTCACGGGTAAATAACCACGCCATGCCTGCCGCGGCGCCCATCGCTGCCGTGGACGCCGCGCATAGCGCGGACAGACGCGTATAGCGGGAGTGGATCGATATGGCGGTCAGGTGGGAGAGCGCCAGCGCCCGCGCGAGGGTCTCTTCATCAGCGTTAAGATGCTCCGCGACCGTCACTACCGGCATGGTGGCGGCGATACCCTGGTTACCGGAACCAAAGTTAGACATCGCGACGACGGGGGCTCCGCCCATTCGCGCGTCGGATGCGGCGACGGTATTGATGATGACTTTACTCAGCAGGTCGTTGCTGAGCAGGCCATTTTTTACCGCATCAGAGAAGGTGCCGTTGATGTTCAAGCCGTATTTTTTGCTTTTACCTTCCTCCGCCAGCGCCGAATTGAGCCGGGCGGCTTCGAGAATAAATGCGATGTCGGCGAATTCGACCTCGTTAATAAAATTAAAGGCTTCCGCAAGCGAGAAGGTTGCTAATGTTTCCTGCTGCGTTACCGTACTCTGTTTGTCCGCCAGCACCTGCGCTTCGCCATTAATATACAGCTCAACGATATTGGTATGCGTGCCCTTGACCACCACGCGGCAGCTCTTTTCGCCACCCGTTAGCGTCAGATCCAGATGAATAAAGTCAGGAGTATCTTTCACGCTAATATTGACCTGGCCATCGGCAATTAACATCTGGGCTAATTCAACATGCCGTTCGGTAATTCCCTCCAGCGTTTTTAAACCTTTATCCGCATCGCCACCAAATGCGCCAATTGCGGCTGCGAGCGCCACCCCGCTGACGGAAGTGCCCGGAATAGTTACGCCCATCGCATTCTTGTACAGGTTCGCAGAAATAAAACCGCTAATGTTTTGACAAGCCGTATCTAAATGTTTCGCAGCGTAAGCGGCGGTAAAAGAAATAGCAACGGGTTCCGTACAGCCTAATGCCGGAGCCACTTCTTTTTTTAGCCAGTTTATAAACAGGGATGAGTGTTCAGTAGTCATGTTTTATATCGTTCCGCTAACGAGGGTTTATTAATCTGCGAGTATGCTAAGTCAATTTCTAAGGAAAAACTTACTCTAATGCGGGCGTAATTTATGCCTGAAAGAGAAAAATATTCGCTTATTACAATATTGTAAAATTGTGATCTTATTATGGTTAATTAACTGATTTGACGGGTATTTATATTCTGTTTTTTGAACATAAAAAGGGATTTAGTTAACTACCTCACAGCGTTGCCGAAAGTAAAAATTTCTCTTTTTACGTATTTCATCGGAGATGAGAAAGGCAAGCAGTGGAAAGAAGGGACTCACAAATGTAGATCTGGATCACATTTTTGCGTTATACAGGTCACAGGAAATCATGATGATGAGGTGTACCTATGCCGCCGGTTTATCGTCCGTTGGTGAGTTTTATTGCAACCGCAATGCAAACCGTTTTGAATCTTGGCCTGCTGTGCCTGGGGGTCATTCTGATCGTATTTCTGGGAAAGGAGACGCTGCATCTGGCGCACGTCCTGTTCACCCCGGAGCCTGTCAGCAAGTACAAGCTGGTGGAAGGGCTGGTGGTCTACTTCCTCTATTTCGAGTTTATCGCGCTGATAGTGAAGTACTTTGAGTCGGGATTTCACTTCCCGCTGCGCTACTTTGTCTATATCGGCATCACCGCAATCGTCCGCCTGATCATTATCGATCATGAGTCGCCTATGGCGGTGCTGATTTACTCCGCGGCGATCCTGATTCTGGTGATAACGCTCTGGCTGTGTAACTCCAACCGTCTGAAGCGCGAATAAAAAAAGCGGCCTCCAGGGCCGCTGACCAACAGTCACAAATAGAATTTATGTAGGGTCCAGTTGAGGATAGCAGTGGCATTTGCCTTACTTTTTCAGCTGAGGGCGACGGCGGTAATACCCGGTTGGGGTCGCGCATTACCGCTAAACCGTCGGCCCTCATCTGAAATTTGGGGCGGGTGTTACAAAAAAATTAACCTTTCACTCCGCCAGCCGTCAGGCCGTTAACCAACCAGCGCTGGGCCAGCAGGAACACCACGGTAATCGGAATGGCGGAAAGCACCGCCGCGGCGGCAAAGTCGCCCCACAGATAGTTCTGCGGGTTGAGATACTGTTGCATTCCGACCGCAAGGGTATAGCTGTTCACATCGCGCAGCAGCAGGGAGGCCACCGGCACTTCGGTAATCGCCGCGATGAACGACAGAATAAACACCACCGCCAGAATCGGTACCGACAGCGGGAGCAGCACGAGGCGGAAAGCCTGCCATGGGGTCGCACCGTCCAGCGCCGCCGCTTCTTCCAGCGAGCCGTCGATGGTTTCGAAGTAACCTTTGATTGTCCAGACGTGCAGCGCGATACCGCCCATATAGGCGAAGATGACGCCGCCGTGGGTATTCAGGCCGACGAACGGCACGTACTGGCCGAGACGGTCAAACAGGGCGTACAGCGCGACCAGCGACAGCACCGCGGGGAACATCTGGAAAATCAGCATCCCTTTCAGCAGCGTTGCTTTACCCGGGAAGCGCATGCGGGCAAAAGCGTAAGCGCAGGTGGTAGAAAGCGCGACGATGCCAATGGCGGTAATGCCTGCCACCTTGATGGAGTTCCACAGCCACAGCAGCACCGGGAAGGGGGGCGGCGTGACGCGACCATCAGCGTGTTCGACGCTGAAGCCGAGCGCCAGCCGCCAGTGCTCCCAGGAGATACTTTCGGGGATCAGGCTACCGGTGGCGAAGTTCCCTTCGCGCAGAGAGATAGCGATGACCATCAGCAGCGGGAACATAATCGCCGCGATAAAAATCAGCAGCAGGAGGTGCGTCGTGAACAGGCGCAGCTTCTGAGATTTGGGTTGAACCATAGCCATAATCGTTATCTCCCTTAATCAAACTTCATACGTGTGGCTTTCAGGTTAACAATCGCCAGGGCGCCTACCAGCAGGAAGATCAGCGTGGCGATAGCCGCCGCAAGGCCGAAGTCCTGACCGCCGCCGCCTTCAAAGGCGATACGGTAGGTATAGCTCACCAGCAGGTCGGTGTAGCCCGCCGGCGTGGTGGTGCCGAGCCGGTCCGGCCCGCCGTTGGTCAACAGCTGAATCAGCACGAAGTTGTTAAAGTTAAAGGCGAAGCTGGCGATCATCAGCGGCGTCAGCGGCTTGATCAGCAGCGGCAGCGTAATTTTGAAGAAGTTCTGGAACGGCGTAGCGCCATCCATTGCCGAGGCTTCATATAAATCGTCAGGAATCGCTTTCAGCAGGCCCATGCACAGGATCATCATGTACGGATAGCCCAGCCAGGTGTTGACGATGATAATCATGGTACGCGCGGTGGTCGGGTCGCTAAACCAGGCCGGCTTGATGCCGAACAGCGCGCTGAGCATCATGTTGATCTCACCAAAGCTCTGGTTGAACAACCCTTTGAAAATCAGAATCGAGATAAACGACGGTACGGCGTAAGGCAGAATCAGCAGTACGCGGTAAATCGCTTTACCTTTCAGGGCTTCCCACTGGACGAGACAGGCGAGCACCATGCCGACCGCAACGGTGAGAATCACGGTCAGAACGGAGAACACCACCGTCCAGACGAAAATCGCGAAGAACGGTTTCTGGATGCCTTCATCCTGGAACACGCGAGTGAAGTTATCCCAGCCGATGGTCACGGTGTAGCCCGGGCTGAGCTTTTCGCTGCCCCAGCTACCGTCGGCGTTCATCGCCTGATAGAAACCGACCTCGGCGTTCGGACGGTATTTCACGCCGCTCTGGTTGTTGGTCAGCGTGCCGTCACTGGCCAGCGCGTACAGCGGCTGAGTACCGGAGAACTGACGCAGGGAGCTCATAATGACTTTGCTTTCATCCGGCAACACGGCGGTCAGCTGGTTCAGGGCGGTACGGTTTTGCGTAATCACGCGCAGCGTGGCGCGCTCGCCTTCCGGCAGGGCGTCTGCCTCTTTTAAGGCCAGCTTCTGTTCGCCGCCGAATTTAAAGGCGTCGGAAAGATAGTTTTTGCCGCTTTCGCCGTCGGTCAGCGCCAGCTTCCACTCATCTCCCGCCGGATAAAGCGCGAAGTTGTAGGATTTCCCTGCCTGGAAGGAGCGGTCCATCAGCACCTGTTGGGCGCGTTCGAAGGTCAGCTGGTTAGTGCTGCTGTAGTTGGTAAAAGCGATAGCGATAGTGCAGATCAGCGGGAACAGGACGAACAGCCCCATCCCGGCGAGACCCGGATAAACATAGCGCCAGGCGTAGGCCTTGCGATTGGAAAAAATATACAGGCCAACCGAGCTCAAAATCAGCGTCATGATGGCAAACAGGTACTCCCCCTGGGCGTACATCAAAACAACAAGGTAACCCACCAGCAGGCACAGCAAGCCGATCACAGACCATGTGAGCTGCGGGCTTTGCCACCAGTGCTTCTTTTTCACGACATCCATGGGGATCATCCTCTTTACACTTTATCCTTCGCGCTACCTCTTTGTTGGCTGCGGATGCGTACCCCAGTCACTTACTGATGTAAGCGCCTGGGGATTTGCATCCTTGCCGCCTCGATGTAGCGCGAATGATTTCGCGTAACAACGTATTCAACAAACCTTATTCCCTAAGAAATAAGGGAAACCGTATTACTTGGTGATACGAGCCTGTGCGTCTTTCAGCGCCGCATCGACGGTCTGGCGACCGCTAGCGGCGTTGATCACTGCGGTACGAACGGCATACCAGAAGGCGGACATCTGCGGAATATTCGGCATGATTTCACCTTTCTGGGCGTTAGCCATGGTGGCGGCGATACGCGGATCTTTTTCCAGTTTTTCCTGGAAGGATTTCAGCGCGACCGCGCCCAGCGGTTTGTCCTTGTTCACTTCATCCAGACCCTGATCGGTCATCAGGTAGTTTTCGAGGAACTCTTTCGCCAGTTCTTTGTTCGGGCTGGCGGCGTTAATACCGGCGCTCAGTACGCCAACGAACGGTTTAGACGGGTTGCCTTTGAAGGTCGGCAGCAGGGTAACGCCGTAGTTAACCTTGCTCTTATCGATGTTAGACCACGCCCACGGACCGTTGATGGTCATCGCGGTTTCGCCTTTGTTGAATGCCGCTTCCGCGATGGAGTAGTCGGTGTCGGCGTTCATATGTTTGTTCTTGATAAGGTCGACCAGGAAGGTCAGGCCCGCTTTCGCGCCAGCGCTATCCACGCCTACGTCTTTCACGTCGTACTTGCCGTTTTCAAACTTGAATGCATAACCGCCGTCGGCGGCGATCAGCGGCCAGGTGAAGTACGGTTCTTGCAGGTTGAACATCAGCGCGCTCTTACCTTTCGCTTTCAGTTCTTTATCCAGCGCCGGGATCTCTTCCCAGGTTTTCGGCGGGTTTGGCACCAGGTCTTTGTTATAGATCAGCGACAGCGCTTCAACGGCAACCGGGTAGGCAATCAGCTTGCCGTTATAGCGAACCGCATCCCAGGTGAACGGATAGAGTTTGTCCTGGAACGCTTTATCCGGGGTGATTTCCGCCAGCAGGCCGGACTGCGCGTAGCCGCCAAAACGGTCGTGAGCCCAGAAGATGATGTCAGGGCCGTCGCCGGTCGCGGCAACCTGCGGGAATTTCTCTTCCAGCTTATCCGGATGCTCTACGGAGACTTTAATGCCGGTGTCTTTTTCAAACTTTTTACCCACTTCAGCGAGGCCGTTGTAGCCTTTGTCGCCGTTAATCCAGATAACCAGCTTACCTTCTTCGATTTTTGCGAGGGCAGAGGCGGAAAACATCATCGTGGTCAATGCAGACAGCGCGAGGATGCGAGCGCCAGTTTTGATTTTCATATACCCGTCCTATTTGGTGATGTGCTCGTGGATACACTTGAGTGGCTTAACGGTGATGAGTTTCCTTTTTTAACAACCTCTTTCCATCCTCCCCATGTCTACGCCCCATCCCCCGATAGTGTGATCTCCATTGCAGAAATGCCGGTTATGAGTCCTGGAGCACATAAAAAGGCGGCCAATTTTGCAGGCTACATCACGAAATCGACGTCCGTCCGTCCCCCCCGGCGGCGAGACGCAATCTCTCATCCTCCCGCCTCCTCCCCCATAAAAAAGCCGGGGGGTGGAGGATTTACCCTATTTATGAATGCCGCATAGTCAGCCCATCTTGAATGTGTCGTTAAGTGACAGGTTGTAACGAAGGGAGAAGGGCATGGCGAGCGTACAGCTGCGAAATGTAACGAAAGCCTGGGGTGACGTAGTGGTATCGAAAGATATCAATCTCGAGATCCAGGATGGGGAGTTCGTCGTGTTTGTTGGGCCATCAGGCTGCGGCAAATCCACCCTGCTGCGTATGATTGCCGGGCTGGAAACGGTGACCAGCGGCGATCTGCTGATTGGCGATACCCGAATGAATGATGTCCCGCCCGCCGAGCGCGGTATCGGGATGGTGTTTCAGTCTTATGCGCTTTACCCCCACCTTTCCGTCGCGGAAAACATGTCTTTTGGCCTGAAGCTGGCCGGCGCCAAAAAAGAGCTGATTAACCAGCGCGTGACTCAGGTGGCGGAAGTTCTTCAGCTGGCCCATCTGCTGGAGCGCAAACCGAAAGCGCTTTCCGGCGGTCAGCGTCAGCGCGTGGCGATTGGCCGTACTCTGGTGGCTGAACCGCGCGTGTTCCTGCTGGATGAACCGCTCTCTAACCTCGATGCCGCGCTGCGCGTGCAGATGCGCATTGAGATTTCCCGTCTGCATAAGCGTCTTGGCCGCACGATGATTTACGTGACCCACGACCAGGTCGAAGCGATGACCCTGGCCGACAAGATTGTGGTGCTGGACGCCGGTCGCGTCGCGCAGGTCGGGAAGCCTCTCGAACTCTATCACTACCCGGCGGATCGTTTCGTCGCGGGCTTTATTGGCTCGCCGAAGATGAATTTCCTGCCGGTGAAAGTCACCGCTACCGCCATTGAGCAGGTGCAGGTGGAGCTGCCAAACCGTCAGCAGGTCTGGCTGCCGGTGGACAGCGCCCGCGTTCAGGTCGGCGCCAACATGTCCTTAGGGATTCGCCCGGAACATCTGCTGCCCAGCGATATCGCCGACGTCACCCTTGAAGGTGAAGTTCAGGTGGTCGAACAGCTCGGCCACGAAACGCAAATTCATATCCAGATCCCATCCATCCGTCAAAACCTGGTTTACCGCCAGAACGACGTGGTGCTGGTAGAAGAGGGAGCCACATTCGCCATCGGTTTGCCGCCGGAGCGCTGCCATTTATTCCGTGAGGATGGCACCGCTTGTCGTCGGCTGCATAAAGAGCCGGGCGTGTAAGGCTTCTAACTAAAAAAAAACACAAAACCATTCGCGCTGCATCGAGGCGGCAAGGGAATGAATCCCTGGGAGCGTACAAAAGTACGTGACCAGGGTGAGTGAGCGCAGCCAACAAAGAGGCAGCCCGAAGGGTGAAGTGTTCAAAGAAAAGCAATGATCTCAGGAGATAGAATGATGATTACTCTGCGCAAACTTCCACTGGCGGTCGCCGTTGCGGCAGGCGTTATGTCTGCTCAGGCGCTGGCCGTTGATTTCCACGGCTACGCTCGTTCTGGTATCGGCTGGACCGGCAGCGGCGGTGAGCAACAGTGCTTTAAAGCCACGGGTGCTCAAAGCAAATACCGTCTTGGCAACGAATGTGAAACCTATGCGGAACTGAAGCTGGGCCAGGAGTTGTGGAAAGAAGGTGATAAGAGTTTTTATTTCGATACTAACGTCGCTTATTCCGTAAATCAGGAAGATGACTGGGAAAGTACCTCTCCGGCGTTTCGTGAGGCTAACATCCAGGGTAAAAACCTGATTGACTGGTTGCCGGGTTCTACCCTGTGGGCCGGTAAGCGCTTCTACCAGCGTCATGACGTTCACATGATCGACTTCTACTACTGGGATATCTCCGGCCCGGGTGCGGGTCTGGAAAACGTTGACCTCGGCTTCGGTAAACTCTCTCTGGCGGCCACGCGTAACTCAGAAAGCGGCGGTTCTTACACTTTCTCCAGCGATGACACCAAGAAATTTGCTGCTAAAACCGCAAACGACGTCTTTGACGTGCGTCTGGCCGGTATGGAAATCAACCCGGGCGGCGTACTGGAGTTAGGCGTGGATTATGGCCGCGCTAACCCGCAGGACGATTACCGTCTGGTTGATGGCGCATCAAAAGACGGCTGGATGTTCACCGGTGAACATACTCAGTCTATCTGGGGCGGCTTCAACAAGTTTGTTGTTCAGTATGCGACCGACTCGATGACCTCCTGGAACAGCGGTCACTCCCAGGGAACCAGCATCGATAACAACGGCAGCATGATCCGCGTTCTGGATCACGGCGCGATGGACTTCAACGATGACTGGGGCCTGATGTACGTTGCGATGTACCAGGACGTGGACCTGGACAGCAACAACGGTTCTACCTGGTACACCGTCGGTGTTCGTCCGATGTACAAATGGACGCCGATCATGAGCACCCAGCTGGAAGTCGGTTACGACAACGTGAAATCTCAGCGCACCAGCGAAAACAACAACCAGTACAAAATTACCCTGGCCCAGCAATGGCAGGCGGGTAACAGCGTCTGGTCTCGCCCGGCAATCCGTATTTTCGCGACCTACGCAAAATGGGATGAGAACTGGGGCTACAGCAACACCTCCGGTCTGCAGACTAAAGACGGCAGCGGTAACGGGGTTTACACCTCCAGCCGCGGTAACGATAGCGAAGTGACCTTCGGTGCGCAGATGGAAGTTTGGTGGTAACACCGCCGTAATCATGTAGTGACACGGAGGGGCTCTGCCCCTCCTGATTCTTCAGGATTAGCGCGCTATTGCCTGGCCACCGCTAAACCTACGCTATCCGAGGTGAGAACAATGAAAATGAAGAAAACTCTCGTCGCCCTGTGTTTATCCGCAGGAATGTTGGCATGCGCGCCGGGAATGAGCCTTGCCGACGTCAACTTTGTCCCGCAAAACACCAGCGCAGCGCCCGCCATCCCCGGCGCTGCCCTGCAGCAGCTCGTCTGGACGCCAGTCGATCAATCTAAAACGCAGACCGTTGATTTACTCACGGGCGGCCAGCGCCTGGATGTTGCCGGCATCTCCGGCCCGGTTGCGGCCTGGAGCGTTCCGGCGAATATTGGCGAACTGACCCTGACGCTCACGAGCGAAGTGAATAAGCAAAAACAGATTTTTGCGCCGAACGTGCTGATTCTCGATCAGAATATGACGCCATCCGCGTTCTTCCCCAGCAGCTATTTTACCTATCAGCAGCCCGGCGTAATGACCGCGGATCGGCTTGAAGGCGTCATGCGCCTGACCCCGGCGCTGGGGCAGCAGAAGCTTTACGTGCTGGTCTTTACGACGGAAAAAGATTTACAACAAACCACGACTCTGCTGGATCCGGCGAAAGCTTACGCTAAAGGCGCGGGCAATGCCGTGCCGGATATTCCAGACCCGATTGCCCGCCACACCACCGATGGCGTGCTGAAGCTAAAAGTCAAAACCAATAGCGGCTCCAGCGTGCTGGTTGGTCCGCTGTTTGGCTCTTCCGGCAATGGCCCGGTGACCGTCGGCAATACCGCAGCGCCGGTTGTCGCGCCGGCCCCGGCTCCGGCGGCGAAAAGCGAACCGATGCTTGATGACACCGAAACCTATTTCAACAACGGCATTAAGCAGGCGGTTGCGAAAGGCGATATCGATAAGGCCCTGAAATTGATGAACGAAGCTGAACGTCTTGGCTCGAAATCTGCTCGTTCCACCTTTATCAGCAGTGTAAAAGGCAAGGGGTGACCGTCTCCCCGCAATGCTGATGTTTAGGCACAGCCTTTAGGTGCGTCCGTCAGGGCGCACTTTTTTTTAGCGCGCCGCAGCCTCTGTTGCACGGCTGTTGCGCGGATGATCGTATATTGACGTTTGCCCGCCCCCGATGCCCCATTCTGCGATACAATACCTTTACGTTATGTACCGGAGATTCAGGCATGCCACATCCTGCGCTTACGCAACTGCGTGCGCTGCATTATTTTGCCGCTATGCCCCCGCTGGATGCGCATCTGCGCGACTGGCTATTGCTGGAAGACTCAATGACCAAACGCTTTGAGCAGCAGGGGAAGAAAGTCAGCGTCATCATGGTTAACGAAGGTTTTGTTGGACGCGACGCGCTGGCCGGTGAGGCGCCCCTGTTACCGAGCGAACCCCGCTACTGGCTGCGGGAAATCATTCTTTGCGCCAACGGTGAACCCTGGCTGGCCGGGCGCACGATAGTGCCCGAATCAACGCTGAGCGGCCCCGAACTGGCGCTGCAACAGCTGGGGCAAACGCCGTTGGGCCGCTATCTCTTCACGTCATCGACGCTAACCCGTGATTTTATTGAAATTGGTCGTCATGCAGAGCTGTGGGGGCGTCGTTCCCGCCTCCGGTTGAGCGGCAAACCGCTGCTGCTGACGGAACTGTTTTTGCCTGCATCGCCGTTGTATTAAGAGGAAAATGAAATGGAGTGGAGTCTGACGCAGAACAAGCTGCTGGCGTTTCACCGCCTGATGCGTACTGACAAACCGATTGGCGCGCTGCTGCTGCTGTGGCCGACGCTGTGGGCGCTGTGGGTGGCGACGCCGGGGATACCGCCGCTATGGATCCTCGCCGTTTTTGTCGCCGGCGTCTGGCTGATGCGCGCCGCAGGCTGCGTGGTCAACGACTATGCCGATCGCAAGTTTGACGGCCACGTCAAACGGACGGCCCGCCGCCCGTTGCCGAGCGGCGACGTTAGCGAAAAGGAGGCGCGGACGCTGTTTGTCGTGCTGGTGCTGCTTTCGTTCCTGCTGGTGTTGACCCTGAACACCATGACCATTCTGCTGTCGGTAGCGGCGCTGGCGCTGGCATGGGTATATCCGTTTATGAAGCGCTATACCCACCTGCCTCAGGTCGTGCTGGGCGCGGCGTTCGGCTGGTCGATCCCGATGGCCTTTTCGGCGGTCAGCGAATCGCTGCCGCTGAGCTGCTGGCTGATGTTCCTCGCCAATATCCTGTGGGCGGTGGCCTATGATACCCAGTATGCGATGGTCGATCGTGATGATGACGTCAAAATCGGTATCAAATCGACGGCGATTCTCTTTGGCGACAACGATCGCTTAATCATCGGTATTTTACAGGTGGCGGTACTGGGTCTGATGGCCGCGGTAGGCTGGCTGAGCGGGCTGGGCTGGGAGTATTACTGGTCGTTGTTTATCGCCGCGGCGCTGTTTGCCTGGCAGCAGAAGCTGATATTTAAACGCGAACGCGATGCCTGCTTTAAGGCGTTTATGAACAATAACTACGTGGGGCTGGTGCTATTTCTCGGCCTGGCGATGGGATATATGCAGTAGCGCTGTGGGTTTCCCGGCTTGCGGCGTAAACGCCTTAGCCGGGCTACAAAACCGCAGGGTCCGGTAGCCCGGCGCAGGCCGGGACATCTCTTTAAACGTTACGCTTCATCCTGGGTAACGCTTTCAATCGTTAATCGCACATCCGAAGTAATCAGATCCGCCAGCATGCGGTAGATCTTCAACGTCTCTTCCGGCTCGGCGTCCCCTGTATCGCTGATATAGCCTTCGTCACGCAGGGTCAACACCAGCGTGCTGAACACCGCCTTATCGAAGAACTCCGGCGCGTTGATGCCGTGCAGAACGGACAGGCGCTGCGCCACGGTGCGGCTCTCTTTCTCCAGCGAACTGCGGTTGATTGACGGGTTAGCGCTCAGCAGCCAGAAGGTAATGGCGTAGCGCTGCAGCGTTTCGCGCGCGCCTGCGGCCAGCAGCTGCAGAGAACGGGCATGAGACGGATTGACGCTCACCTCATCGTCGTTCAGGGCGATGAGGCCCTGACGCTGCATCTCAGCGATCAGCGCATCGACGACGCCCGCCAGCTCCGCTTTTTCCCAGCGCAGGAACAGCTCGGCCTTCAGGAACGGATAGAACATCTCGACGTGACGCAGGATTTCGGCGCGGGTAATACGACGATGCTGAGTGACGATGGCGGCTAACAGCGACGGCATCACCAGCATATGGGCGATGTTGTTGCGGTAGTAGGTCATCAGGACGGCCTGCTCGCGCGGCAGAATGATGATATCGCCAATGGTATCTTTCTCGACTTCGAACTTGTTCATCTGCAGCGCGTGGTCAATCAGTTCGCTGGCCGAAGCCGCAGGCGTGGTCGCATCCGCTGAATATGGCACGTTGCGCAGCAGGGCGAGATAGCACTCCAGCTGCTCGGTGAGCTGCTCGCGGGTCAGTGAACGCTGACGCGATGCCAGCAGCGCGGTACAGCACAGGTTCATGGCGTTAGCCGCGCCGGCATTATTGATGCGCACCATCAGATCCGAGGCGATATTATTCACCGTCGGGGTCAGCCAGGAAGGGCGAACCGCTTCGATAGGGTCGATAGACTCGCGCCAGTCCGGCACATGCTGGTTCAGATAGGCCATCAGCGGCAGGGGTTCGCCGAAGTTAACGTAGCCCTGGCCGAGATTTCGCAGCTTGCTCAAGCCGCGCAGCATCTGCGGCAGGCTCTCTTTCTCTTTCGTCGCACCGCGTAGCTCTTTGGCGTAGGTACCGACCTCCATCACGTGCTCGTAGCCGATGTAAATCGGCACCAGGGTGATGGGGCGATTACCGCCGCGCAGCATCGCCTGAATGGTCATCGACAGGGTGCCGGTTTTCGGATCCAGCAGGCGTCCGGTACGCGAACGCCCGCCTTCAACGAAATACTCCACCGAATAGCCGCGGCTGAACAGCTCGCCGAGATATTCGCGGAATACGGTTGAGTAAAGCTTATTGCCCTTGAACGTGCGGCGAATAAAGAACGCGCCGCCGCGACGGAAGATCGGACCGGCGGGCCAGAAGTTCAGGTTGATACCGGCGGCGATATGCGGCGGCACCAGGCCCTGATGATAAATGACGTAAGAGAGCAGCAGATAGTCCATATGGCTGCGGTGGCACGGGACATAAACGATCTCGTGGCCTTCATGCGCCAGCTGGCGCACGCGCTCGGCGTTATGCACGTTAATGCCCTGATACAGCCGGTTCCAGGTAAAGCCCAGCACGCGGTCGGTCAGGCGAATCATCTCATAGGAGAAGTTTGCGGCGATCTCTTCCATCAGGGCGATAGCGTTTTGCTGCGCCTTTTCATGAGAAATTTTCTTGCTGCGCGCTTCGTCTTCTACCGCACGGGCAATGGCTTTCGACGCCAGCAGTTTATTAAACAGATCCTGGCGCGCGGGCAGGCGCGGGCCGACCGCCGCCAGACGCTGACGGGCGAAGTGCATGCGCGCCACGCGGGCCAGCTTCTGGGCGATGGTTTTATCGGTACCGTGTTCGTCCGCCATCTTACGCAGCGAGACCGAAGGCGAGAAACGGACAAAGCTGTCGCGGCCCAGCCACAGGACGGCGAAGAATTTCTGAATGCCGTTGAGCATGCGCAGCGGCGGGTTCACCTCGCCTTTTTCACGCCCCGGCGCGCGACCGAACATCACCGAAACCGGCACCATCTGCACGTCAAGATCGGGATGGTTGCGGTGCAAATCCAGATAGTCGTGAAAGAGCTTGATAGACTCTTCTTTCGGCGTGTAATAGGTAAACACGCGCGGTCCGCCGTGGATAAATACGTAGCGCGGAAGCAGGCCGCCGTCGATCTCGAGCGGCTCCAGCGGGTCCGGTAACTCATGTTCCAGACATTGCGCGCGCAGCGTCAGCAGGTCCGCCTTCGAATTGTAGGGCAGGACATACATAATGGGACGCGAGGTATCCAGGCCTAATTCCTGAGCAGGTTGTGCCGGAATCGACTTGCTTTTTACCAGCGCCCTTAATGGTAAATTCAGTAATTTATAGTAAATTCGTTGCCAGCCAGACATAGACGATGTGAAGCCTCTGGTTAATCATGCAAATGCGCCGCAAGAATAACAGAAAGTGCGCAAAATTTCCGTTGTAACGCGGCAAACGCGTACACTCATTGACGTCATTTACATAAAAAGGTTTGTTTGATGGCCAATAATACCACTGGGTTAACCCGAATTATTAAAGCGGCAGGGTATTCCTGGAAAGGATTCCGGGCGGCGTGGGTCAACGAGGCCGCCTTTCGTCAGGAAGGCATCGCGGCCGTTGTTGCCGTGGCGATCGCCTGCTGGTTAGACGTCGATGCCATCACCCGGGTGCTGTTGATTAGCTCGGTCCTGCTAGTGATGATAGTTGAAATTATCAATAGCGCGATTGAGGCGGTTGTTGACCGTATTGGCCCTGAACATCACGAGCTGTCGGGGCGAGCGAAAGACATGGGATCGGCGGCGGTATTGCTGGCGATCATCATCGCGCTGATCGCGTGGGGAACGCTTTTATGGGCAAACTACCGCTAACGCCTGGCGTAGCGGCTCGCAAAACGGAAAGAAACTCCTGATTTTTGTGTGAAATGTGGTTCCAAAATCACCGTTAGCTGTATATACTCACAGCATAACTGTATATACACCCAGGGGGCGGAATGAAAGCGTTAACGACCAGGCAGCAAGAGGTGTTTGATCTCATTCGGGATCATATCAGCCAGACGGGCATGCCGCCGACGCGTGCGGAGATTGCTCAGCGCTTGGGGTTCCGTTCCCCAAACGCGGCGGAAGAACACCTGAAAGCGCTGGCGCGTAAAGGCGCAATCGAGATCGTTTCCGGCGCCTCCCGCGGTATTCGTCTGCTGACGGAAGAAGAAACGGGTCTGCCGCTTATTGGCCGCGTCGCGGCGGGTGAGCCGCTGCTGGCCCAGCAGCATATCGAAGGTCACTATCAGGTCGATCCGGCTATGTTTAAGCCGAATGCCGATTTTCTGCTGCGCGTTAGCGGGATGTCGATGAAAGACATCGGTATTCTTGATGGCGACCTGCTGGCCGTCCATAAAACGCAGGATGTGCGCAATGGCCAGGTGGTTGTGGCGCGCATCGACGAAGAAGTTACCGTGAAGCGACTGAAAAAGCAGGGTAACGTCGTTGAACTGCTGCCGGAAAACAGCGAATTCTCGCCGATCGTGGTGGACCTTCGCGAGCAAAGCTTCACTATTGAAGGCCTGGCCGTTGGCGTTATCCGCAACGGCAACTGGCAGTAATCTCTTCACCTCGCGGCATCATCACCTGATGCATGATGCTGCGCCGTTTTTCCTCATTTGGGCTCTTTCTCCATGCTTTTTAACGCCGCCGACAAAGCCCTGTGGCGCTTAGCGCTGCCCATGATCTTCTCCAATATCACCGTTCCGCTGCTGGGGCTGGTGGATACCGCCGTTATTGGCCACCTCGACAGCCCGGTTTATCTGGGGGGCGTAGCAGTTGGCGCAACGGCGACCAGCTTCCTCTTTATGCTGCTGTTGTTCCTGCGAATGAGTACCACCGGACTGACGGCGCAGGCGTTTGGCGCAAAAGATCCGCAGCGGCTGGCGCGTGCGCTGGTACAGCCTCTGGGCCTGGCGCTGGCCGCCGGGGCGGCGATTGTGCTCTTACGGATGCCGTTAATCGACCTGGCGCTGCATATCGTCGGCGGTAGCGAAGCCGTGCTCGAACAGGCCAGACGCTTCCTGGAGCTCCGCTGGCTAAGCGCGCCGGCATCGCTGGCGAATCTGGTCCTGCTGGGCTGGCTGCTGGGCGTGCAGTACGCCAGAGCGCCGGTGATCCTGCTGGTGGTCGGCAACGTCCTCAACATCGTGCTCGATTTATGGCTGGTGATGGGCCTGCATATGAACGTGCAGGGGGCGGCGCTGGCGACGGTCACCGCAGAATACGTCACTTTCTTTATTGGCCTGCTGATGGCGAGACGCGTGCTGGCGCTGCGCGGCGTTTCCCTGTCGATGCTGAAAAACGCCTGGCGCGGAGATATACGCCGCCTGCTGGCGCTGAATCGCGACATCATGCTGCGCTCGCTGCTGCTACAGCTCTGCTTCGGGGCGGTGACGGTATTTGGCGCCCGCCTTGGCGCCGATGTCGTCGCGGTCAATGCGGTCCTCATGACGATGCTGACCTTTACCGCCTATGCGCTGGACGGTTTTGCCTACGCCGTGGAGGCGCACTCCGGGCAGGCCTACGGCGCGCGCGACGACAGCCAGCTGCTTGCCGTCTGGCACGCGGCCTGCCGCCAGTCAGGGATGGTGGCGCTGGCGTTTGCGCTGATTTACGGCCTTGCCGGTGAGCAGATTATCGCTTTGCTGACCTCGCTGCCTTCGCTGCAGCAGCTGGCCGACCGCTATCTGGTCTGGCAGATGATCCTGCCGGTCATTGGCGTCTGGTGCTACCTGCTGGACGGCATGTTTATCGGCGCGACGCGGGGGGCGGAGATGCGCAACAGCATGGCGGTAGCGGCGGCGGGGTTTGCCCTGACGCTGCTGACGGTACCGACGCTCGGCAACCACGGACTGTGGCTGGCGCTGACGGTCTTTCTCGCTCTGCGCGGCGTTTCTCTGGCGGTTATCTGGCGGCGCCACTGGCAGCGCGGAACCTGGTTTTCGTAATGCATTTGGTGCATCTGATGGTTAAAGATTCCGAATAATAAATCTTACTCAGAATACTCATCTATAGTTAAGTCATGTCCGGCACACAGCGGGCTGTTCATTCACCGAACGATAACCGAACGATGAGGAATGCATGATGAATAAAGACGAAATCGGCGGTAACTGGAAACAGTTCAAAGGTAAAGCGAAAGAAAAATGGGGCAAGCTGACCGACGATGACATGACCGTCATTGAAGGCAAACGCGACCAGCTGGTGGGCAGAATTCAGGAACGTTACGGTTACGCCAAAGACCAGGCAGAGAAAGAAGTGACCGACTGGGAAACCAAAAACGACTATCGCTGGTAGCGAAAACGGCGTGTTTTAACCCCTTACTATTGCCTGCTCTAACGATTTATACCCTAAATAATTCGAGTTGCAGGACAAGGCACTCGTGCTTTGAACAGCGCTTGCGCTGGCCCCGGAGGGGCGAGGCCGCAGGCCGAGTAACGCGGCAACGCAGAGAATCCCCAGGAGCTTACTCCAGTAAGTGACTGGGGTGAGCGACAAATCTGTCTGGAACAGATTTGAACGCCGTATCCCGGCGGCCCGAAGGGCGAGGCTCAGGGATGAGCCGAGTAACAAAGCCAACGCACATGCAACTTGAAGTATGACGGGTATACACCCTTGATTCCCGCTGCGGCTAACGCCTCAGCGGGCTTTCTTTTTGATCTGGATGGTATGGTCGTGGTGGCAGTGGCCCGGCGTACTGCAGGATTCAACCTCGACGCAGGCGGCGCACAGGCCGTGAGCCTCAATGACGTTGTGGCGCAGGGCGAATCCCATTCTTGCCGCCAGCGTATGCATAATATCTTCGACGCCTTCCGCACACTCTTCTTTGACGCCGCCGCAGCGGTCGCAGATAAACATCGCCGAGCTGTGGGTCGGCTGATCGAAAAGGTGACACAGCACGTAGCTATTGGTGGATTCCACCTTATGCACGAACCCTTGCTCGAGTAAAAACTCCAGCGCCCGGTACACCGTCGGCGGTTTCGCCTGAGGCTCTTTTTCACGAAGGAGATCGAGCAGGTCGTAGGCGCTGATTGCCCCTTGCTGCAGGCTCATCAAACGCAATACTTCAAGGCGCTGCGGGGTCAGGCGCACGCCACGCTGCGCGCACAGCTTTTCAGCATGCGCTAACATTTGTTGCGAAGTGGTCTTATCCATGAGCGTCCTCTGGTTGCGTGAATCTGAAACTGTTACTTTATCACGATACCGGTAAAACGCCGAGACCCGGCGGGCTATACCCGTCACACTTCACGTTACCTGCGCGCTGGCTGCGCCAATTCGTCCCAGCCGCGCTCCTGGGGTCGCTCAACCTTGCCACCTTATGCTATACCTGATGCATCTCATTTTCGGGAGAAAACGATGAAACGACCTGACTGCATTCGACACTGGCGTGAACTGGAAGGCGTGGATGATTCCACCTATCCCGACAGTACTGAGCTTTTCTCCATCGGCGCGCCGCTGGCGCGGGGCCTGCGGCTGAATCGCCTGGGGATCCACCATGAGCGTCTACCGCCCGGACGCCGAACCTCTTATCCGCATGCGGAGAGCGACGAAGAAGAGTTTATCTACGTGCTGGAAGGTTATCCGGAAGTGTGGATTAACGGCTATCTCTGGAAGCTGGAGCCGGGGGATAGCGTCGGCTTTCCTGCCGGAACCGGCATTTGCCACACCTTCCTCAATAACACCGAGCAGGAGGTTCGCCTGTTAGTCGTTGGCGAGGCAAATAAGAAATTTAATCGCATCTACTACCCGCTTAACCCCGGCTATGCCGCCACGCGACAGGATCGCTGGGTTGACCATCCGCCGCAGTTTTTTGGCCCTCACGACGGGAAGCCACGGAAAATATAGCGTTTATTGCGGGATAAAAAAGGTGAGCGCTGACGCTATGCGTCAGTGGTTTATCTTTGTGCTATAGTAGCGCCCCTTTTTACCCGGATGCTTATTTATTCGCCATGATGTCAGATTCAACGCCTACTGCTTTCGCCGCTCACCGTTTTTCCATCGCGCCGATGCTCGACTGGACCGACAGACACTGCCGTTATTTTCTGCGTCAGCTGTCGCGCCACACGCTGCTGTACACCGAAATGGTGACCACCGGTGCGATTATTCACGGCAAGGGCGACTATCTGGCCTACAGCGAAGAAGAGCATCCGGTCGCCCTGCAGCTCGGCGGCAGCGATCCGGCTGCGCTGGCACACTGCGCGAAGCTGGCGCAGGCGCGCGGCTACGATGAAATTAACCTGAACGTTGGCTGCCCGTCCGATCGCGTGCAGAACGGTATGTTCGGCGCCTGCCTGATGGGGAACGCGCAGCTGGTGGCAGACTGTATTAAAGCCATGCGCGACGTCGTGTCGATCCCGGTCACGGTGAAAACCCGTATCGGCATTGATGACCAGGACAGCTACGGGTTTCTGTGTGATTTTATCGAAACGGTATCCGGGAAAGGCGAGTGCGAGATGTTTATCATCCATGCGCGCAAAGCGTGGCTTTCGGGGCTGAGCCCCAAAGAAAACCGCGAGATCCCGCCGCTTGACTATCCGCGCGTTTACCAGCTGAAGCGTGATTTTCCGCATCTGACGATGGCGATTAACGGCGGCATTAAGTCGCTGGAAGAAGCAAAACAACATCTTGCGCATATGGACGGCGTAATGGTGGGCCGTGAGGCCTATCAGAATCCAGGCATTCTGGCGTCGGTGGATCGGGAAATTTTCGGCGTGGAAGGCGTCGATGCTGACCCGGTTTCCGTGGTCCGGGCGATGTATCCCTATATCGAACGCGAGCTTAGCAACGGTACTTATCTGGGGCACGTAACGCGCCATATGCTCGGGCTGTTTCAGGGGATCCCCGGCGCGCGCCAGTGGCGTCGCTATCTGAGCGAAAATGCGCATAAAGCCGGGGCGGACATCAACGTGCTGGAACAGGCGCTGAAACTGGTTGCCGACAAGCGTTAGTTTTTCACTAAAACCTGGTCAAATTCACCACGCCCTGCACGTATCGTGCCGGGCGTTTTTGTTATTATTCAATAGGTTATATTTGGAACGATTTTTGTAATATCCGGTAAGGTAGATAAAATTTCTTTAGGGGAAAGACGATGCTGGAACTCTTATTCGTTATTGGCTTTTTTGTCATGTTATTGGTCACCGGCATTTCACTGCTGGGTATTATTGCCGCGATTGTGGTCGCGACCGCGCTGATGTTTGTCGGCGGTCTGTTTGCGTTAATGATTAAACTGCTGCCGTGGCTGCTGCTGGCCGTTGTTGTGGTTTGGGTGATTCGGGCGATAAAATCACCAACCGACAACCGTTATCGCGCTAATAACCGCTGGCGCTACTAAGGTATTGAGCGGTATGTCACAACCTGAAGATTTTTGCATAAAACAGCGTAGGCTTTGCTTATTAAATCTGTCACTATTAGCGGGTTAACGAATTCATCGTGCTGTACCCTACATACAGCCGAACAAAAAAAGTAAGGGCTTCCCATGTGGAAGCCCTAAACTTTAGTGCTCCGGCCATTACGGCAAGAGCAAACTTGAACCCTGCGTCGCCCGGCTTTCCAGCACCTCATGTGCGCGTCTGGCGTCGGTTAACGCATATTTTTGGCTCTCCGCGACATCCACTTTTATCACGCCGCTGGCGATCAGCGAAAACAGCTCGTTGCTGGCTTCCGTCAGCTCTTCACGCGTGGTGATATAGCCCTGCAGAGAAGGGCGGGTGACGTACAGCGAACCTTTTTGATTGAGGATCCCGAGATTGACGCCGGTCACCGGGCCGGAGGAGTTGCCGAAGCTCACCATCAGCCCCCGACGCTGCAGGCAGTCAAGGGAGGCTTCCCAGGTATCTTTCCCGACGGAATCATAAACCACGTGGACTTTCTTACCGTCGGTGATCTCTTTCAGGCGCTCGACGATATTCTCTTCGCGATAGTTAATGATCTGCCAGGCGCCGGCCTGTTTGGCGCGTTCAGCTTTTTGCGCGCTGCCGACGGTACCGATCAGCTTCGCGCCCAGCGCTTTGGCCCACTGACAGGCGATGAGCCCGACGCCGCCGGCCGCCGCATGAAACAAGAACGGCTCGCCCGCTTTGATCTCGTAGGTTTTCCGCAGCAGGTAATAGACCGTGAGCCCTTTCAGGAATGAGGCCGCCGCCTGCTCGAAAGAGATCGCGTCCGGCAAAATGGCGGCCTTATCCGCGGGCACGTTGTGGACGGTGCTATAGGCTCCCAGCGCCGATTGCGCGTAGACCACCCGATCGCCGGCTTTGATATGTTTCACGCCGCTGCCGACTTTGCTTACTACGCCAGCGGCTTCGGTACCCAGACCGCTCGGCAATGACGGGGGCGGGTAGAGGCCGCTGCGGATATAGGTATCAATGTAGTTGATGCCGATGGCCTTATTCTCTACCTGAATTTCGTGCTCTGCGGGATCTTTCGGCGTGAACTCCAGCGCTTGCAGAACATCAGGCCCTCCGTGCTGGTGAAATTCAATTCGTGTTGCCATGCTTCCTCCAGAAATGTGGTAATCTTTCGACCCATTCACTATCTCGGTAACTCCATTCACTATGGCAGGAAATAAACCCTTCAACAAACCACAGACTGAACCCCGCGAGCGTGATTATCAGCTCGATGGGTTGAAGGTCCCGCCGCACTCGATTGAAGCGGAACAGTCGGTGTTGGGCGGTTTAATGCTGGATAACGAACGCTGGGACGATGTTGCCGAGCGGGTTGTTTCGGAAGATTTTTATACCCGTCCGCATCGCCATATTTTCACCGAAATGGCGCGCCTGCAGGAATCGGGCAGCCCGATTGACCTGATTACGCTCGCCGAATCGCTGGAGCGTCAGGGGCAGCTGGACAGCGTCGGCGGCTTCGCCTACCTGGCGGAATTATCGAAAAATACGCCAAGTGCGGCGAACATCAGCGCTTATGCCGATATCGTCCGCGAACGTGCGGTGGTACGCGAAATGATCTCCGTGGCGAATGAAATCGCCGAGGCCGGTTTCGATCCCCAGGGCCGCACCAGCGAAGATCTGCTCGACCTCGCCGAATCCCGGGTGTTTAAAATTGCCGAAAGCCGCGCAAATAAAGACGAGGGGCCGAAGAATATCGCCGACGTGCTCGACGCTACCGTGGCGCGTATTGAACAGCTCTTCCAGCAGCCGCATGACGGCGTCACCGGGGTGAATACCGGCTATGACGATCTCAATAAAAAAACCGCCGGTCTTCAGCCGTCGGACCTGATTATCGTCGCCGCGCGTCCGTCAATGGGTAAGACGACTTTTGCGATGAACCTCGTGGAAAACGCGGCGATGCTGCAGGATAAGCCGGTACTCATCTTCAGTCTCGAGATGCCCTCGGAGCAGATTATGATGCGTTCTCTGGCCTCGCTGTCGCGCGTTGACCAGACCCGCATTCGTACCGGCCAGCTGGATGATGAAGACTGGGCGCGCATTTCCGGCACCATGGGAATTCTGCTGGAAAAACGTAACATCTATATTGATGACTCCTCCGGCCTGACGCCAACCGAAGTGCGCTCCCGCGCGCGGCGTATCGCCCGCGAGCACGGCGGCATCGGTCTTATTATGATCGACTACCTGCAGCTGATGCGCGTGCCGTCGCTCTCCGATAACCGTACGCTGGAAATCGCCGAAATTTCCCGCTCGCTCAAGGCGCTGGCGAAGGAGCTACAGGTGCCGGTGGTGGCGCTGTCGCAGCTTAACCGCTCGCTGGAACAGCGCGCGGATAAGCGCCCGGTCAACTCCGACCTGCGTGAGTCCGGCTCCATCGAGCAGGACGCCGACTTAATCATGTTTATCTACCGTGATGAGGTTTATCACGAAAACAGTGATTTAAAAGGTATCGCTGAAATTATTATTGGTAAACAGCGTAACGGCCCTATCGGGACGGTGCGCCTGACGTTTAACGGTCAGTGGTCGCGTTTTGATAATTATGCTGGGCCACAATACGACGACGAATAAATAATTTGGCTATTTTATTTGCGATTTTGGGATTGGGCAGTGCTCGCCATCCTCACGTACTTCAGTACGCTCCGGTGGCTGCGCGCTGGCCGCACCCAAACTCGCTGCATCAATAACGCCAAATTTGAGATAAATAATTCAAGGAATTCAAATGCAAGCGGCAACTGTAGTCATTAACCGCCGCGCTCTGCGACACAACCTGCAACGTCTGCGTGAACTGGCGCCCGCCAGCAAACTGGTTGCGGTGGTGAAAGCGAACGCCTACGGACACGGTCTTCTTGAGACCGCGCGAACGCTCCCGGACGCCGATGCTTTTGGCGTCGCCCGTCTTGAAGAAGCCCTGCGCCTGCGCGCGGGCGGTATCGTCCAGCCGATCCTGCTGCTGGAGGGATTCTTTGAGGCCGCCGACCTGCCGGTGATCTCCGCCCAGCGCCTGCACACGGCGGTACACAGCCCGGAGCAGCTGGCTGCGCTGGAGGAAGCGGATTTACCCGAGCCGGTAACCGTATGGATGAAGCTGGACACCGGGATGCATCGATTAGGCGTTCTGCCCGAACAGGCCGAAGCCTTTTATCAGCGCCTGAGCCAGTGTAAAAACGTCCGCCAGCCGGTCAATATCGTGAGCCATTTTGCCCGTGCGGATGAGCCTGAGTGCGGCGCGACCGAACGTCAGCTGGATATCTTTACCACCTTCACGGAAGGGAAACCGGGGCTGCGCTCAATCGCCGCATCCGGCGGTATATTGCTATGGCCGCAGTCGCACTTCGACTGGGCGCGTCCGGGGATTATTCTCTACGGCGTATCGCCGCTCGACGGTGGATCCACCGGCGCGGATTTTGGCTGCCAGCCGGTGATGTCTCTGACCTCCAGCCTGATCGCGGTCCGCGAGCATAAAGCCGGCGAGCCGGTAGGCTACGGTGGAACCTGGATCAGCGAGCGTGATACGCGTTTAGGCGTTGTGGCGATGGGCTACGGTGACGGCTATCCGCGCGCCGCGCCGTCCGGAACGCCGGTACTGGTTAACGGCCGGGAAGTGCCGATTGTCGGACGCGTGGCGATGGATATGATTTGCGTCGATCTCGGGCCTGAAGCACAGGACCACGCTGGCGACGCGGTCGTGCTGTGGGGCGAAGGCCTCCCCGTCGAGCGGATTGCCGAAATTACAAAAGTAAGTGCTTACGAACTTATTACGCGCCTGACTTCACGGGTATCCATGAAGTACGTGGATTAATGTCAGCCAGCGCGCTTTCCCCCGGTGGCGGCTGACGCCTTACCGGGGCTACGGGGCCGCTACCGGCTACGGGCCGGTAGCCCGGATAAGGCGGTTTAAGCCGCCATCCGGGATGGGCGTTCACGTTGTTGCGTCAAATCCAGCCCGTTCTGTTTTATCCGCCAACATCCCCTCGACCTTCTTTCACATCCAGTTTATTGTGTTATAACGAGCCCATGTAAACCTGGAGAAACATCGCGTGTTTCAGAAAGTTGACGCCTACGCTGGCGACCCCATTCTCTCCCTGATGGAGCGTTTTAAAGACGATCCGCGTAGTGACAAAGTAAATCTCAGCATCGGTCTTTATTACAACGAAGACGGCATCATTCCGCAGCTGAAGGCGGTTGCCGAAGCGGAAGCACGTCTTAACGCCCAGCCGCACGGCGCCTCAATCTATTTACCGATGGAAGGGCTGAACACCTATCGCCACGCGATTGCGTCGCTGCTGTTCGGGGCCGATCATTCGGTACTGGCGCAGCATCGCGTGGCCTCTATTCAGACGCTGGGCGGCTCCGGAGCCCTGAAAGTCGGCGCTGACTTCCTGAAACGCTACTTCCCGGGCTCGCGCGTATGGGTCAGCGACCCGACGTGGGAAAACCACATCGCTATATTTGAAGGGGCTGGATTCGAAGTAAGTACTTACCCTTGGTTTGATGATAAAACCAATGGCGTGCGTTTCGCTGCTTTCCTTGAAAAACTCAATACGCTACCGAAACGCGATATCGTGCTGCTGCATCCCTGCTGCCATAACCCAACGGGAGCCGATCTTACCAACGCTCAGTGGGATCAAGTGGTTGAGGTGCTGAAAGCGCGTAATTTGATTCCTTTCCTCGACATCGCCTATCAGGGCTTCGGCGCTGGCATGGAAGAGGATGCCTACGCTATCCGCGCCATAGCGAACGCCGGGATGCCCATGCTGGTCAGCAACTCGTTCTCGAAAATCTTCTCCCTGTACGGTGAGCGCGTTGGCGGGCTGTCGATCGTCTGTGAAGATACTGAAACCGCGGGGCGCGTACTGGGGCAATTAAAAGCGACCGTGCGTCGCAACTACTCCAGCCCGCCGAACTTTGGCGCGCAGGTGGTTGCGGCGGTGTTGGGCGACAGCGCGCTGAAAGCCTCATGGCTGGCGGAAGTGGAAGGGATGCGTACCCGTATTCTGGCCATGCGTCAGGAGCTGGTTGATGTGCTGAAAGAGACGGTTCCGGGCGGTGATTTTGACTATCTGCTCAAGCAGCGCGGCATGTTTAGCTATACCGGTTTCAGCGCGGCCCAGGTTGACCGCCTGCGCGATGAGTTTGGCGTCTACCTGATTGCCAGCGGCCGCATGTGCGTCGCGGGGCTGAATGCAGGAAACGTGCGCCGCGTAGCGCAGGCGTTTGCTGCGGTAATATAAGTTCTTCCTGACCTTTTGCCCGCGCCAAATCATGACGCGGGCAATTCGCTTCCCGAAGTGTGATCATTCTCTTTTTATATGACATCAGAGCAGAAAAACCTTCCTATCCGCCTTCGCGGGGGGTAAGGTCTGGGTGCATTAATAAGCGTACACATTATTGAAAATTATAACGATTCGATTATTTAGGGAAAAATATGCGCAAGATCACCCTGGCCTTTGGGGCCGTCTGCTTACTGTTCACGCTAAATAGCTCCGTCGTTGCTCGCGCCTCCACACCGCAGCCGCTGTGGACGGGCACCAATATGGCGAAACTCGCCGAACAGGCGCCGATCCATTGGGTTTCCGTCGCCCAGATTGAAAATAGCCTGCTGGGACGCCAGCCGATGGCCGTCGGTTTTGATATTGATGATACCGTCCTGTTCTCCAGCCCGGGCTTCTGGCGCGGGCAGAAAACCTATTCCCCCGGCAGCGATGATTACCTGAAAAATCCGGAGTTCTGGGAAAAAATGAACAACGGCTGGGATGAATTCAGCATGCCGAAAGAGGTGGCGCGCCAGCTGATTGCGATGCACGTAAAGCGCGGCGATAGCATCTATTTCGTTACCGGCCGTAGCCAGACCAAAACCGAAACGGTATCAAAAACCCTGCAGGATGATTTTCTCATCCCGGCGGCGAATATGAACCCGGTTATTTTTGCCGGCGATAAACCTGGCCAGAACACCAAAACGCAGTGGCTGCAGGAGAAAGGGATCAAAGTTTTCTACGGCGATTCGGATAACGATATCTCCGCTGCCCGCGAGGTGGGTGCTCGTGGGATCCGTATCTTGCGGGCCTCAAACTCTTCCTATAAGCCGCTGCCGATGGCGGGCGCTCAGGGTGAAGAGGTCATTGTGAATTCAGAATATTAAGCTGCCCGCCGGCTTAATCATCAATCGCTAAAACGGCAGCCGGCACGCTGCCGTTTTTTTGTGCAAAATAGCGTGCCAAAGGTTTTACCTTTTCGCTTATTGCTGCACACTTAGGAAGGTTCATTAGTAAAAGGAGTGGTTTATGTGGCATCAGCAAACCCTGACGTTAGGCCCGAAAGCACGGGGCTTCCATCTGGTCACTGATGAAATTCTCGGGCAAATCCGCGAAATATCGCGGGTGAAAACTGGCCTGCTGCATTTGCTGCTCCAGCATACATCTGCTTCCCTGACGCTAAACGAAAACTGCGATCCGACCGTTCGCTTCGATATGGAGCAGCATTTTCTGCACGCCGTACCGGATAACGCGCCGTATGAACACGATTATGAAGGTCCTGATGACATGCCCTCGCACATTAAGTCGTCGATGCTGGGCGTATCGCTGATGCTGCCCGTACGGGATGGCAGCGTCAGGCTGGGGACCTGGCAGGGGATCTGGCTCGGGGAGCATCGTATTCATGGCGGATCGCGCCATATCATCGCGACGCTGATGGGGGAATAAAAATGACAATTTCGGATTTATTGCAGTACTGCATGGCAAAGCCGGGCGCCGAACAAAGCGTACATAGCGACTGGAAAGCGACGCAGATCAAAGCGGCGGACGTCCTGTTTGCGATGGTAAAAGAGGTTGAGGACAACCGGCCTGCGGTATCGTTAAAGACCAGCCCTGAGCTTGCGGAACTGTTGAGGCAGCAGCATCGCGATGTTCGCCCCAGCAAACATCTCAATAAAGCCCACTGGAGTACGGTGTTTCTTGACGGCTCCCTGCCTGATTCACAAATTTATTATCTGGTGGATGCTTCCTACCAGCAGGCGCTTGATTCGCTTTCCGAGGCTAAGCGTAAGCTGTTGCCATAGCGCTAAATTCTGCCCAGCAGCGCCAGCAGGGTCACATCAAACAGACGAAGCAGCGTGGACTGCAGATGCGCCTGCATGGCGATCTGTTCGTTGTTGGCGCGAATGCTGGCAATATCGCGCTGCCCTTGCAGGAGCAGAATGAGGTCGTCCTGACTTAACCAGCCGCGCGCTTTCTCCTGTAACGCCTGTAGCGTGAGCATCCCGGCGTCGCGAATGTCGCTGTCTTCATCATTTACAATCGCGTGCATAAGCTGCAACCACTCTGCCGTATTCACGCCGGCGCCGGCCAGCTGGGCGCTTAACTCTTCTATGGTGGACATGCTTATCTCCCTGAACGCTGTTGTTCGCCGTTGATGGCCTGCTGGTAAAGTTTTTCCGTCTGTTGCGCCAGAATTCCGGCCTCGAAAGGCGTCAGCGCTCTCTCCTGGGGGACGACGCGCCGGTACAGCCGCTGATAATTTTTCTCCAGTACGTGAAGATTACTCTGCCGTAGCGCATCGCTATTGCTTAACGCCAGGCTGAATAGCGGGCGAATCTGGCGATCCTCGTAACTGAGCAAGCGTTGGTCGAGTGGCGCTGCCGCCGCGTCGCTGATGAACTGCAGATGAAGCTGTTCCAGCATCAGCAACTGCTGATGAGCCGTGCTGCTGTAGCCGTCTATCCAGCTGCAGGCGGTCAGCGCGAATAACGCCGCGACGAGCGTAAATCGATAAAGTCCGTGCTTTAAGTACATGATGCATCCTGCAATTTATGGCGGTGGTGCTATCTGATGACAGATGCCGTCCGGCCGCAAATCACAAAATATCAGCGGGAGAAAATGAGAGGAAATGAGGCCTCTTCCCGGGACGGGAAGAGGCAGATGAGATTACTTCAGCATGGGCTTGAGGAAGCGAGCCGTATAGGAGGCCTCGCACTCGGCGACCGTTTCCGGCGTACCGGAAACGAGAATCTCTCCGCCGCCGCTTCCGCCTTCCGGCCCAAGGTCAACGATCCAGTCAGCCGTCTTGATGACATCCAGGTTGTGCTCAATCACCACGATGGTATTCCCCTGGTCGCGCAGCTGGTGCAGAACCTCCAGCAGCTGCTGAATATCGGCAAAGTGCAGACCGGTGGTCGGTTCATCAAGGATATACAGCGTTTGCCCGGTACCGCGTTTGGACAGCTCGCGCGCCAGCTTGACGCGCTGGGCCTCGCCGCCGGAAAGCGTGGTAGCCGACTGACCAAGGCGAATATAGGTCAGACCGACGTCCATCAGCGTTTGCAGCTTACGCGCCAGCGCCGGAACCGCATCGAAGAACTCACGCGCTTCTTCAATGGTCATATCCAGCACTTCATGAATCGTTTTGCCTTTGTACTTAATCTCCAGCGTTTCGCGGTTATAGCGTTTGCCTTTGCACTGGTCGCACGGTACGTAGATATCCGGCAGGAAGTGCATCTCGACTTTGATCACGCCATCGCCCTGGCAGGCTTCACAGCGGCCGCCGCGTACGTTAAAACTGAAGCGGCCGGGCGTGTAGCCACGCGAACGTGATTCAGGTACGCCGGCAAACAGTTCACGGACCGGCGTAAAGACGCCGGTGTAGGTTGCGGGGTTAGAACGCGGCGTACGGCCGATGGGGCTCTGGTCGATATCGATCACTTTGTCGAAATGTTCCAGCCCCTGCACGTCGCGGTAAGGTGCCGGTTCCGCGATGGTGGCGCCGTTGAGCTGACGCTGGGCAATCGGGAACAGCGTGTCGTTGATCAGCGTGGATTTACCCGACCCGGAAACGCCGGTGATACAGGTGAAGAGGCCCACCGGCAGCGTCAGCGTCACGTCTTTCAGGTTGTTGCCGCGCGCGCCGGACAGCTTCAGCACTTTCTCCGGATTGGCGGGTACGCGCTGTTTCGGCACTTCGATTTTACGCTTGCCGCTCATGAACTGGCCGGTCAGCGATTCCGGCACCGCCATAATATCTTCCAGCTTGCCTTCAGCCACGACCTGACCGCCGTGTACCCCAGCCCCTGGACCGATATCGATAACGTGGTCGGCGGCGCGAATGGCGTCTTCATCGTGCTCAACGACAATCACGGTGTTGCCGAGGTTTCGCAGGTGGATCAGCGTGCCCAGCAGGCGTTCGTTATCGCGCTGGTGCAGGCCGATAGAGGGCTCATCCAGTACGTACATGACGCCGACCAGGCCTGCGCCGATCTGGCTGGCGAGGCGGATACGCTGCGCTTCGCCGCCGGAGAGGGTTTCCGCCGAACGGGAGAGCGTCAGGTAGTTCAGACCGACGTTGACGAGGAATTTCAGGCGATCGCCAATCTCTTTCAGTACTTTTTCAGCAATTTGCGCACGCTGGCCGGAGAGCTTCAGGTTGTTGAAGAAGTCCATCGCGTGGCCGATGCTCATATCCGAGATGGTCGGCAGCGGGGTATTCTCCACAAACACGTGCCGCGCTTCGCGCTTCAGGCGGGTCCCTTCACAGCTGGTGCAGGGACGGTTGCTGATGAATTTCGCTAACTCTTCACGTACTGCGCTGGATTCCGTCTCTTTATAACGGCGCTCCATATTATGCAGCACGCCTTCGAACGGATGGCGGCGCACCGAGGTATCGCCGCGATCGTTCATATATTTGAATTCAATATTCTCTTTGCCTGAGCCGTACAGAACCACTTTTTGTACGCTGCTATTCAGCGTGCCCCAGGGCGCTTCCACATCGAATTCATAATGTTCCGCCAGCGACTTCAGCATCTGGAAGTAGTAAAAATTGCGCCGATCCCAGCCGCGAATCGCCCCGCCAGCCAGCGACAGCTCTGGGTTCTGAATGACGCGTTCCGGATCGAAATACTGCTGGACGCCGAGACCATCGCAGGTCGGGCAAGCGCCAGCCGGGTTGTTGAAGGAGAACAGGCGCGGTTCCAGTTCGCGCATGCTGTAGCCGCAAATCGGGCAGGCGAAGTTGGCGGAAAACAGCAGCTCTTCGGCTTTCGGATCGTCCATATTGGCGACGATGGCGGTGCCGCCCGACAGCTCCAGCGCGGTTTCAAAAGACTCGGCCAGGCGCGTGCTGAGATCGTCGCGCACCTTAAAGCGGTCAATCACCACTTCAATGGTGTGTTTCTTCTGCAGCTCCAGCTTCGGCGGATCGGAGAGATCGCAGACCTCGCCGTCGATCCTCGCGCGGATGTAGCCCTGCCCGGCGAGGTTTTCCAGCGTTTTGTTATGCTCGCCTTTGCGCTCTTTAATGATCGGCGCCAGCAGCATCAGGCGCTGGCCTTCTGGCTGGGAGAGCACGTTATCGACCATCTGGCTCACGGTTTGCGCCGCCAGCGGAACGTCGTGATCCGGGCAGCGCGGCTCGCCGACGCGCGCGTACAGCAGACGCAGGTAGTCGTGAATTTCGGTAATGGTGCCTACCGTTGAACGGGGGTTGTGGGACGTTGATTTCTGTTCAATGGAAATCGCCGGCGACAGCCCTTCAATATGGTCGACGTCGGGCTTCTCCATCAGCGACAGGAACTGCCGCGCGTAGGCGGAGAGCGACTCAACGTAGCGACGCTGCCCTTCGGCATACAACGTGTCGAAAGCCAGTGAGGATTTGCCTGAACCCGAAAGCCCGGTGACGACAATGAGTTTGTCGCGCGGGATGACGAGGTTGATATTTTTGAGATTGTGGGTGCGGGCGCCCCGAACTTCGATCTTATCCATTCACCTTTCCCGGTAGATACGCGGATTGCCTGGTTTGTTAGAAGGACAAACGGCAGAAACGGCTAATTATGACACAATTTAACCTGTTTGAATATACAGTATTGGAATGCATTTTCCGGTGGGATGTGTAAAAATGTCGCACCGCGAGAGTTATCTGGAACCTACTTCCCAGCTATCAACATAGTACCTGGAAATGGTACACTCGCGCGTTTACACTATTAAGAAACGCATTCAGGAGACACAAACATGGCCAGCAGAGGCGTAAACAAGGTGATTCTCGTCGGTAATCTGGGCCAGGACCCGGAAGTACGCTACATGCCGAGTGGTGGCGCAGTTGCCAACATTACGCTGGCTACTTCCGAATCCTGGCGTGATAAAGCGACCGGTGAGATGAAAGAGCAGACCGAATGGCACCGCGTTGTGCTGTTCGGCAAACTGGCGGAAGTGGCCGGCGAGTATCTGCGTAAAGGTTCTCAGGTCTATATTGAAGGCCAGCTGCGTACCCGTAAATGGACTGACCAATCCGGTCAGGAAAAATACACCACCGAGGTTGTCGTTAACGTTGGCGGCACGATGCAAATGCTCGGCGGTCGTCAGCAGGGCGCGGGCGCCCCGGCAGGCGGTGGTCAGCAGCAGGGCGGTTGGGGCCAGCCTCAGCAGCCGCAGGGCGGAAACCAGTTCAGCGGCGGCGCGCAGTCTCGTCCGCAGCAGCAGGCGCCAGCTGCCCCTTCCAATGAGCCGCCGATGGACTTTGATGACGATATTCCGTTCTAACGAAGCGTTAGCGTCGTAAAGTCATCTCTGAAAAAGCCCCTGTTCGGGGCTTTTTCTATTTTGTCACCCAGGCCATCTGCGCTATTTCACTGCGTGGCAGGTGCGGCAGGCATCCCCACTGTCGGCACGACCTGATTTTTGGAGGCCGTCGTCGCCTGCTGTTTACGCGCTATTTCATCCACGATCAGCCGGTAAGCGATGTAATACTTATAGATATTGCTGACATAGCTTACGGTCTCGGAGCCGATCTTCTCGGCGGCCAGATACTCCACGTTGCCAAACCAGACGTTCGGATCAAAACCGCGCTTTTTGGTATCCGCCCGCAGCCGGGCGATGCGCGCGGGGCCCGCGTTATAAGAAGCGAATGAGAATAGCGCCTTATCAAGCTGGGTCATCGGTTCATCGCCATAGTAGCGGTCTATCATCCAGCGCATATATTTCACCCCGGCATGAATGTTGGGGTCGAGCTGCTTAATATCGCCGACCTTCAGCTCCTTGCCGGTGCTCGGCATTACCTGCATAACGCCAATTGCGCCGACGTGGCTACGCACCGACTGATTTAGCCGCGACTCCTGATAGCCCTGCGCGGCCATCAGCAGCCAGTCAACATCGTAGCGATCGCCATATTTGCGGAAGATCTCCACCATGGTCAGAAATTTACGCCGCTCTTTTTGCGCCGCCGCGTTTTTAACGTACCTGGCATCCTTCAGGTAGCGCAGCAGAATCGTATTACCCAGCTTGCTGCCCTGACGATTCTTGTTGATGAATTCATTAAGCAAGGCCAGCAGCTGCGGGCTATTGTTGCGTACCGCCCAGCCGATATTGCCTTCCTTGCGCAGAATGATGTTCTGATGAACCTGAATGTTGGGGAAAACCTGTTTCCAGAACAGAGCCTTGTGGCGGTCGACGACGGTCAATGGAATCAGGCCCGCGTTAAGCATCTCTATCAGATCTTCATCCTCCAGCGCTTCGGGCGCCGGTTCGATGGTGATGGGGGGCAGCGATTGCTGGGCAAAACGCGCGTTGAGCGCGACCAGGCTCTCGTAATAGCTCGATGAGGTACGCACAAAGACCGTTTTACCGGAAAGCTGCTGCAGATTTTCCACTTTGGGCGAGCCGGGGCCGGAAAGAAGCAGCTCCTGAACGTGAGAGTAGATTGGCGCGGTAAAGGTCATCTCCTGCTGGCGAGCGGGGGTAATCGTCAGGTTGGCGGCGATAATATCCCCCTTACCAGAGTTAAGCGCGCTGATGAGCTGGTCGCGGGCAACCGGAACAAAGATGATACGGACCTTAAGATGACGATGTTTGAGCTTTTTCTCCTTCGTCAGGCTTTGATTGAGGCTTCGCTCAAACTCCATAAAAATATCGTGAGTGGCGCCGCGCTGCGTCCCTTTGTTAATAAAGAAAAAGGTTTTGCTGAAGGTGGTTAATACGCGAATGGTTCGCCGGTCGAGCATACCCGGTAAATCTCCCTTCCATGGCTGCAGCATATCGTCAACGTTGACTTCCAGGGCCTCGCGCTCCTCGGGCTCTGACAGTTTATTCTCTGTGGCGGCGTAAACGGATGTGAAGCATAGCAGGGCGGCAAGGCATGCAAGTCCGCCGACAAGGTATCGATAGAACGACGACGTATTCATGGCGCGGTGCTCCGCAGGAGGATTTCTTTATTTTAGTCAATTTCTGGCCGTTAGCATGCCCGGCGATCGAGAATGTCGGTCGGTTAATCAGCTATTTTATTAATTAACAGGCTCAGTATTTATAGTGAAATAATAAAGAAATAAATATCGGTAATTATGGAGAGAATATGCTCAGATTGTGTTTTTTTAGTGTGGATATATTTTGATTATTTAAAGTGCAAATAAGGAGTAAACGTAAGTAATTATTTCATCTTTTTGTTTTTATTGAATTATTTAAAATTATTGCTGTGATGCATAATTATCCACTTGATAATAAATCTCATTTCTAATAACGT
The DNA here is from genome assembly GCF_040064575.1 of Klebsiella sp. CN_Kp106. Classification (NCBI taxonomy): domain Bacteria; kingdom Pseudomonadati; phylum Pseudomonadota; class Gammaproteobacteria; order Enterobacterales; family Enterobacteriaceae; genus Klebsiella; species Klebsiella sp. CN_Kp106. Next base: position 222,166 of record NZ_JBEAIG010000014.1, on the reverse strand, counting down.
TGTGTGGCACAATACTCCTATTACTGCTGTTCGGCGAATGCTATCAAAGAATAGCGCGGTGCGTTTATTTCTTCATTTTTGCCAGAGTAATAAATCTATTTTGGTCGCTCATTATTTATTGCTATCCCTATTTAAACGGGAGGGCCTGACTACGCCAAAAAAAGAGATGTTACGCCAGGCATGGAAGACATGGCCGGTGTTTATCTGGCGGATGAAGAAGGCGTGCCCCGACGGCTAAAAAGAAAAACAGGGCATATTCCATGAAATACGATTCACACTACTCGCTGGCCGTGCTGATCCCGATGGCCATCTGGGGAGGGATGCTGCCGGCGCAGGCCGCTGACAGCAACACGCCAGACGATACGAAGAAATCAGAAACGGCTACGGCAAATGATGACGAAACCATGGTGGTCACCGCGGCGGCGCAGACGCTGCAAGCGCCCGGCGTATCGACCATCACCGCTGAGGAGATCCGTAAACATCCGCCCGCGCGCGATGTCTCTGAGCTGATTCGTACCCAGCCCGGCGTCAACCTCACCGGCAACTCCACCAGCGGCCAGCGCGGTAATAACCGTCAGGTCGATATTCGCGGCATGGGGCCGGAGAACACCCTGATTCTGGTGGATGGTAAACCGGTGACCAGCCGTAATTCCGTGCGCTATGGCTGGCGCGGCGATCGAGATACGCGAGGTGATACCAGCTGGGTACCGGCGGAAATGATCGACCATATCGACGTGATTCGCGGCCCTGCGGCGGCCCGCTACGGTAATGGCGCGATGGGCGGGGTGGTAAATATCGTCACCAAACCGGCCACCAGCGAATGGCATGGATCGTGGAATACCTATATGAACGCACCTCAGCACCGTAAAGAGGGCGCGACGAAGCGGACAAACTTCAGCCTCAATGGCCCGCTATCGGATGAGGTCAGCTTTAATTTATGGGGAAATCTGAGCAAAACGCAGGCCGATGCCCAGGATATTAATTCCGGTCACGAAGCGGCGCGAACCGGTAGCTATGCGGGATCGTATCCGGCTGGACGCGAAGGCGTAGTGAATAAAGATATCCACGGTAAGCTGCGCTGGGAATTTGCGCCGATGCAGGCGCTGGAGTTTGAAACCGGCTACAGCCGCCAGGGCAACCTGTATGCAGGCGATACCCAGAATACCAATACCAGCACGCTGGTGAAAAGTATGTACGGTAAAGAGACCAACCGCCTCTATCGTCAGACTTATGGCGTCACGTGGACCGGCGGCTGGGATAACGGCGTGACCAGCAATACTTACGCGCAGTATGAGCACACCCGTAACTCGCGTATGAACGAGGGTCTGGCGGGGGGAACGGAGGGGATCTTCTCCAGCAGCGAATTCTCCGATATCGACCTGTCGGATGTGCTGCTGCACAGCGAGGTGAATATTCCGTTTACCCTGGGATTCGAGCAGAATCTGACGCTGGGTACCGAGTGGAACCAGCAGCGGATGAAAGATGGCGTATCGACCACCCAGTCGCTCTCTTATGGCTCCATTGACGGTATCTCGGCAACCGGGCGTAGCCCCTATTCCAGCGCCGAGATTTTCTCGCTGTTTACCGAAGATAATATCGCGCTGACCGAGAGCACTATGCTGACGCCGGCTCTGCGCTTCGACCATCACAGCATCGTTGGCAATAACTGGAGCCCATCGCTGAACCTCTCGCAGGGGCTGTCGGATGACTGGACGCTGAAGCTGGGCATCGCCCGCGCCTATAAAGCGCCAAACCTTTATCAGCTCAACCCGAACTATATTCTCTACAGCAACGGCCAGGGCTGCTATGCCAGCAGCTCAGCCTGTTACCTGATGGGGAACAGCGATCTGAAGGAGGAAACCAGCGTTAATAAAGAGATTGGCCTTGAGTATAAGCACAACGGCTATCAGGCGGGGCTGACCTGGTTCCGTAACGACTATCATAACAAGATTGAATCGGGCTACTCGGCGGTGGGAACGGCCAGCAACGGCACGACCAATATTTATCAATGGGAAAACGTACCGAAGGCGCTGGTTGAAGGGCTGGAAGGCTCATTAAACCTGCCGGTAAGCGAAACGGTCAACTGGAGCAACAACCTGACGTGGATGCTGCAGAGTAAGAACAAGACCACCGGCGATCGCCTGTCGGTGATCCCGCAGTTCACCCTTAATTCGACCGTCAACTGGCAGGTACGCGACGATCTTTCGCTGCAGAGTACTTTCACCTGGTATGGTCGGCAAAAACCTAAGCGCTTCAACTATAAGGGCGAGGCGGTATCCGGCAGCGAGCTGAATGAAGTGAGCCCGTACAGCATCGTCGGGCTCAGCGCGACCTGGGATGTAAATAAAAACCTGAGCCTGACCAGCGGCGTGGATAACCTGTTCGATATTCGCCACTACCGCGCCGGTAACGCGCAGACCACGGGGAATTCGACGACCGGCGCCTATCTGTATGGCGCGGGCGCGGAGACCTATAATGAATCGGGTCGGACGTTTTATGTCAGCGTGAATACGCACTTCTGATTATCTACTCAAACACCCGCCGGGATAGTGAACTATTCCGGCTTTTTATTTTTTATGTCGGGGAAAAAGGCCAGTGATATAAATGATGACAAAATCTCCACGGCTTCTACACAATTAACTCAACTTAGCAGCTTACACTGTTTCCTGTTGATCGGGTCTGCTTGATCCCGGAAACGATTAACGGTGGCATCCTGCCATTTCCATTCTAACGTTGTGTTCCTCTTCCCCCTTCCATTCCCAACCGCAGCAATGCGGAGGAGGGGGATCCCCTATCCGGAGATACACAGGATTTTGCGAAACTGGCCAGGCGTAATCGCATAGTATCTTTTAAAGGTACGGTTAAAGGCGCTGATATCTTCATAGCCCGCCATAATACAAATATCAACGATGCGAAAAGCCGGTTTAACCTTTAATAAATCAAGGGCTAATTGCATCCGCTGTTGGCGAATATAGGCCATTGGCGACATGTTAAAATAGTGACGAAACAGGCGAAAAAGATGCCATTCAGAATAGCCGGAAAAGAGGCTCAGCGCCCGCATGGTGAGCCTCTTTTCAAGATTGTTTTTTATCCATTGCACCAGCTCGCTAAGCACTGAGCGCTGAATTTCATTTCGTGGCATGATATCTACTCATTTCATTATAATGGCAATCTGGCTGCATAATTTATTCACTATCTCTTCATTTTATCTACGGGGTTATAGGTTAGTTTGTGGCTGTTCCTGGTTTATCCCAGAGAGCATCATTCCTAACAAGATCTTTTTCCCCCTTTCAACCAATGAGAAAGGGGGCTTTTTGTTTTTTTAATTAAAAAACAAAAGATGTTGAATTTTAATGTTGTCAGGAAATGCTTATCTGACTGGGTGGGAGAAGGAAAGTTCCATTAAAAAATAATTTTTTCACCATTCTCATATATCCATTTTTTCTCCATTTTCTCGTCATAATTGCGTGCAATTCTGCGCCTCGTTCAGGTTATTTAAAACGGCGTCAGAATCTGTCTGGCGCAATGAACTGCATTATTCCCAGCAGGTATCTGCTATTGCCAAATATCTTTTAGACGACACCTCCATGCTAAAAAAAACGAGTCTCATCGCCGGTCTATTGATTTCCCCTTTAACGCTTTACGCATCAACCGCCTATACGGTAGATGACATTCGTTTCGAAGGGCTACAGCGCGTTACCGTTGGCGCTGCGCTACTGAGCATGCCTGTTCATACGGGAGAAGAGGTTTCTAACGAGGATATCAGTGATTCGGTCCGCGCCCTGTACGCCAGCGGCAACTTTGAGAACGTGCAGATCCTGCGCGATGGCAGCACGCTGGTGGTGCAGGTCACAGAGCGGCCAACCATCGCTAAAATCAGCTTTTCCGGGAATAAATCCGTTAAGGATGATGCCCTCAAGGAGAATCTGGCCGCCAGCGGTATTGAAGAAGGCAGCGCGCTGGATCGCAATGCGCTCACGGAAATAGAAAAGGGGCTCCAGGATTTCTATTACAGCGTCGGGAAATATAGCGCTCAGGTCCATGCTGTCGTCACGCCGCTACCGCGTAATCGCGTTGATTTAACCTTTGTCTTTCAGGAGGGGGTATCGGCAAAAATTGCGCAAATTAATATTATTGGCAACCAGGCCTTTAGCGCAGAAACATTGCTGGACCAGCTGCAGCTTCGCGACAGCGTTCCGTGGTGGAACGTGATTGGCGATAAGAAATACCAAAAGCAAAAAATGGCGGCGGATCTTGAGACCATCCGTAGCTATTATCTCGATCGCGGCTACGCGCGTTTTACCATTAACTCCAGTCAGGTCAGTATTACTCCGGATAAAAAATCGCTGTATATCACGATCAATCTTACCGAAGGCGATCGTTATAACGTGGCCAGTACGGTCGTGACCGGCGATATGGCGCAGCATAACCAGGAAATTGAAGCGCTGGTGAAGCCTTTAGCGGGGAAATGGTACAGCGGCGCGGAAATCACGGCGGCTGAGAACAGCATTAAGACGCTGCTGGGAAAATACGGCTATGCCTGGCCGCAGGTTAATACCGCGCCGGATATTGATGAGACGAAAAAAAGCGTCGTTTTGCATATTAACGTCAATGCCGGACGCCGTTATTCGGTTCGTCAGATTCGCTTTGAGGGTAACGATACTTCCCGCGATGCGGTGCTGCGTCGCGAAATGCGTCAGATGGAAGGCGCGTGGCTGAATGACGAGAAAGTCGAGCAGGGAAAAACGCGGCTGGATCGTACCGGATTTTTTGAAACCGTCGACAAGCAGATCGTTCCGGTAAGCGGTAGCCAGGATCAGGTGGACGTGGTCTATAAGGTGAAGGAGCGCAATACCGGCTCCTTTAACGTTGGTCTGGGCTTTGGTACCGACAGCGGCGTGAGCTACCAGCTCGGCGTCACTCAGGATAACTGGCTGGGGACCGGCAATAGCGTCAGCTTCAACGGCACGCGCAACAGCTACCAGTCCTATATTGAGCTGGGAGCGACGAACCCTTACTTCACCGTGGATGGCGTCAGCCTCGGCGGCAAAATTTTCTACAACAGCTACGACGCCTCGGATGCCGATTCCGGAAGCTACAACCAGCAAAGCTACGGCGTTGGCAGTACGCTGGGATTCCCGATTAGCGAGAATAACGCCCTCAACCTTGGCCTGGACTATGTCCATAACCGCCTGACCAATATGGAGCCGGAGCTCACCACCTGGAGCTATCTTAACTCACGTGGCATCTATCCTGACGTCGTCACCAAAGACGGCGACAGCGGTGCGACCTATAGCGCCAATGACTATTTTGCCAGCGTTGGCTGGAGCTATAACAACCTCGATCGCGGTTTCTTCCCGCGGGCTGGGAATAAAAGCAGCCTGACCGCCAAGGTTACCGTACCCGGTTCGGATAACAGCTATTACAAAGTGACTTTCGATACCACCCAATATATGCCGCTGGCCGAGAGCAAAAGCTGGGTATGGATGGAGCACCTGCGCGCGGGCTATGCCGATGGGCTGAACGGCAAATCGGTGCCGTTTTACGATAACTTTTATGCCGGCGGATCGTCGTCGGTTCGCGGTTTTTCGTCGAATACGATTGGCCCAAAAGCGGCTTATTATCGTTGTAATGGTTCTGAAAGCAGCTACAGCACCTGTCCGCTGGACTCATCATCCGATGCGGTTGGCGGTAACGCGATGGCGGTGCTGAACAGCGAGTTTATTGTGCCGACGCCGTTTGTGAATGACAAATATGCCGACAGCCTGCGAACGTCGCTATTCCTCGACGCCGGTACGGTATGGAGCACCTCCTGGCAAAATACCGGCCAGACGCTGGCGGCCGGGATCCCGGACTATGGCGATCCGTCGCATATCCGGATGTCTGCCGGGATTGCGGTGCAGTGGATGTCGCCACTGGGCCCGCTGGTGTTCTCCTGGGCCGAACCCTTTAAAAAATACGATGGTGATAAAGCCGAGCAGTTCCAGTTTAATATTGGTAAAACCTGGTAATCCTGCTGCTTATTATTTGAAGGAGAGCTCGGTTCTTTGTGGTAAATGCTAAAAATAGTACCGCAGGCTACCGCTGTGGGTAGCCTGTAATTAATTGTCAGTATATTCTTATTTATGTATATTCCTGCGGGGCGCGCTTCTGGCTATTATGGTTAACCATTCATTATTAGAACACTATATTTAAGGTAAGCCTTATTGAGTACGGGTGGTATTGAGTATTGTCTGATATCACATTATTAATCGATAACCTTGCGGTTAGCTATCATGGATGCTATCACTATATAGAGTCATTTATCAGCAATGCCAGCAAGGATAAAAAATGAAATGGACTATTCATAATACGCTTGTCTGCCCGTATTCCGGCGTGGCTTTTTCTTCGATTTCCAGCCTGCGGTTTTTAAAGTTTATTCTTTGGTATGAAGCCGACATTTTATTACTGCCGGGAGAGTCGATGAAGCTCTACTCGTCCAGCGTGTTAATTAACGAGCAATATCATGCGGTAAAGGTTTATAACATCACGCGATACGATGAAGCCCAGTGGGAGAAATTGCGGGAGCGGCCTTCTTGTCCGTATCAATCTACTGCCACGACGGCAAACGCCTGTTCTTACCAGGCGCACTGCGCAATAAAACGCTGCCCGAACAACTTTCCACGCGGGCTATTGGGCAGTCGTCCGTCGGCCAGCGGAAGCGTTATAACCAGACCATAATGGTGTCATCGCTGCGGTTTATATCGGTGATGGGGTTAGGCTGTCGCAGAGGGGGAAATCGCGGGTGGCGGTGCTGTGCACCTGTCCGGGCAACCGGTTCACCGCCGTCTGGTGGTCCGGTTAGCGACATCGGCGCCCGGATAAGGTGGGCCGACATCAGGTCATCATCATCGGCCATTCGGGCGGAGTCTGGCTCATGACTTCAATCATCACGTCCTTGATATTGCCCCAGATTTTCGCCACGTCCAGCAGCGTAATGCCTAACAGACCGGTGGCGAACCAGCAGGCTGCGGCCAGGCCCATACAGCTACAAATCACCGCTAAACCGGCATAATCGCTTTTACGTAGCTGAATGTTCAACGAGCTGGCCAGAAACATCAGCACTGCGCTCACGAGTGGCCAGCGCAAAAGCACGACACTGGTAGTAATGGAAGCCATCAACCTATCCTCAACGAAATTTGGGAGCCTTTGACAACCGGATGAGACTGACGATGGAACGGCGCTCTGGCTATCTTCAGGCAAACAAGATCGTAATGAAACAATGTTTTTGTTTCATCAACTAATGTGAACTATATCACACTTGTTCTTTTATTCACCAGCCAAAAATGGTGTTTTCTTGCGCTTATTAGCCATGTAAATAGCAGGGTTAATAAGGAGGGCGCGGGGCTTTCTTGCAATGTGAAGGCTGATTATAAGGGATTATCGGCGGTTTTGGTTTTTTAATAAGGTTTATGTTCTGCGGATTTTATTACTTATTCTGGCTAATTATACGGATAAACCGAATGACATAGTGGGGCTAATCTCATTATGTTGAGAATGTTTCTCCAGTGGTCCTATAAGCCAGTATTATTCATAATTCATCGTCATGAGGTTTTTACGTCAAAGCGTGGGTTGCTGAGATGCTCCGTTCATATCACAGTAAGCAGAGTCATCGGGGCTGTTCACCTTGATTAAGGCGTATCGCATGGATAAAAAGCGGAAATGAATCATAGCGCGCCGCATAAGGCGTTGAGAATATTTGGCATCGTGCTGGTCATTCTGCTGCCGGTGCTGCTGGCGTTGTGGTTTGCGCAAATTCGCGCCAAAGCGGAAACCGCCGATCAGCTGAGGCTTTTTTCTCGACTGGCGCTGCAAAAAACGGAGATGGTGATTCGTGAAGCCGACGAAGCGCGCGATAAAGCCCGCTTGTATCAGGGAGCGATATGTTCACCACAGCATCAGCAATATTTGCTCGGTATTGTTCGCGGCCTGCTCTATATCGACGATTTAATCTACGCCAACGGCACCCATTTCTTCTGCTCCACTTCGGTTCGCCGCCAGACGGGGTGGCAAATTCCGGCCGCAACCTATACCAAAAAGCCGGATGTCGCGATTTACTACTACCGCGAGACCCCTTTCTACCCTGGCTATGCGATGAACTATATGCAGCGCGGCAACTATGTGGTGGTGGTTAATCCGCTCTCATACAGCGCGTTGATCACCAGCGACCGCGACCTCGCCTGGGGCGTTTTTGATACCAAAACCCACCAGTTTTTTTCCGTCAGCAAGAATGCCGACCCCGATGAGCTGCATCGCCTGATTCGCGCTGAAGCGTCTTTATTTCACCAGGATGGCCGCGTTTATACCATCGCCCATTCCACCGTTCGCCCGATAGCCGTCATTATGTCCACTTCGCGCGTCAGCTATTATCAGAATTTTTATAATCAGGTGACCCTGACGCTACCGCTGGGGCTGATTTGCAGCGTATTGCTCCTGCTGGTGTGGTCGCGCACCCGTCAGCAGTACCACTCTCCGCGGAAGATGCTGCAGCGCGCGTTAAACCGTCGTCAGCTGTGCCTTCACTATCAACCGGTTATCGATATTAAAAATAACCGCTGCGTCGGTACCGAAGCATTATTGCGCTGGCCAGGCTTTGATGGGCCGGTGATGAGTCCGGCGGAGTTCATTCCGATGGCGGAAAATGAAGGGATGATCGCCCAGGTCACCGACTATGTCATCGATGAGGTATTTTCCGACCTGGGCGAGTTTCTGGCGCGGCAGCCGCATCTGTACGTGGCGATTAACCTCTCCGCTTCCGATTTCCATTCCGCACGCTTGATTGAGCACATCAACGAGAAGATCCAGCGCTACGCGGTCAAGGCGGAACAAATCAAAATCGAAGTGACCGAACGCGGGTTTATCGACGTGGCGAAAACGACGCCGGTGATCCAGGCGTTCCGCGATGCGGGATATGAAATCGCCATCGATGATTTCGGCACCGGCTACTCCAACCTGCACAATCTTCATGCGCTCAACGTCGACGTTCTGAAGATTGATAAATCTTTTGTCGACATGCTGACGAGCAATACCACCAGCCACCTGATTGCCGAGCATATTATCCAGATGGCAAACAGCCTGCATTTAAAAATCGTGGCTGAAGGCGTCGAAACGGCAGAGCAGGTAGCCTGGCTCCAGCAACGCGGCGTGCAGTACTGTCAGGGGTGGCACTTTGCGAAAGCGATGCCGCCGCAGGAGTTCATGCTGTGGCTGGCGAATGAGCGCACCTGCCTCAGCCCCTATCAGCCGCACTATCAGGCAGAAATTTGATGGCGATAGGCGGTCGGCGTTCGGTCAAATTCGCGACGGAACACCCGCGAGAAGGTTTGCTGCGACACGTAGCCGAGATCCATCGCGATATCAAAAATAGGGCGCTGGGTGGTTCTTAGCGCTTCCGCGGCGAGCAGCAGGCGGCGCTGGCGAATGTAATCGCCCAGCGTTTGATGCATCACGGCGCGGAACATCCGCTGCAGATACCATTTCGAGTATCCCGATTTTCTGGCGACTATATCAATGTTAAGTGGTTGATCGATATGTTCATCAATCCATTCAATAAGCGTTTGGATAATATCCTGATGGGACATAAAGCGGCCTCTCTCAATTCTCGATTCGTCGTTTTGTCTGCGGGCGAGTATAATTCCTCAAGTTAACTTGAGGTAAAGCGCTTTATGGAAAAGAAATCACCCCGCATCAAAATGCTGCTGACGCCCGGCGAAGTGGCAAAACGAACCGGCGTGGCCGTCTCCGCGCTGCACTTTTATGAAAGTAAAGGGCTGATCCACAGCCAGCGCAACGCGGGCAATCAGCGGCGCTACCGGCGCGACGTCCTGCGCGCGGTGGCGATCATTAAGATTGCGCAACGCATTGGTATTCCGCTGGCGACCATCGGCGACGCGTTCGGCGTATTGCCGGAAGGGCATAACCTCAGCGCCAAAGAGTGGAAGATGCTGTCGTCCCAGTGGCGGGAGGAGCTGGACCGGCGCATTCATACCCTGACCGCGCTGCGCGATCAGCTCGATGGCTGTATCGGCTGCGGCTGTCTGTCGCGTCGCGACTGCCCGTTACGCAACCCGGGCGATAAGCTGGGTGAAGAGGGGACCGGCGCGCGATTGCTGGAGGATGACTAAAAAACTAAAGCGCCACAACAGGGCGCTTTAGTTGTTTTCCGGTCTTGGTCTTTCGCACTATCCCGCTGGTACGCAGGAGGGTTTCCCCCGACGTCGGCTCACCTCAGTATTGCGCAATCTTTGATGGAGGTTCCGGTTTGCGCCGACAATTTAAGTGTGGCTCTTTTCTCTGAATTTGCCTCTTCAGTTTGCCGAAAAATTCCCGGCATCCGCCGCCTGTTCCTATAGTTAATTTGAACAAACAGCGGGAGAGGCCCATGTTAACGGTACATCATCTCAATCAGTCACGATCGCAGCGCGTGTTATGGGCGCTGGAAGAGCTGCAGCTGCCTTATCAGGTTGTCTCTTATCAGCGTGGCAAGGATATGCTCGCACCGGCGGAATTAAAAAGCGTTCATCCGCTGGGTAAATCGCCGGTGGTTGAGGATAACGGCCACATTCTGGCGGAGTCCGGCGCCATTCTGGAATATTTACGGGAAACCTATGATAGCGCCCGGCGCTTAAAACCTGAGTCGGTGGAAGATAAGCTGCAATATCGCTTTTGGCTGCACTACGCCGAGGGGTCGCTGATGCCCCTGCTGCTGATGAAGCTGGTGTTTGCCAGCCTGGGCAAACCGCCGGTGCCGTTTGGTATGCGCACGCTGGGTAATGCGTTGGGCAAGGGGGTACAGAAGGCCTGGCTTAACCGCCAGGTGGACACCCATGCCCGCTTTATTGAAGCGCACCTTTCCCGCCAGCGCTGGTTTGCCGGCGCTGAGCTGAGTATGGCCGATATTCAGATGAGCTTTCCCGCGATGGCGCTGCTGGCGCGCGGCGGCGTGGAGAATTTACCCCATCTGACGCAGTGGGTTCAGCGCGTGGAGCAGCGCCCGGCCTGGCAAAAAGCGGTTGAGCGCGGGGGGCCGTTCACCTTACCCGGCGAATAAACTATTACTAAAGCCGATGACCGGGGAAAATTGCTATCAGCGCAATACAAAAATGTTACCGGATTGCGCATGGACGATAACGTTTGCGCATCGGCTGGTTATTTCCTGAACGTCATAAGCGAAATTTAGCGAAATACGACAAACTTCAGTTGAAAAGGCCCGTCTAAAGGCTGGATAATCGTTTGCCTTTTTATTTTGCTCATCATTTCCTCTGCTGACAGAGGGGAGCAAAGTCATTCTTCACACCGTACTGTATGCGCGGAGTTAAACGTTTGCTTTTTCGCGGCCCCTGGCGCTGCGATGTAGCACAAGGAGATCGCGTTTAGCTGGCAGTGGATGGTCCACCACGCATTCGGACGAACGATAAAAATTCTCAGGGGAAGTTTTCTATGTCTACGCCTTCAGCGCGTACCGGCGGTTCATTGGACGCCTGGTTTAAAATTTCTGCTCGCGGCAGCACCGTGCGTCAGGAAATCGTTGCCGGTCTTACCACCTTCCTGGCGATGGTTTACTCCGTCATCGTGGTGCCGGGTATGCTCGGCAAAGCGGGTTTTCCACCGGCTGCGGTATTTGTTTCCACCTGTCTGGTTGCCGGCGTCGGCTCGCTGGTGATGGGGCTGTGGGCGAACCTGCCGCTGGCGATTGGCTGCGCCATCTCGCTGACCGCGTTTACCGCCTTTAGCCTGGTACTGGGTCAACAGATCAGCATTCCGGTCGCGCTGGGCGCGGTGTTCCTGATGGGTGTCCTGTTCACCGTGATCTCCGCGACCGGCATTCGTAGCTGGATCCTGCGTAACCTGCCGCAGGGCGTGGCGCACGGTACGGGGATTGGTATCGGTCTGTTCCTGCTGCTGATTGCCGCCAACGGCGTGGGCCTGGTTATCAAAAATCCGCTGGATGGTCTGCCGGTGGCGCTGGGTAATTTTGATAGCTTCCCGGTGATTATGTCGCTGGTCGGGCTGGCGGTGATTATCGGCCTCGAAAAACTGAAAGTGCCGGGCGGTATCCTGCTGACGATTATCGGCGTCTCGATTATCGGCCTGATCTTCGATCCTAACGTTCACTTCTCCGGTATCTTCGCCATGCCGTCGCTGAGCGACGATAAAGGCAACTCGCTGATCGGTAGCCTGGATATCGTGGGCGCGCTGAACCCGGTGGTGCTGCCAAGCGTGCTTGCGCTGGTGATGACCGCGGTGTTTGACGCCACCGGAACCATCCGCGCGGTGGCCGGCCAGGCGAACCTGCTGGATAAAGACGGGCAGATTATTAACGGCGGCAAAGCGCTGACCACCGACTCCCTGAGCAGCGTCTTCTCCGGCCTGGTCGGGGCGGCGCCGGCGGCGGTGTATATCGAATCCGCTGCCGGTACTGCGGCGGGCGGCAAAACGGGCCTGACGGCAGTGACCGTCGGCGTGCTGTTCCTGCTGATCCTGTTCCTCTCTCCGCTCTCGTATCTGGTGCCGGCTTATGCCACCGCGCCGGCGCTGATGTACGTCGGCCTGCTGATGCTGAGCAACGTGGCGAAAATCGATTTCAACGATTTCGTCGACGCGATGGCGGGCCTGATTACCGCGGTCTTTATCGTGCTGACCTGCAACATCGTGACCGGCATCATGATCGGCTTTGCGTCGCTGGTGATCGGTCGTCTGGTGTCCGGCGAATGGCGTAAGCTAAACCTGGGTACGGTGATCATCGCCGCGGCGCTGGTTATCTTCTACGCCGGCGGTTGGGCGATTTAACTTTTCCTGCTAACAACGGGCGGCTTTGGCCGCCCGTTTAATTTTTAAGCCACATCCTGTTTCCTTTTGCGTTAATCTGAGTAGCGTATTATGCCGAGACATGACGCCTCAGATGTAAAAAAAAGACACGCAGCAAACAGGGAACACATGGAAATATTCTTTACCATACTCATCATGACCCTCGTGGTCTCTCTCTCAGGGGTGGTTACACGCGTACTGCCCTTTCAGGTTCCACTCCCCTTAATCCAAATTGCCATCGGCGCGCTGTTGGCCTGGCCTACCTTCGGATTGCACGTTGAATTCGACCCCGAACTCTTTCTGGTTCTGTTCATTCCGCCGCTGCTTTTTGCCGATGGCTGGAAGACGCCAACCCGTGAGTTCATAGAGCATGGACGGGAAATTTTCGGTCTGGCGCTGGCGCTGGTGGTGGTAACGGTGGTCGGTATTGGCTACCTCATCTACTGGATCGTGCCGGGTATTCCGCTGATTCCGGCTTTTGCTCTGGCGGCGGTTCTGTCGCCAACGGATGCCGTGGCGCTGTCGGGAATTGTCGGCGAAGGGCGCATTCCGAAAAAAATAATGGGCATTTTGCAGGGCGAAGCGCTGATGAACGATGCCTCCGGCCTGGTCTCCCTGAAGTTCGCCGTTGCGGTGGCGATGGGCACCATGGTCTTTACCGTCGGCGGCGCGACGGTGGAGTTCTTCAAGGTGGCGGTCGGCGGTATTCTCGCGGGCTTTGTGGTCAGCTGGCTGTACGGGCGCTCGATGCGCTTCCTCAGCCGCTGGGGCGGCGATGAACCGGCAACGCAAATTGTGCTGCTGTTCCTGCTGCCGTTCGCCTCTTATCTGATCGCGGAGCATATCGGCTTTTCCGGGATCCTGGCGGCGGTCGCCGCGGGGATGACCATTACGCGTTCCGGGGTGATGCGCAGCGCGCCGCTGGCGATGCGCCTGCGCGCCAACAGCACCTGGGCGATGCTGGAGTTCGTGTTTAACGGCATGGTCTTCCTGCTGTTGGGCCTGCAGCTGCCGGACATTCTTTCCAGCTCGCTGGTGGCCGCAGAAGCGGATCCCAACGTCGAAACCTGGATGCTGTTTACCGATATCATTCTGATTTATGCCGCCCTGATGCTGGTGCGTTTTGGCTGGCTGTGGACGATGCGCAAACTGAGCCAGCGTTTCCTGAAAAAGAAACCGATGGAGTTCGGCTCCTGGACCACGCGCGAGCTGCTGATCTCCTCCGTCGCCGGCGTTCGCGGGGCGATTACCCTTGCCGGCGTACTGTCTATTCCTCTGCTGCTACCGGACGGCAACGTCTTCCCGGCGCGCTATGAGCTGGTGTTCCTCGCCGCCGGGGTGATTCTGTTCTCACTGTTCGTCGGCGTGATTGTGCTGCCGATTCTGCTGCGCCATATCGAGTCGACCGACCATGTCCAGCAGCGCAAAGAGGAGCGTCTGGCGCGGGCCGCTACGGCGGATGTGGCGATTGTCGCGATTCAGAAAATGGAAGAGCGTCTGGCTGCGGATACCAAAGAGAATATTGATAATCAGCTGCTGACCGAGGTCAGTTCGCGGGTGATTGGTAACCTGCGTCGTCGCGTCGATGGCCGCAACGATGTTGAAACGTCGATGCTGGAGGAGAGCCTCGAACGCCGGTTCCGCCTGGCGGCGCTGCGTTCCGAACGCGGTGAGCTGTACCACCTGCGCGCCACCCGGCAGATCAGCAACGAGACGCTGCAGAAGCTGCTGCACGACCTCGATCTGCTGGAAGCGCTGCTTATCGAAGATCAGTAACACCGTACCTGTTCCCCGGGTCAGGCGTTGACGCCGCGACCCGGGGACTTACTTCAGCCAGAACGCCTTACTGCACTCCAGCCACGCTCGTGCGCTGTGCGACAGATAAACGCCTTCCCGCCAAATCATCCCCAGCTCCCAGCGCAGATCGCTCTGCAACGGCATCCAGCAAAAGCTCTGCGGGTCGAGGCGCTGGCAAATCGGCTCCGGCAAAATCGCGATGCCAATCCCCGCCTGGACCATGGCGGCCAGAAAATCCCACTGTCCGCTGCGCACGGCGATGCGCGGCTTAACATCATGCTGAGCAAACAGCCGCATCAGCTGCTGGCTGAGGGCGAAATCCTCGTTGTAAATCACCAGCGGATGCGCGGCGAGCGCCTGCGGCGACAATGACCTGAGGCCCTCCCATTGTGCCGTTCTCGGCGTCAATACGCAGAGCGGATGGCTGAACAGAGATAGCGTCGTCAGGCCGCTGGCCTCATCAACCGGAAGCGCCGTCATGGCTAAATCCAGTTCGCCGTTGCTGACCGCCTGCTGCACGGTCAATCCGCCAAACTCGGAGATTTTCAACTCGATACCCGCATAGCGCTGGCGAAAGCGGCTAATCGGCTCGGCCATCAACATGCCGACCATCGGCGGGATCCCGAGACGCAGTACGCCTTTGTGCAGATGATTAATATCGCTCAGCTCCGACTCCAGCTGGTGAAATTCGCCAAGGATGGCCTGCCCGCGCTCGAAAACCACGCGTCCGGTATCGGTCAGCAGCAGCCGGCGACCGTCGCGGATCAGCAGCGTGCAGTTCAGCTCATCTTCAAGGTTTTTAAGCATCTTGCTGATGGTGGGCTGCGTGACGAACAGTTTCTCCGCCGCGCGGGTAAAGCTTTGCTGGCGAACCACTTCGACAAAATAACGCAGCGTTCGGATATCCATAATTATTCCCTGAGACTATACCTGTGATGATTTTAATTCATTTCTGCCGCGCCGGGCGGCTCTCTATACTGCACGCCTGTCTTCTTTTTCAGGAATACCGCTCATGGCCTTTGCGCCAGCTCGCGTGACGCCCTTCGTTATGCAACGTCTTCAGGTACCGGTTCAGGTCCTGATCTACGCCGGACTGTTCGTCTGCGCTGAATATTTAGTTAACTGGCTGCACCTGCCGCTTCCGGCGAATCTGGTGGGCATGCTGATGATGCTGGCGCTGATCGTCTGCCGGGTGATTCCTTTAAACTGGGTACGCGCCGGAGCCCGCTGGCTGCTGGCGGAGATGCTGCTGTTTTTCGTACCGGCGGTGGTGGCGGTCGTCAACTACGCGCAGCTGCTGATGGTTGATGGCTGGCGTATCTTTCTGGTGATTGGCTTGAGCACTACGATGGTGTTGGGCGCCACGGCATGGGTGGTTGATAAAGTGTATCGCTATGAAGTCAGCAGGATGAAACATGAGTGATTTTCAGCTGAGCCTCCTGTGCCTTCTTGTCACGCTGGGACTCTATTTTGCCAACAAGCGGCTTTATCGCCGCTTCCATAAACTGCCGCTGATGCCGCTGGTTTTCACCCCGATCCTGTTGGTCATGATGCTGGTATTCGGCCATATCTCTTATCAACGCTATATGGGGGAGACGCACTGGCTGCTGTGGCTGCTGGGCCCGGCGACGATCGCCTTTGCCGTGCCGGTATACGACAACATGGCGATTATTAAGCGCCACTGGATGTCGCTGACGGCTGGCGTCACTACCGCCTCGGTTGTCGCGGTGACCAGTTCGGTGTGGCTGGCGCGATTATTTACCTTGCCTGATGAGATCCAGCGCAGCCTGGCGGTACGCTCCGTTACCACCCCCTTTGCGCTGGCGGCAGCCAAACCGCTGGGCGGCCAGCCAGATTTAGTCGCTCTGTTTGTCGTGGTCACCGGGGTATTCGGGATGGCGGTAGGGGATGTACTGTTTCTGCGTCTTTCTATTCGCGAAGGTATGGCAAAAGGGGCCGGATTGGGTGCCGCATCGCACGGCGCCGGTACCGCACGATCCTACGAGCTTGGCCCTCAGGAGGGCGTGGTCGCCAGCCTGGTGATGATGCTATCCGGAGTGGTGATGGTGCTGGCCGCGCCGCTGGTGAGATGGGCCATGTTCTGACCCCCTTTTTAATTAATCAACGCATACTCGCTAAGGTACTTTTCCATATCTCACGACTATTTATACTCACATGAATAGTCATTTCATCTTATCGAGATGAACGGTTAATTAAATATTCGTATTTGTAAGATAATCCGATGATATCATAGGTTTTATCCTTATTTGTCCCCCTCTTAAATTGTAATTAAATATTTCAATTTGAGGTTTTTTTGATATTAATGAAGAATATGAATATGTGAAATGATATTTTTTATGAATAAGTTTAATGTTTAACGCTATGATTTTATTTGGTTATTTATAATATATATTTTGTATTGATTGGTTCAAAGTTATTATTCATTTGAGATGATTCACATATGGTTATTGAGAATAGTCTCGATTTTAGATACCTTATTGACGTGAGCTTTTATTATTGAATGGATTCATGTGGAACTAAAGCTCTTGTATTTATAGGTTAGTAATATTAAATGCAGGTTACTCACTCCCCATGCACATTATCGGCTTATAGTTTTAGCTGATGTCTGGCTTCATTCTCTAATAGACGCCATAAAACAATTGATGGATTGATTGTTAATCTTAATAAAAAGGGGAATACCAATGAACTTCAGTACCAAAACTCTTGCCAAAATATTAGCCTTATCTGCCGGCTGCGCTCTGGTTAATCTGTCTCAGGCCGCGAATACCATTACTTTTAAGGGTAAGGTCTCCGACACTACCTGTACAGCCACTATCGATAATGGCGTTTCGTCCATTGATATGGGGACCTCATCGGTAGCCGATCTGGATGCGAATATCTACGGTGCGGCGAAGAGTTTTTCTTTCACTTTAACCGGATGCCCTAAGACTACAGACGGCGGTACCAGTGTGGCCAAAGTGACGTTTGGTGGCGAAGCGGACACGACGAATAGCGATTACTTCAGGAACCAGGCGACAGACTCACCCGCTACCGGCGTTGCGGTGGCGATTTTTGACAACAAGGGTGCCCTGCTGAAGAACAATACGGAAGGTGCTGACGTCGATATTACCTCCGGCACCGCGACCATTCCTTTTACCGTCAAACTGGCTAAATCTGGCGCGGATGCTCCCACCAAAGGGGCGGTGCAGACAACCGTGACTTACAACGTTACCTACTATTAATTTAGCGTCATATAAACCGACAAAAGGGAAAGCTCGCCGCTTTCCCTTCCTGGACTCTACCATGAAAAAATTAGCTTACTTAATCTGTTTTTTTTCCTGCATGTCTGTCGCACAGGCCAGCGTGGTGGTGGGGGGCACGCGAGTCATATTCGATGGTACCCAAAAGGCGGCGACGGTCTCTGTGCAAAATAAGGATAACGTGACAAATATCGTACAGTCCTGGATCGCGATTGTGGATGAGGCATCACCAGCAAAAGATTCCTTTATTACCACCCCTCCGCTGTTTCGCCTGAAGGCCGGCGAACAAGGGTTTGTCCGAATCCTCCGCTCAGGTAAACCGCTGCCCGAAGAGCGAGAGTCGATGTTTTGGCTGAATATTAAAGGTATTCCCGCTATGGATAGCGCGCCGGACAAAAACATGGTGCAGTTTGCCATTAACTCGCGGATTAAACTTATTTTTCGACCAGCGGCATTAAAAAATGCCATACCGGAAAAGTTTGCCGAAAAACTGCAGTGGTCTGCTGAAGGCAGAGATATTAAAGTTAAAAACCCCTCGCCATTATATATGAACTTTTCTGATATTACGGTTAATGGTAAGTCAGTTCCTGAAGCATGGTTTGTTGCGCCTTTTTCAACCATAAAAATACCGGTAGCAAACACATCTTCACCAGGGAAAAAGAAAATCACATGGAGCGTGATCAATGACTATGGAATGCCGGGACCAAAATATACCGCCATCATTCAATAACGTTGGACAGAATTTTACATTCCTGTTGAAACGTGGCTACGTTGCCATTATTTCCTGCTTTATCACTATTCCGTTACCCGTTATCGCAGGTGAGTATTTCAATCCTCACCTGCTGGAGGTCAATGAAACCGGTACAACGGCCGTCGACCTGAGCTATATTTCCCAGGAAACCGTCCCGCCGGGCGAATATAACCTTGATGTTTATATTAACGACGAATTTATTGCTTCCGAATCAATCAGCTTCACGCAACAGAGTGAAGATCGTGACGCTTCTTCACCCTGTATCAGCGTCGCGCATCTGAAAGCGTGGTCAATCAAAACGGAAAATTATCCCGAGCTCACGGTCGCGGGTTCCCGCTGTGCCCGACTATCCGCAATCCCTGGATGGGGAACCACGGTATTACTTTCACAACAGCGCGTTGATTTTAACGTGCCTCAGGTCGCGGTGATGCATCATCCGCGGGGATATGTCCCTGAAAGCCGGTGGCAACAGGGTATTACCGCGGGGCTACTTAACTATAATCTCTCCGGGCAAAAGACCGATCCGCGGCACGGCGGCGAAGCGACGTCCAGCCAGTTTGTGAGCCTGCAGCCGGGTTTAAACGTCGGGCCGTGGCGTTTACGGAACTACAGTACTCTCAACCATAATGATGACGGCAACCAGTGGGACTCGGTCTACAGCTATATTTCACGTGATATCCAGGCCCTGAAAGGCCAGCTGATCCTGGGTCAGACCTATACGTCATCAAGCGTGTTCGACAGTATTAGCTTCACCGGGCTACAGCTGAACTCAGATAAAGAGATGCTGCCGGATAGCATGAATGGTTTTGCGCCGGTCATTAAAGGTATCGCCCGCACCACCGCCGACGTGACGGTCTATCAGAACGGATACAGCATTTATAAAACAACGGTTCCCCCTGGCGCGTTTGAAATAAACGATCTTTACCCAACCGGGAGCGCGGGCGATCTGAATGTGACGGTAAAAGAGTCCGATGGCAGTGAACAGAGCTTTGTGGTGCCTTTTGCTTCGCTGGCGATTTTGCAGCGCGAGGGCCAGATAGATTACGCCCTGAGCAGCGGTAAAACGCGTTCGGGGAGTTCCGGCGGAAAAGAATATAGCTTCCTGCAATCTAACATTGCCTGGGGAGCATCGAGCAACGTCACGCTGTATAGCGGTTTTCAGCAGCTGGAGAACAAATACAGTAATGTTATCCTGGGCGCCGGGCTTAACTTGGGCACGATCGGCGCGCTCTCCCTCGATGCGTCCCAGTCCCGGGCGGATATAAAAGAGACGCCAACGTCGAATCACACGTCATCCAGCGAAGGGCAATCTTATCGCGTGCGCTTTAGCAAAGATATTCCGCAGACGGGAACCAACTTCTCCGTTGCCGGGTATCGTTATTCAACCCATGGCTATTATTCTCTGCAGAATTTTATTGATAGGTCGAATGCGCATAGCGGGTGCTGTTCATCAACGGGGCGGACTAAAGATCGTTTTGACGCTTCAGCCTCTCAGACTCTCTCAGGGTATGGTTCACTCTCCTTCTCTTTGGTCAGTGAATCTTATTGGGATAATTCACGCATGGAGTCGTTGGGCGTGAGCTACAGCAATACCATTGGCCGCATTTCCTATTTCATTAACTATTCCTATAGTCGAAATGTCCAGAGTTCAGGCCAGAATAGCGATAGTTCTCAGATCAGCGATAACCTTATTTCACTCACGGTGAGCGTGCCTTTTGGTGCGGATATCTCGGCCAGCTACAATATGAACAGCAGCCGGATGGGCGACACGACCCATAGCCTGGGTTTAAGCGGTTCGGCTTTTGCGGACCGTTCTCTGAACTGGAATATGCAGGAGGGTTACAATGCCAGCGCTAAAAGGACTTCCGGCAACGTCAATCTCAACTATCAGGGTTCAAAAGGTGAAGTCACCGCGGGATACGGGTATGACAGCTATAGCGCCCACTATAATTACTCGCTACGCGGTGGGATGCTGGCCCATTCCAGTGGAATAACGCTGTCACGCTATCTGGGCGAAAGCGTTGCGCTGGTTGAAGCGCCTGGCGTCAGCAATATTGCGGTGCGCGGGCAGACTAACGTGATGACCGACTCTGCCGGATACGCCGTTGTACCCTTCGTACGGCCCTACCATGAAAATAATCTCTCTCTTGATGAACAGCAGGTCTCGGGAGCGGAAATCGATAATATTGCCAAAACGGTGGTCCCGACGCGCAATGCGATTGTAAAAGTTAAATATAATACCTGGATTGGCTATAAGGCGATGATGACTTTGCGTTTTAATAATAAAGAGGTCCCTTTTGGCGCCGTTATTACATTAGATGATGCAAGCCAGCAACCTCAAGAAAAACGCAGCACTATCGTAGGGGATTCCGGACAGGCCTATCTGACCGGGCTATCTGAAAAAGGCCGGTTATTTGTGAAGTGGGGTGATAGCAAAAATAGCCAATGCTATGTTAACTATGATTTATCCACCAATAAATCGGTTGATGATATCGTTTTTTATGCAGCGGATTGCCGATGATGAATAACTGGATGATTGCCTTGATACATAAATTAAGAATGGAATTAATGAGGGTAAATAATGGCGGGCGATTAATGAAATCGTTCGAGGTATTTATTATCACTATCGGACTTGCGTTGATGTTTGTAAGGCCAGCCTGGGCTTATGACGCCAATAGTACTGTTAATTTCAATATCACCGGTAAGATTGAAGAGCCCGTATGTGAGGTATCGGTAAAACCCTCCAGCGCTATCGATTTAGGAACGGTTTCCTATCAAAGTTTGAGCGGTAAACCGGGCGCGAGTAGCGCGGCTAAGATAGTTTCAATCGCCTTTGATAATTGCTCAAAGGGTACGGCGTCAGTGACGCTAATGTTTAGCGGTATTGTATTTGTTGGCAACGATATCAATGTATATATGAATGAGCTTTTTTCTGGTGCTCAGGACGTGTGGCTACAGTTGCAAAGCGCGGTGGACCAGAAAAACCTGGGACCAGGTGATAGCTATACCTATTTTTTCACTGATGGCGCTGAACATGTTTTTAATATGATCGCAAGAATGTATACGCCGAATGGTCGGGTGACGGCGGGCAGTGTCTCCTATACGGTCACGTTCAATGTTGCCTATAAATGATCTATTTTCGCCAGGGAAGAACTATGAAGACGTTAATTTTATTGCTGCTGGCCTGCTTATTACCGGCTTACAGTTGGGCATGCCAAACGGGTGCAAACTCGGGCGATATCGCTTTAACTAATTTACCTCCACAGATACTGGTTAATGCCGGTAGCTACTCGGCGGGGACCATCCTTTATGATTCAGGGCAGATAACGCATCCAACCACCTCCATTACGGATTGTCGGGGTTGGTTATATGCACTGTTCGGATGGAGCTCGGGGAATGCGGGCACCTTAGTGGGGGATAACATCTACTCGACCTCCGTGCAGGGTATCGGTATTCGCGTCAAATTCTGGCTCAATATCACGGGTGAATATGGTGGTGATAACGATGATTTTAATGCTGACTACAGCGTTCATCATATCGGTGATGCAGACTTGTATCTGGGAAAACCTAATGGATCTTTTGATGACAAGGCAAGCACATATTATGCGCCAACGTACCAGGTCCAGCTTGTGGCAACGGGGGGAGCTATTGCCAGTAACAGCACGCTGACGCTGGCCGATCCGATTTCCACGGTTTCTATTCTGGATCTTGACGGAACGATGGCTATTTCCCAGCTGCACGTGACGGGCTCGACAAAAATCCAGCTGACCCCGATGGGGTGTTCGGTTGATTCGACCGCGCTGAATTTCCAAATGGGCTCAGTGAAAACAAGTGAGTTTAATCTTTCTAACAAAGCTGGCTCAGCTCAGCAAACGCTGACCCTAACCTGTGAGCCGGGAACATTCGTGGCGATGCGCGTTACGGCGCCAGAAGCGGAGGGTGATAATTCCGATCATACCGTTATTGCGTTAACGTCCGGCGAAAACGTAGCGACCGGCGTTGGAGTACAGCTGAATCTTTATAACACACCATTAATCGTGAATAATGCAATCTACAGGGTATTTTCAGAATCGAAAAGAACGACTGTGACCAACCCCGGCTCGGAGGCCAGCTATACAATATTCACCGATCCTGATAATCCCGGCGGGGCGGCGGCATCGAACGTCCTGACGTTTACCGCGAACTATTACAAAACCGGATCTAACGTGACGCCAGGCACCGCGAATGCGAGCGGAACGATAACCTTTATCTACCAATAAAATATTCCCCGACCGGCAGGCCGGGGAACGGGCAATGATTAATGCGCCTGGCCTTTCTCGATGCCGATACCGGTCTGCGAACGGATAAACTGAGCGCGGAACAGCTCGCGCTCGCGCGCGCCTTCCGCTGAGCTATCGGTGGCGGAGAAGAACCAGATACCGATAAAGGCCACGGCGATAGAGAACAGCGCCGGATATTCATACGGGAATATCGCCTTTTCGTGACCGAGGATCTGCACCCAGATGGTCGGGCCGAGGATCATCAGAATCACCGCGGTCAGCAGACCCAGCCAGCCGCCAATCATCGCCCCGCGGGTGGTCAGCTTCGACCAGTACATCGACAGCAGGATAATCGGGAAGTTACAGCTGGCGGCGATGGAGAACGCGAGGCCGACCATAAAGGCGATGTTCTGATTCTCGAACAGGATGCCCAGCAGAATCGCCACCACGCCGAGGATCAGCACGGTAATCTTCGACACCTTCAGCTCCTGACGCTCGGTCGCCCCTTTACGGAACACGTTCGCATACAGGTCGTGAGAGACCGCCGACGCGCCAGCCAGCGTCAAGCCAGCGACCACCGCCAGAATAGTGGCGAAGGCCACGGCGGAGATAAAGCCGAGGAACAGGTTACCGCCGACCGCGTCCGCCAGATGCACCGCCGCCATATTGTTACCGCCGATAAGCTGACCGGCCGCGTCTTTGAACGCCGGATTCGCCCCCACCAGCATGATGGCGCCGAAGCCGATGATAAAGGTCAGAATATAGAAGTAGCCCATAAAGCCGGTGGCGTAGAACACGCTCTTACGCGCTTCTTTGGCGTCGCTCACGGTGAAGAAGCGCATCAGAATATGCGGCAGACCCGCGGTGCCGAACATCAGCCCGAGGCCTAGCGATAGCGCCGATATCGGGTCTTTCACCAGTCCGCCGGGGCTCATAATCGCCGAGCCTTTCGGGTGGACCGCCATCGCTTCGGTGAACAGATTATTGAAGCTGAAGCCGACGTGCTTCATCACCATAAAGGCCATAAAGCTGGCGCCGAACAGCAGCAGGACGGCTTTGATAATCTGCACCCAGGTGGTGGCGAGCATGCCGCCAAAGAGGACGTAAAGCACCATCAGCACGCCGACCAGCACCACCGCAATGTGGTAGTTGAGGCCGAACAGCAGCTGGATAAGCTTACCCGCGCCGACCATCTGGGCTATCAAATAGAGCGCCACCACTACCAGCGAACCGCAGGCGGAGAGGGTGCGGATCGGCCCCTGCTTAAGACGATAGGACGCTACGTCGGCAAACGTGTAGCGGCCGAGGTTACGCAGGCGTTCGGCGATAAGAAACAGAATAATTGGCCAGCCGACGAGGAAACCGAGCGAGTAGATCAGCCCATCGTAGCCGGAGGTGTAAACCAGCGCGGAAATGCCGAGGAACGAGGCCGCCGACATAAAATCGCCGGCAATCGCCAGCCCGTTCTGGAAACCGGTGATATTGCCGCCCGCGGTGTAGTAATCGCTGCGCGAACGTACGCGTTTTGAGGCCCACCAGGTGATATAGAGCGTCAGGGCGACGAAAATCAGGAACATGATAATCGCCTGCCAGTTGGTCGGCTGGCGCTGTACCGCGCCGGTGAGAGCATCCGCGGCATTGACGGTCAACGGGAGCGTGGCGGCGAGCGCCGTCAGGACTTTCTTCATGATGCTTTTACCTCGCTGAGAACGCTTTTCGTCAGCCGATCAAATTCACCATTTGCCCGCCAGACGTATATTCCGGTTAAGACGAAAGAGATAACGATCACGCCGATACCAATCGGAATACCCCGGGTGACGCTGGTTCCCGCATGCAGCGGCGTGCCCAGCCAGCCGGTGGCGAAGGCGATAAGCAGAATAAAGCCCACATAAATCACCAGCATAATCAGTGACAGGATGGCGGCAAACCTTTGCCGGGCTGCAACAAGCTCCTTAAAATGCGCACTATTTTCTATCCGCTGACAAATCTGTTCGTTCATCGTAGCGTCTCCAGAGGTTCCCTTTCGTCATTCACGCGCCGGTCGTCGGCAACACTCATCCGCCCGGCAGTTAACTGTCGGGAATCAGCCTGTTTACCGCTTTCCTGCTACCTGAAATCCTTGGGGAGTCGTAATTATATCCTCTCCCCTGGTGGGGAGAGGGTGTAGGGGATCGTTGGTTTACGATGGCATAGCGATGGCCTGCTTCTCTTCGAGCAGTTTTTCCACCACGCCAGGATCGGCAAGCGTTGAGGTATCGCCGAGGTTACTGGTATCGCCCGCGGCAATTTTGCGCAGAATGCGGCGCATGATTTTGCCCGAACGGGTTTTTGGTAACGAATCGGTCCAGTGCAGCACGTCCGGCGTCGCCAGCGGGCCAATCTCTTTACGTACCCAGTTGCGCACCTCGGCGTACAGCTCCGGCGTCGGCTCTTCGCCATGGTTGAGGGTCACGTAGGCGTAGATGGCCTGGCCTTTGATGTTATGCGGAATGCCGACCACCGCCGCTTCGGCGATTTTCGGATGCGACACCAGCGCCGATTCAATTTCGGCGGTACCCAGACGGTGGCCGGAAACGTTCAGCACGTCATCGACGCGGCCGGTGATCCAGTAGTAGCCATCTTCGTCACGGCGCGCGCCGTCGCCGCTGAAGTACATATTTTTAAAGGTGGAGAAGTAGGTTTGTTCGAAGCGTTCGTGGTCGCCAAACAGCGTGCGCGCCTGGCCCGGCCAGGAATCGGCGATCGCCAGGTTCCCCTCGGTCGCGCCTTCCAGCGGCGCGCCTTCGTTATCCACCAGCACCGGCTGGACGCCGAAGAAGGGACGCGTGGCGGAACCGGCCTTCAGCTCGATAGCGCCGGGCAGCGGGGTGATCATAAAGCCGCCGGTTTCGGTCTGCCACCAGGTGTCCATCACCGGGCACTTCTCGTTGCCGATCTTCTTCCAGTACCACTCCCAGGCTTCCGGGTTAATCGGTTCGCCGACGGAGCCGAGAATGCGCAGGGAAGAGCGGTCGGTGCCTTCGATGGCCTTATCGCCCTCCGCCATCAGCGCGCGGATCGCCGTAGGGGCGGTATAAAGAATGTTGACCTGATGCTTATCGACCACCTGGCACATACGCGCCGGGGTCGGCCAGTTCGGTACGCCTTCGAACATCAGCGTCGTCGCGCCGCAGGCCAGCGGGCCGTAGAGCAGGTAGCTATGGCCGGTGACCCAACCGACGTCGGCGGTGCACCAGTAGATGTCGCCCGGATGATAGTCGAACACGTATTTAAAGGTTGACGCCGCATAGACCAGGTAGCCGCCGGTGGTGTGCAGCACGCCTTTTGGCTTACCGGTCGAACCGGAAGTATAAAGGATAAACAGCGGATCTTCGGCGTTCATCTCTTCGGGCTGGTGTTCCGCGCTGGCTTTCTCGATCAGATCGCTCCACCACAGATCGCGGCCTTCCTGCCAGTCGATTTTGCCGCCGGTACGTTTGAACACCACCACGTTTTCGATGCTCTTCACGTTCGGATTTTTTAGCGCGTCGTCGACGTTCTTCTTCAGCGGGATCGCGCGGCCGGCGCGCAGCCCTTCATCCGAGGTGATCACCAGGCGAGAGTTGGAATCGATGATACGGCCGGCGACCGCCTCCGGCGAGAAGCCGCCGAAAATGACCGAATGGATAGCGCCGATGCGCGCGCAGGCCAGCATGGCCACCGCCGCTTCCGGCACCATCGGCATATAGATAGCCACGACATCGCCCTTTTTAATGCCCAGCTCGAGCAGGACGTTGGCAAAGCGGCAGACATCGCGATGTAGCTCGCGATAAGTGATGTTTTTGCTCTGGCTGGCATCGTCGCCTTCCCAGATGATGGCCGTCTGGTCGCCGCGCTCCGCCAGATGGCGATCGAGGCAGTTAGCGGCGAGGTTCAGCGTACCGTCTTCATACCACTTAATGGAAATATTGCCCGGCGCGAACGAGGTGTTTTTCACGCGCGTATAGGGTTTTATCCAGTCAAGGATTTTGCCCTGCTCGCCCCAGAAGGCGTCAGGTTCGGTGACGGACTGCTGATACTGCGCCTGGTACTGTTCCGGGTTAATCAGGCAACGCTCCGCAATATTAGCGGGAATAGAGTGTTTATGTATTTGGCTCATGGCTTTTTTTCTCCTGTAGGTTGTTAAATATATGTCAAATAAACGTTAATAGTAGGGGCTTTGGCGGCTTTGTTTGCTATTTGGGGGGCAGATCACGCAATAATTAAATTGAATGAAAAGCAATCAAATGAAACTTTGATATGAAATAATTTCTGAAGTGGATTTATAGAAAATGAATATATTAAATATTTTTTATAACAAATACTTATGCAACATAAGGTGGGGATATTAGCGGGTTTATGCATAAAACCAGAGTAAACCGCTGTTCTTAAAGACTTGCGCAGCATGCCGTGCAAATGATACTGATATTGCGCGTTAAATAACCCTATAAAGCAACGCAACACAATTCATACCCCTTTCAGTGGGTGCCATTACCTCCCGGAATGGCGCTTTTCATCGAGGAAGTCTGTAGTGAAGAAAAAAACAAAAGTCAGCCTGGCCTGGCAAATTTTGCTGGCTCTGGTGCTGGGCATACTTCTGGGCAGTTACCTGCATTACCATGCCGAAAGCCGTGACTGGTTAATCTCAAACCTGCTGACCCCGGCAGGCGATATCTTTATCCATCTGATTAAAATGATCGTCGTACCGATCGTCATCTCGACCCTGGTGGTCGGTATTGCGGGCGTGGGCGATGCGAAGCAGCTGGGCCGTATCGGCGCGAAGACCATTATCTATTTTGAAGTGATCACCACGGTGGCGATCGTGCTGGGGATTACTCTGGCTAACGTCTTCCAGCCGGGGAGCGGAATCGATATGTCGCAGCTGGCGGCGGTGGATATTTCGAAATATCAAAACACCACGGCGGAAGTGCAGAGCCACGCGCATGGCCTGATGGGCACGATCCTCTCGCTGGTCCCGACCAATATCGTGGCCTCGATGGCGAAAGGCGATATGCTGCCGATCATCTTCTTCTCGGTGCTGTTTGGTCTGGGCCTCTCCTCGCTGCCCGCCACCCATCGCGAACCGCTGGTAACGGTGTTCCGCTCTATCTCTGAAACCATGTTCAAAGTGACGCACATGGTCATGCGCTATGCGCCGGTGGGCGTGTTCGCGCTGATTTCGGTGACCGTGGCGACCTTCGGCTTCGCCTCGCTGTGGCCGCTGGCGAAGCTGGTGATTCTGGTTTATTTCGCCATTCTGTTCTTTGCGCTGGTGGTATTAGGCATCGTGGCGCGGGTGTGCGGACTGAGCATCTGGACCCTGATCCGCATTCTGAAGGATGAGCTAATTCTGGCCTACTCTACCGCCAGCTCCGAGAGCGTGCTGCCGCGGATTATTGAGAAGATGGAAGCCTATGGCGCGCCGGCGTCAATCACCAGCTTCGTGGTGCCGACCGGCTACTCCTTTAACCTTGATGGCTCAACGCTGTATCAGAGCATTGCGGCGATCTTTATTGCCCAGCTGTACGGTATCGACCTCTCCATCTGGCAGGAAATTACCCTTGTGCTGACGCTGATGGTGACGTCGAAAGGGATTGCCGGCGTACCGGGCGTCTCCTTCGTGGTGCTGCTGGCGACGCTGGGCAGCGTGGGCATTCCGCTGGAAGGTCTGGCGTTTATCGCCGGCGTTGACCGTATCCTCGATATGGCGCGTACCGCGCTGAACGTGGTGGGCAACGCGCTGGCGGTGCTGGTTATCGCCAAATGGGAACACAAGTTTGACCGCAAAAAAGCGCTGGCGTACGAGCGTGAAGTGCTGGGAAAATTTGATAAAACGGCGCAATAAAACAGAAAGCCCGGTGACATCGCACCGGGCTTTTTCTTATCTTTTACTGATCCTGTCGAACTCTTCACAGCCGGTATCAAACCCCTCCTGACAGCTGACGTTGAGCCAGTGCAGCGCTTTCTGCTTGTTGGGTTCGATAAAGCCTTTTTCCCCCTGCTGGAAAAGCATCCCGGCCCAGTATTCAGCGTAGCCGGTGCGGGAGAGGGCAGAGCTCTCTTTAAAATACTGCGTCGCCTTTACGTCATCTTCCGGGGGATGAACGCCGCTGGCGTAGATCAGCCCCAGCAGCATCTGGGCGTCGACGGCTGAATCGCTTTCCGGATCCTGGGCGGCATGCTGTAACAGGGAGATGGCGTGCGGATAGTTCGGCGTACCGGCCTGCTGGTTCACCAGCACCCGGGCGAGGACAATTTCTCCCGCCCTACTGCCGGTCTGCACCGACTTTTCCGCCAGCGCTTTCGCCTGGCGGTAGTCGGCCTGCTGCGGATTGCGGATTTTGAGCTGAGCCAGCAGCGCCAGCGCATCGCCGTCGCCCTTGTCTGCCGCTTTCTGCGCCCAGTATTCAGCCTGCGGAAAATCGCCGAAGCTGACGTAAGTGTCGGCCAGGTAGTACTGCGCGCGCGGGTCGCCCGCTTCGGCCAGCGGTTTGTACTGGCTGCCGGGTTCCATGGCGCCTGCGGCGACGCTTGCCATCACCAGCAGTAAATAGAGGTATTTCATTTTTTATTATCGGTAGAGGACATAGCGAGCAGTATAAAGGCAGGTGAAGGAGAAGAAAACGACGGGAACGAGTGGGGGATATGAACGTTTTACTCGAACCATCGTGCCGTCTGTTTCCCGGGTTGCGGCGTAAAAGCCTGACCCGGGCTACGGATTGTGTAGCCCGGACAGGTGCGAAGCATCGCCTCCGGGGAGGCGGCCTGATTAGCCCATCGCGCTTTCGCGCAGGCGGGTTTTCAGCTTATTGTACTCGTCAATTACGTACTGCTCGGCGGCCCGCTGGTCGGCAATCGGCTCAACGTTGACGGCGCAGTACTTGTACTCCGGCGTTTTGGTTATCGGGCTCAGGTTCTCGGAAACCAGCTCGTTACAGGCGCCAATCCACCACTGGTAGGTCATATAGACCGCCCCTTTATTCGGACGATCGCTGACCTGCGCGCGGGTGATAATACGGCCCTTACGCGAGTTCACCCACACCAGCGCCTCATCCTCAATGCCCAGACGTTCGGCATCGGCGGTATTGATCTGCGCATAGCCCGGTTCATCCGCCAGCGCGGCCAGCGCCGCACAGTTGCCGGTCATCGAACGGCACGAGTAGTGGCCGACTTCGCGCACCGTCGACAGCACCATCGGGTATTCGTCGGTGAGCTTGTCAATCGGCGCGACCCAGTCGCAGGTGAAGAACTGCGCCAGACCGTTCGGGGTATCGAACTTCTCTTTAAACAGATAAGAGGTCCCCTGGTCGGCGTCGGACTCATCGCGGCACGGCCACATGACGTAGCCCAGCTCGCCCATTTTCTCGTAGGTGGCGCCGTAGAAATCCGGGCACAGATGACGCAACTCGTCCCAGATTTCCTGAGTGTTGTTGTAGTGCATCTTGTAACCCATCCGGGTGGCGATTTCGCTGATGATCTGCCAGTCGGTTTTCAGGTCCCACTTCGGCTCTACCGCTTTAAAGAAGCGCTGGAAGCCGCGGTCCGCTGCGGTATAAACGCCTTCGTGCTCGCCCCACGAGGTGGAGGGCAGGATAACGTCGGCCGCTGAGGCGGTTTTGGTCATGAAAATATCCTGGACGATAACCAGTTCCAGATCGTCGAAAGCCTTACGCACGGCGGACAGCTCGGCGTCGGTCTGGAGCGGATCTTCCCCCATGATGTACGCCGCCCGCACTTCGCCATGCGCCGCGCGGTGCGGCAGCTCGCTGATGCGGTAGCCGGTATGCGCCGGCAGGCTGTCGACGCCCCAGGCTTTGGCGAACTTCTCGCGGTTTTCCGGGAACTTAACGTACTGATAGCCCGGATAGGTATCCGGCAGCGCGCCCATGTCGCAGGCGCCCTGAACGTTGTTCTGGCCGCGCACCGGGTTGACGCCGACGCTCGGCTTGCCGAGGTTGCCGGTGAGGATCGCCAGGCTGGTCAGCGAACGTACGGTCTCCACGCCCTGGTAGAACTGGGTGACGCCCATGCCCCACAGGATGGCGGCGGATTTCGCGCTGGCGTACATGCGGGCGCAGGCGCGGATCTCCTGGGCACTCACGCCGGTAATCTCTTCCACCGACTCCGGCGTATAGCCTTCGACGATTTTGCGATACTCTTCGAAGCCTTCGGAACGGCTGGCGACGAAGGATTTATCGTAGAGATCCTCTTCGATGATCACGTGTCCGATAGCGTTGAGCAGCGCGATATTCGAGCCGTTCTTCAGCGCAATGTGCATATCGGCGATGCGCGCGGTTTCGATTTTACGCGGATCGCAGACGATGATTTTCGCCCCATTGCGTTTGGCGTTAATCACGTGATTCGCCACAATAGGGTGTGAATCTGCCGGGTTATACCCGAAGATAAACACGAGATCGGTGTTGTCGATCTCGGTGATGGCATTACTCATAGCGCCGTTACCGACCGATTGGTGCAGACCTGCAACCGATGGGCCGTGTCAGACGCGAGCGCAGCAGTCGACGTTATTGGTACCAATAACGGCGCGCGCGAATTTTTGCATCACATAGTTGGTTTCGTTACCCGTCCCGCGGGACGAACCGGTAGTCTGAATCGCGTCCGGGCCATACTTCTCTTTAATGGCGCTGAGGCGAGTGGCGACGTAATCGAGCGCCTCATCCCAGGAGACGGATTCCAGCTTGCCGCCGCGCTGGCGACGGATCATCGGGGTTTTCAGGCGCGGGGTAAGGATCTGGGTATCGTTAATGAAGTCCCAGCCATAATAGCCTTTCAGACACAGGGTTCCCTGGTTGGTTTTCCCCTGTGCCGCCTCCGCCCGAACGATTTTGCCGTTATCGACCACCAGGTTGATTTTGCAACCTGATGCGCAATACGGGCAAACCGTGACGACTTTTTTCATCGGTCTTGCTCCAGTTAATCAATTGGCGCATACGCGCTATCGCGCCGTCACTATGCATCTTCTATGCCATGTTTTCACTGTGGGTATTGACTGATGATACGTCGTTTTTTTGGGCGAAATGCTGACGAAAAACAGGCTATCGTCAGTTTTGACGTGTCGACGCGGGCGCCTGTGACGCGGCCGGGTAGCCCGGCCAGGTGCGCAGCACCGCCGCCGGGGGGGAAGAGGCAGGTCCGGGCTATTGGCGTTACCTCGGCTAGCTTAAATACCGGCTTCTCGCCAGCGCCGCCGCGCCCTGAGCGCCGTTAAACGCGGAAGAGGAGGCGGCGATAAAGCGTACGGCCTGATACGGCAGCGGACGGCGGACGTAGGTTTTGATCATGGCGATGACGGCTTCACGCGGGAAGGCAGGCATATCCATCACGCCGCCGCCGAGGATCACCGCATCGGGGTCGAACAGGTTGATGCTGGTGGCGATGGCGCGGGCGGCGTGGTTTAGCAGCTGCTGCACAAACGGCTCCCGCGCGGCGTGAACGAACAGCTCGCCCAGTTCATAGGCGCGCGGCTGCTGTTCATACCAGCGCTTTAGCGCAATCCCGGAGCAGACGGTTTCCAGACAGGCGGGGTTGCCGCAGGCGCAGGTGAGGGCGTCATCGCCCTGCGGAATATGCCCCAGCTCGCCCGCCACGCCGTGGGCGCCGGTCCACGGCCCGCCGTTCAGCCAGACCGCGAAGCCCATTCCGGTGCCAAGATAGGCCGCCAGCACCTCCTGCTCCTGCAGGCCGTTCTGCTGCACATCAAAAGAGAGCTGCAGATTCACATCGCGGGAAAACTCCACCGGGCAGCCCAGCGCCGCTTCCAGCCGGTCGGCCAGGTTATACAGGTCGTCGGCGGCCAGCGGCAGATTGGGCGTTGAGATAATCGTCCGCTTGTCTTTTGCCACCAGCGCCGGAAATCCCATCACCAGCCCGCAGCAGTGGGCGTCGTGCTGGGTCAGCTGCTGCTGCAGCAGGTTTTTAATACCGTTGACCAGGCCGTCGGCGCTAATCACGTCGACGGTGCGCCGCTTTTCGCAGTGCAGCGCTTCGCCCTGCGCCGTTTGCAGGCAAAGCCGGATATGGGTCGCGCCCATATCCACGCCCGCGACGACGTTACGCTGTTTTTGCATGAGGCAGTACCTCGCGTTTTGCCGTCAGGATCTGCTCTGCCATGATCTGCCACGCGTCTTCTATCTTATCGGCGTGATTGAAGAGGCCTGATGTGCCGACGATAAAGACGTCCGCGCCCGCCGCCATCAGTTTTTGATAGGTGGCTTTATTGCAGGAGCCGTCGATTTCGATCTCGTAGCTCAGCCCCTCTCGCTCGCGCCAGGCTTTCAGTTCGGCGATTTTTTCCAGCATCTCCGGGATGAACGGCTGCCCGGCGAAGCCCGGATCGACGGTCATCACCGTGATTTTGTCGGCTTTATGAATGTAGTACTTCATGGTCTCAACCGGGGTTTCCGGGTTAAGGATCAGTCCGACCTTCATGCCGTGGCGACGGATCTCTTCGATCAGGCGGAAGGCCTGGCCGTTAATCGTTTCCGGATGCAGGGTGATAAAATCCGCCCCCGCCTGCGCCAGCTGGCTAATGTAGTCCTGCGGGCGGGTGACCATCAGATGGCAGTCCAGTGGTTTGCTGGCCAGCTTTTTGACCTGGCTGACGAAAAACGGCGACAGGGTCAGGTTTGGTACAAAATGACCGTCCATAATGTCGATGTGAAAATAGTCTGCGTGCTGGTCGATAAACTCGATCTGTTCTTTGAATTTCAGCAGATCCATACACATTAAAGAGGGAGCAATTTTCATGATAAATTCCTTACTTACTGATAAGACGGTCGAGGGCGACAGCCGCGATGATTAATCCGCCCATTACCACCAGCTGGTAGTAGGTTTGTACTTGCAGGATGTTCAGTCCGTTGTTGATAGTGCCGATAATCAGGCCGCCGATGACCACCGAGAAGATGCGTCCTTTACCGCCGAAGAAGCTGGTGCCGCCGATGATGGCGCTGGCGATGGCGTAGGTTTCAAAGCCCATGCCGGCCAGCGGTTCCGCCGCCCCGAGGCGGGCGGTGGAGACCACGCCGGCCAGCCCGGCGCAAACGCCGGAAATGATGAACACCAGCAGCATGTGGAACTTGACGTCGATGCCGGAGTAGAAAGCGGAGTGCTTGTTACCGCCCAGCGCGTAGATGTTGCGGCCCACGCGCATACGGGTGGTCAGGAACCACAGGATCACCGCCACAATCAGCGAGAAGATCACCGGAACCGGAATGCCCAGCGGCGTGGCGGCGAAAAAGTTAACGAAATCAAAAGAAAACCCGTACACCGAGTTGGCATCAGAGATCACCAGCGTAATACCGCGGAAGATGGCGTTGGTGCCGAGGGTAATAATGAACGGATGCAGGCCGGTCCAGTTGACCAGGCAGCCGTTGATGGCCCCCAGCGCGCCGCCGACCAGCACGCCGCCAATCAGCGCCGCGAGGAACGGGTCGACGCCCGCCAGCATCAGCTTCGCGGTGACCATCCCGGAGAGCGCGAGGATCGCCCCGACCGACAGGTCGATCCCGGCGACGAGGATCGCGAAGAACTCGCCCATGCCGATCAGGACGGTGACCGAGCTCTGGACGAAGATCTGCGTAATATTGTTGGTCGTCAGGAAGTACTCTGACGACAGGGTGCCGAAGATGGCGACGATGATGGCGAGAATAAAAAAGGTGCCGTATTTATCCCAGAACAGCGCGAAGTTAAACGGTTTTTTCTCGCCCATTTCGCCTTTCACTCTTGTGGTAGTGCCCATGCCATAATCTCCTCTTCGCTCATGTCGTCGCGATTGGTCAGGATTTGCGTCAGTCGCCCTTCGCAGAACACGGCAATGCGGTCGCAGACGGCGATAATTTCAGGTAGTTCGGACGACACCATCAGGATGACTTTTCCGTCATCGGCCAGCTGGCGCATCACTTTATAAATTTCGGCTTTTGCGCCCACGTCGATACCGCGCGTCGGCTCGTCAAAAATGATCACTTCGGGGCTGCAGCATAGCCATTTGGAAATCAGTACCTTCTGCTGGTTGCCGCCGGAGAGCTCGGTGATGTTTTGATCGACCGAATGGCACTTCAGCGCCAGCAGCTTGCGCTGCTCCTCCGCCGTTCTGCGTTCGTCGCCTTCGCGGAACAGCCCCATGGCCCCTTTGTAGCCGCCGCGCTTCAGGCTCTGGCTGACCGCCATATTCTGGGCGATGGAAAAATTGGGGAAAAAGCCGTTTTCCCGGCGGCTTTCGGTGATATACCCCATGCCTTTCTTTAAGGCGTCGAGCGGCGAGCGGGGCGAGATCGCGTTGCCGTTGAGGTATATTTCACCGCTGCTACGCTTATCGACTCCAAACAGGCAGTCCATCAGCTCGGTGCGCCCGGAGCCGACCAGCCCGGCAAAACCGAGAATTTCGCCGCGATTCACGCTAAATGAGATATCGCGTACCTTTTTCTTGTCATGGCTGGTGACGTTTTTCACTTCGAACACCGTCTCGCGGGCGATGTTGCCGGTGCTCTCTTTCATGGCGTTGAAGCGGTTTTGCAGCTCGCGGCCGACCATCAGGCGTACGATGTCGTCGTTATTCACTTCGCTGACCTTCCCGCTGCAGACGCTGCTGCCGTCTTTCATCACCGTGTAGCGGTCGCAGATGCGGCGTATTTCCGCCAGCTTGTGCGAGATATAAACAATGGCGGTGCCCTCTTTACGCAGCTGGTTCATGATCAGGAACAGATAGTCCACCTCTTTATTGGTCAGCGAGGAGGTCGGTTCATCCATGATCAGCACTTTAGCGTCGAGCATCAGCGTCTTGGCGATCTCCAGCATCTGCTTGTGGCTGATGGAGAGATTCGCCACCTTTTCGTCTAAATCGATCTTCAGCCCGACGCGCAGCAGCATCATCGCCGCCCGTACGCGCATTTCCTTCCAGTCGATAACGTTGACGCCGCAGACTTTTTTCGTCAGATGGCGGCCAATATATAAATTCTCCAGCACCGTTAATTCATCAATGACGCTGAGCTCCTGGTAAATAATACCAATGCCGAGCTGGGCTGCTAATTTATGGTCAAGCTTGTGGTAGTTAACGTTATTAATCGTAATGGTGCCTTTGGTCGGTTCATGTATTCCCGACAATACTTTCATCAGCGTTGATTTACCGGCACCGTTTTCCCCTAGTAACGCATGTATTTCATGGGGGTAAATAGTTAAATCAACCGATTTTAATGCGTGAACCGGGCCAAAGGATTTGCCGATCCCCGCCATTGAAATATATGGCGTGAGCATAGAAAATTTCCTTTATTACCGCTGCGTGATTTCCCCTCTTCCAAAGAAAGAGGGGATGCACAGACCTATTTCGTCACCAGAATGGAATCCACCAGCGTAAACTGCGGGGCTTTATCCAGCGGGATGACTTTGCCGCTCTTCTCGGCGTCGACCATCAGCTTAAGACCCGTAGCGCCAATATCCGCCGGGTTCTGCGCGATAGTGGCGGTCATTTGCCCGGCTTCGACCATTTTGCGCGCTTCCGGAATACCGTCGGTACCCACCACCAGCACCTTGCCGGTTTTGCCGGCGTTCGCGACGGCCTGGGCGACGCCCATTGCCATGGTGTCGTTGGCGCAGTAAATCGCTTTAACGTTCGGGTTACGCTGCAGCACGTTCGTGGCGACGTCCAGCGCTTTGATGCGGTCCCAGTCGGCAGGCTGGCTGGCCACCAGCTTGATCTGGCTCGCTTTTTTGAAGGCTTCGGTGGCGCCGCTGCGGCGAGCTTCGCCTGAGGCGTTACCGGCTTTGCCTTCGATAATAGCGACTTCGCCGCCTTCCGCGCCGAGCTTGTCGATAATAAAAGCCGCGCCTTTCGCCCCCACCGCCACGTTATCGGTGGTGACAAAACCTTCTACGTTGCCGCCGGCTTTCTTCAGGTTATCCATATCGATTTTTTCATCGAGGTTGACCAGAAAGATGCCCTTTTTCCACGCTTTGGCTACCGGCATGACCAGGTTTACCGAGGAGAGCGGCGCAAAGGCGATACCTTTGTAGTTTTTGTTGCTCAGGTCTTCAAACAGCTGCAGCTGCGACTGAAAATCCCCTTCGGAAGGCGAGGCAAAAATATCGACGCTTACGCCCAGCGTTTTGGCTTCGTCCTCAATACCCTTTTTCATATCCACCCAAAATGGATTGGATAAGGTTTTTAATACCACAGCATAATCGGCGGCGGCAAAGGCGCTGGTGGATAACATTACGCCCATGAGCGTGCCGCTGAAAAGTTTCAGATATTTATTCATGGCAGTATTCTCAGTGTAGGATACAGTTATATTGATCCCACCAGTGTGGGATCGGTTTTTTATTTAAGCGCGCCGGGTGAAAAGAAATTAACAATCGCGCCAGTTTTTTGCATATTTAAATTCGCTTGCTCAATGTTGAGCTGTGCAACGGAAACAAAAAACGCATCTAATAATGTGAGTTGTAATATACGCGCTGAGGCGTTACGCCCTAATAAAGGCGTCTCTGGTGCTGGCGAACAAATAATAAAATCAGCTAACTTGGCAATCGGCGAATGATAGCTATGGGTGATACAGATAATTTTCGCCCCGTTCTTTTTCGCCAGCTCTACCGCTGATTTGATATCGCTGGTGCGCCCGGAGTGCGAGACCACCAGCACGACATCGCCTTCCTTCAGCAGCGAGGCGGACATCATCATGATATGCGCGTCCGGGTAGGCCTGGCAGCGCACGCCGATGCGTAAAAACTTATGCTGCACGTCGGCGCAGATGGCGTTGGAGCCGCCCGCGCCGTACAGGTCGCGCTGGTTGGCCTGGGCAAAAAAGCGCGCCGCGCGGTGAATTTCGTCGACGTTCACGATCGACTGGCCTTCCATAATGGTGCGCAGGGTGATGTTGAACACCTTATTCACCACATCCTGCGGCGCATCATCAAAGGAGAGTTCGGTCGGTAACACCTGTTCAGACTGCGAAAAGTAGGCCTCCAGCGCGCTGCGCAGGTTACGAAAACCGCTAAATCCCAGCAGCTTAGAAACCTTAACGATCATGGCTTCTGATACCGACAGCGCTTCCGCGACGTCCTTGATTGCCGGCGCATCGCTGAGATTGCCGGGGGTAAGCAACCATTCGACGATACGGCTCTCGTTTTCGGTCATCCCTTCCTGCTTCATGCGAAGCCAGGGGGCAAGGCCGATGCCGTTAGGGAGCGAACTGGATTCTGTCTGACTCATCGCTTTCTCATTGTCCATAAAATGAAGACGACACTATATCACCACAGGCGAAACAAAAAAGATACTACCAACTTCACAAAATTATATTTTTTATAAAGTTATGTTTATCGTGAAGTTTTGTTAATGTTGATTTTACCTTAATTTCTTATAAATTCATTATAAATCAGTGCATTATTGTTTGTTTCAGTTCTTTTTTTGCAAGGTGAAAATCAGGCGTAAATAACGCTTTCGTCTTGATTTGTAAAATTTGCCCGTGTAGAAAGGAGCCTGACGATGCTGTTTTCAGCGTTTCCTGGGGCATTTCTAGGCGTTTAAATCACAACGCCAGTCATCCTTGTAAAGTTAACAACAGGCGAGGCTAAGTATGAAAAGGATTGCATTTGGCTGCGATCACGTCGGGATTATCCTGAAAGACGATATTCTTGCGCATCTGCGCCAGCGCGGCATTGACGTCGTAGATAAAGGCGCATGGTCCACGGAACGTACCGACTATCCGCGCTATGCCAGCGCTGTCGCTCAGGCCGTTGCCGCCGGCGAGGTCGACGGAGGGATCCTGATCTGCGGCACCGGCGTCGGCATCTCTATCGCCGCCAATAAGCACCCGGGTATTCGTGCGGTGGTGTGCAGCGAGCCCTACTCGGCGCAGCTTTCACGACAGCATAACGACACCAATATTCTGGCCTTTGGCGCGCGGGTGATCGGCCTTGAACTGGCGAAAATGATCGTCGATGCCTGGCTGGCTGCCGAATTTGAGGGCGGGCGACATCAGGGGCGAGTGGACGCCATCGGCGCGATTGAACAGCAGCGGATTTGAGATTCCTCCGCTACTCCCGGCGATAGCCCTTGATTAACGTAGAGCCAGCCCCCCGATGAGACTGGCTTTATGAAACGTTACTCTACCGCTTTGCTTATCTGCACCTTGTCCCTCGCCGGCCAGCTGGCGCACGCCGATATGATTGATGACGCGATCGGCAATATTCAGCAGGCCATTAATGATGCTTACCATCCGGGCGATAGCCGGTCTGACGATGATGACTATGATGATGGGCGCTATCAGGACAGCCGCCAGCAGAGCGCCGATCGCCAGCAGCAGTATGACGACCGGCGGCGACAGCTTGAGGATCGCCGACGCGAACTTGACGAGCGCCAGCGCCAGCTTGATCGGGACCGCCGTCAGTTGGAAAGCGACCAGCGCAGGCTGGATGATGATTATTGATGCGGCACGACTCGCGGCCTTCGCCGCGCCCGCTTAATCCAGCGCTATCTCCATGCCGTCAAATCCCGCTTCAAATCCCGCCGGTAGAGCATTTTCCATCATCCATGCATCGAAGCGGTGGCTGATATGGGTGAGGATCACCCGCGGGCAGCCGATGATATGGTTAATGGCCCGCACGGTGTTCAGGTCGCAGTGGTTGCGCGGCGGCTGCGGGCGCGGCTCGTGGCTACAGTCGATAATGATAAGCTGCGGCTGGTTATTCAGCAGGAACTTCAGCGTTTTCTCCGGCAGCGCGGCGGTGTCGGATAGCCAGGCGACCCGGCTGTGGGCCGACTCCAGCAGATAGCCAAACGTGAGCCTTGAGTGGTTCAGCGGCAGCGGCGTAACGCGCAATCCCTGAAGTTCAAATCTTACAAAGGGTTCGACGGTATGGCTGAAATCCAGCAGGCCAGGATGCTTAAACAGATCATCGCAGCCCTGTTCATCCGGGGGGCCGTATACCGCAATAGGTTCGCCCACGCCCCAGCGCAGCGGGAACAGGCCTTGAACGTGATCCATATGATAATGGGTGAGCAGAAACTGCTGAAAGCTGCCGGCGGGCCACTGGGTCATCAGGTCCGGTAGCCCGGCATCGAGCAGGGTCACCGCGTTGTTGAATTTGACGACCGCGCTACAGGGACGGCGACGATGCGCTTCGTCGACGCGGGCGCGGCGACAGGCGGGGCAATCGCAGCCGAAAACCGGTACCAGCTGCGCGCCGCCGGTGCCGGTTAAGCGGATAGTCAGGCTCATCTCTTCTCCTCGCGTTCAGGCAGTCTGCTGTTCGCGACGGTTGCCGTGAATACGAATCAGCGAAACCAGGGCATCCACCGACTGGCTAAGTCGGCCATCGTTATTCAGCATCAGACACTCATTCGGCGTATAGCGCGCCGCGCGCGCCAGGCGCTGGGCGATTTCCGTCTCGTTCTCCCGTCCGCGCTGCTCCAGGCGCTGTCGCAGCACCGCCGGAGAAACCTGCAGACAGATGGGCAGCAGCGCGTCGGCATAGCGCGCCTGCGCCTGCGGCAGATGGGCGCGTGAACCGTTAGCGACCACGTCGAACCCGGCGTGCAGCCACAGGTCAATCTCGATGCCAATGCCATAGTAATTGTTGTTAGCATGCCAGCTAAGAGCAAACAGATGCTGTTCGGCGCGGGTAAAAAACTCATGCTCGCTGAGGGCGATATGGTTTTCACAGCCCGCGTTGTGTGGACGGGTTATGTAGCGGTGCGCCACCAGCAGCTGCGGATGCTCCCGCTGGCGCAGCGCCGCCAGCAGGCTGTCTTTGCCGGAGCCGGAGGGGCCGACCAGCCAAATCAGTTTCCCTGTCATCAGAAGACCCTCTTGCCTTGCCGCCAGACGTGATCAATATGGATATGCTCGCCGTGACGGCGCGCCAGCACCAGGTCCGCCCGCTTACCTTCGGCAATCGCCCCGCGGTCGTGCAGCCCCAGCGCCTGGGCCGGGTTTTTGCTCACCAGACGAATGGCCTGCGCGAGGGTAAAGGCGTTGCCCTCGTCGTCGGCGATGCGAAAAGCGGCATCCAGCAGGCTGGCGGGATAATAGTCGGAGGAGAGAATGTCCAGCAGGCCGCTGGCCGCCAGATGGTGGGCGGCGACGTTCCCCGAGTGCGAGCCGCCGCGTACGATATTCGGCGCGCCCATCAGAATGTTCATCCCGTGCTGGCGCGACGCCTGCGCTGCGGCGATCGTGGTGGGAAATTCGGCGATGACGCTGCCAAGCTGGCGCGATTCGAGCACATGTTCGCAGGTGGCGTCATCGTGGCTGGCCAGCGCGATATTTCGCTCGCGACAGATGGCGGCGATGCGCTGCCGGTTAGGCTGAGACCAGGCCGCCGCCAGCGCCATCTGCTCCTCTTCGAATTTGTCCATCTCTTCGTTGGTCAGGTGATATTTGCCCTGATAGTAGTCGCGGTATTTGCTGCGGTCGGCATACTGGCGCTGGCCAGGTGAGTGATCCATCAGGGAGACCATGCTCACCGGCTCGCGGCCAACCAGCTTCTCAAACAGCGGCAGGGTGGTGTGATGCGGCAGTTCGCAGCGCAGATGCAGCCGATGTTCAGCGCGGTTGAGGCCGCGCTTCTGCGTCTCTTCCAC
The DNA here is from genome assembly GCF_040064575.1 of Klebsiella sp. CN_Kp106. Lineage (NCBI taxonomy): Bacteria > Pseudomonadati > Pseudomonadota > Gammaproteobacteria > Enterobacterales > Enterobacteriaceae > Klebsiella > Klebsiella sp. CN_Kp106. The sequence goes on along the minus strand of NZ_JBEAIG010000014.1, from coordinate 180,649 downwards.
GGCGTTGATCATTTTTTCGAGATTTTCCAGGCGATCGCCGCCGTCGCGCACATCGCCAATAGCCACGGCATCCAGCACGGTGGTGATGCCGCTGGCGACCATCAGCGCGTCGTGGCTGCTCATCGCCGAGTGGGCGGGCCAGTCCACTTTCGGTCGCGGGGTGAAAAACTTGTCCAGGTTGTCGGTATGCAGCTCGATAAGCCCCGGCAGCAGCCAGCCGCCCTCACCGTCGATGGCCTCCGCCAGTCGGCTCTGGCTTTCGGCAAAGGCCGAAATTCTGCCGTCCTGAACTTCCAGCGAGCCGTTAATCACCTCGTCTTCGAGGATCAGCTTTACATTATTGATAATCATGCTGGAATCCCCATCGGGTGCAGACGGTCGGCGACCTGGTTGCGCGTGGCCTCGTCGTGAAAAATACCGACGATCGCCGCGCCGCGGGCTTTGGCTTCATGGATCAGTTCCACCACCGCGGCGCTATTTTTGCCGTCCAGCGAGGCGGTGGGTTCGTCGAGAAGCAAAATCGGGTAGTCGACCGCGAAGCCGCGGGCGATGTTAACCCGCTGCTGTTCGCCGCCGGAAAAGGTCGAGGGGGCGAGGTGCCACAGGCGTTCGGGTACGTTCAGCCGCGTTAGCAGGCGGGCGGCTTTCGCGGCGCTCTCTTCGCGCGGGATGCCCAGTTCGAGCAGCGGCTGCATCACTACGTCGAGGGCGGAAATGCGCGGGATCACCCGCAGAAACTGGCTGACCCAGCCAATGGTGGTTTTGCGCACTTCCAGCACTTTACGCGGCGTGGCGGTGACCAGGTCCACCCATTCATCGCCGTGGCGAATATGAATGTGGCCGCTATCGGGGAGATAGTTGGCGTACAGCGAACGCAGCAGGGTCGATTTTCCGCTACCGGAATGGCCGTGCAGCACCACGCATTCACCGGCATTCACGGTCAGCGAGGCGTCGGCGAGTACCGGCAGACGGACGCCGTGCTGCTGGTGCAGAACAAAGGTTTTATGGATGTTTTCAACGCGGATGGCGTTCATTTTTAGCCTCATCGTGCCTGAATTTCCCCGGATCGCGGCGTGAACGCCTTATCCGGGCTACCTGATGCATTAACTCACGAAGCGCGACCGGGGAGTCCCGGAGGCGGCGCGTTGCGCCTGTCCGGGCTACGGGCTCGTAGACGGCTCGGGATCCGTAGCCCCGGTAAGCGCAGCGCCACCGGGGAGTGGACATTCACTCAGTTCTGCAACACCGACGACACCAGCAGCTGGGTATAGGGGTGATGGGGATCGTCGAGCACCCGGTCGGTTAAGCCGCTTTCGACTACCTGGCCCTGCTTCATCACCAGCAGACGGTTAGCCAGCAGGCGGGCGACGCCGAGGTCGTGGGTCACAATCACCACCGCCAGGTTCAGCTCCACGACCAGGCCGCGCAGCAGATCGAGCAGGCGCGCCTGCACCGATACGTCCAGCCCGCCGGTGGGCTCATCCATAAACACCAGCCTCGGCTGCGTCACCAGATTGCGGGCGATTTGCAGGCGCTGCTGCATCCCGCCGGAAAAGGTGGTGGGCAGGTCGTCAATGCGCGAAGGCGGGATCTCCACCTCCTGCAGCCACTGTCCGGCGGTGGCGCGAATATTGCCGTAGTGACGGGACCCGGTGGCCATCAGGCGTTCGCCGATATTGCCGCCGGCCGAGACCTGGCGGCGCAGGCCGTCCATCGGATGCTGATGCACCACGCCCCATTCGGTGCGCAGCAGACGTCGGCGCTCCGCTTCGCTCATGGCGTATAGCGAGCGCTGTTGATACAGCACTTCTCCCTGCTGCGGGGCCAGGCGGGCGGAGATCGCTTTCAGCAGCGTGGTTTTTCCGGAGCCGGATTCGCCGACGATACCCAGCACTTCCCCCGGCCACAGCTCAAACGAGACGTCGCTGAAGCCTTTGCCCGGCGCGTAGAGGTGGGTCAGGTTGTTCACCGCCAGTAACGGATAACTCATTTTTTCTGCTCCTCGCTCTGTTGGCGGCAATAGTCGGTATCGGAGCAGACAAACATCCGTTTGCCGCTGTCGTCGAGCACCACTTCATCAAGATAGCTATGGCGAGATCCGCAGATGGCGCAGGGTTCATCCCACTCCTGAACGGTAAACGGATGATCGTCGAAATCGAGGCTCTCAACCGAGGTATACGGCGGTACCGCGTAGATGCGTTTTTCGCGTCCGGCGCCGAACAGCTGTAGCGCAGGCATCATATGCATCTTCGGATTATCGAATTTTGGAATCGGCGACGGATCCATCACGTAGCGGCCGTTGACCTTCACCGGGTAGGCGTAGGTGGTGGCGATATGGCCGAAGCGGGCAATATCTTCGTACAGCTTCACCTGCATCACGCCGTACTCCTCCAGCGCGTGCATGGTGCGGGTTTCGGTTTCGCGCGGCTCGATAAAGCGCAGCGGCTCCGGGATCGGCACCTGGAAGATCAGGATCTGATCGTCAGTCAGCGGCGTTTCCGGGATCCGGTGGCGGGTCTGGATCAGCGTGGCGTCTTCGGTGCGCTCGGTGGTCGCGACGCCGGTCACGCGTTTGAAAAACTGACGAATCGATACCGCGTTGGTGGTGTCGTCGGCGCCCTGATCGATCACCTTCAGCACGTCATTTTCCCCGATGACGCTGGCGGTAAGCTGGATACCGCCGGTTCCCCAGCCGTAGGGCATCGGCATCTCGCGACCGCCGAAGGGCACCTGGTAGCCGGGGATGGCCACCGCTTTCAGGATGGCGCGGCGGATCATGCGTTTGGTTTGCTCGTCGAGATAAGCAAAGTTATAGCCGGTCAGTGCGTTAGCCACGTTGATTCTCCCGTTGCAGGCGTTTAAGCAGCGCCAGTTCGGCCTGGAAATCGACATAGTGGGGAAGTTTAAGGTGCGAAACGAAACCGGCGGCCTCGACGTTATCGGCATGGGCCAGCACAAACTCTTCATCCTGGGCAGGGCCCGCCACCTCTTCGCCGTACTCCGGCGCCTGGAGCGCGCGGTCAACCAGCGCCATCGCCATCGCTTTGCGCTCGCTCATGCCGAACGTCAGGCCGTAGCCGCGGGTAAAGTGCGGCGGTTCATCCTGAGGGTCGACAAAGCCGTTGACCATCTCGCATTCGGTCATCAGCAGTTCGCCGATAGTGACGGTGAAGCCCAGCTCTTCGGGAGCGATCTCCACCGCGACGTAGCCGCTGCGAATTTCACCGGCAAACGGATGGTTGCGTCCGTAGCCGCGCTGGGTGGAGTAGGCCAGCGCCAGCAGGTAGCCCTCGTCGCCGCGCGTCAGCTGCTGCAGGCGCGAAGAGCGCGAACAGGGATAAACCGGCGGATGGCGGGTGATATCGTCGGGCTGCGCGTCGGTATCCCGCTCCGCCTTCGCCAGCCCCTGCTGGACGAGCAGATTAAAGACGTGCGGCGTCGCTTCCTGCGGTGCGCTATCGGTCGCCAGCGGCGGCGTTTCGCCGTTGGCCAGCAGGGTAAAATCGAGCAGACGGTGGGTGTAATCGTAGGTCGGGCCGAGCATCTGGCCGCCGGGGATATCTTTATAGACCGCCGAGATACGGCGCTCAAGGCGCATACCGGCGGTGTCGACAGGCTCGCTGACCGCCAGCCTTTGCAGGGTGGTGCGATAAGCGCGCAGCAGAAAAATCGCTTCGACGCTGTCGCCGCTGGCCTGCTTCAGCGCCAGCGCCGCCAGCTCCCGGTCGGCGATGCCGCCTTCGGTCATGACCCGGTCCACCGCCAGATTAAGCTGTTGGCTAATCTGATCAACGCTGATTTCAGGAAGCCGTCCCTCGCCTCGGCGTTTCTGTTCCTGTAGGGCGTGAGCGGCGACGATCGCCTTCTCGCCGCCTTTGACGGCTACGTACATTAGCAGACCTCGACGTGAGTGGTGCGCGGAATCGCCAGCAGGCGTTCGCCGCAGGTGAGGATCAGATCGATTCCCAGCGGGAACGGATGCGGACGCTCGGTCAATTCTTCAATAATGCATTCCGGCAGCTGCGGGGCGATCATCCGCTCTTCGGCGATCCCCGCGCCGGTCAGCCGCAGCATCCGGCCGCCGCTCAGGCTGGCAAGCTGAACCACCAGCGTGACGCCGGTTTCCGGGGCGACGACGGTACCGGCGGAAAGCACGTTCAGCTGCTCGGCGCTGATGCTGTCGCTGGCGACGGCGAAGGTCGCCTGCTGCGGCTGCTCAACCAGCGGCGCGCCGGTATGGAAGCGCAGATTCTGGCCGACAAGATCGTTATGCAGCGCGGGAGCGAGCCAGACCGGCGTATCGTGATCCACCAGCGTCAGCAGCAGGCTGGTGGAGGCGACGTTCAGCGGCTGCCAGCCGTGCTGAAGCTGCTGCAGGGAGACAATCACTCCCGGCTCGCTCATCGCCTTCAGCAGGCGGCGGAAACTGTGCTGGGCATCCTGCACAGCCAGGGTAAAGGCGGGTTGTAATGTCATGCGTTATCTCCGCGAACCAGAGTAAAGAAGTCGACCCGGCTGGCGTTGACTTCGGCGCGTCGGGCTTCAATGCGCGCGCTGCGTTGTTCTTCCAGCGGGGTTATCAGGGTTTCCATCAGGGTGTGAAAATGGTGTGGTGACTGCATCAGGGCATCAATGGCCGCGCAGCGTTCAGCGTGCGGGCGGTCGCGGCCCAGAATCCAGCTATAGCCGAGGGTGCCGTCGGCCAGGCGAATAGCGGCGCGGGTTAAGGTGGCGTCTCCGGCGAAGAATCGGTCGCCGATGCCGCCCATACGCGCCTGCAGCTGCACCAGCCCGGTCTCCGGGGCGCGAATCAGCTCATACTGCGGCGCGAGCTGCAGCGTCTGCATCCGCGCCGCCAGTTCTTGTGGTTCACTGTGGGCCAGCACGGACATCCAGCGCTGGCGGGTTGCGGTATCAAAGTGCATTCAGTGCTCCATGGTGAATTCAATCATGTCGGCGCGGGTCAGGCTGACGGAGTACTCCGTCGCGCTCTGCTCGCCCTGGCGATGATTCAGGGTGCGCACGCACAGCAGCGGCGCCATGTTGGGAATGCCGAGAATATTGCTCTCTTTGGCCTGCGCGCGTCGGGCGCTGATTTTGGTGCGCACGCGGGTCAGTTCGATATCCAGCCGATCGCGCAGCAGGTCATGGAGAGAGCCGTGGGTAAAGGTTTGCAGAACCGGCCACAACTGCAGGTCGGTAAAGTAGTGGTCGATCAGACACAGGGCGACGCCGTTCACGCGGCGCAGGGTGCGCAGGTGAATGACGTTATCGCCTTCACTGATAGCAAACGCCTCGGCAACGTGGCTGCTGGCCGGACGCACCACCGACAGCAGCTTCTCGCTGGTCGGGTGGCTGCCCTGTTCGAGAAGATTCTGGCTAAAGCGCGCCTGGGCGTTGAGCGGATAATCTATCGGGCGCATCAGCACCAGCACGCCGACGCCCTGACGGCGCTGGACCCAGCCGCGTTCGACGAGCTGATCGATGGCCCGGCGCAGGGTGTGGCGGTTAACCTCAAAGCGGGACGCCAGCTGCTGCTCGGCGGGCAGATAGTCGCCGCAGTGGTAATGGCGAAGCTCTTGCTCCAGTTTGGCGGCAATTTCCTGATATCGCGTTGGATAACTGGTCGGATGTCTGGATAAGTACATGTCAATCGAGCCTCACTAAGGACAAGGAAGTATTTCCCTCTGAGCGTGGGCCGATCCTGACGGTTTTTTGTTACATTTCGGTTAACTCATGATGACCGGGGGATGAAGAGTTGATGCCGGTGGAATGACAGGGTAAGGGGGAGTGAATGCACAGATGCCCTCACTCCGCCCTCTCTCCCTTTCGGGGGGAGCACAGGGTGAGGGGAAAAGGCCAGCGTTAAGGCTCTTTCACCACGTTGACCATCCACGGGACGCCAAAGCGGTCGATAACTTTACCGAAGCCGTGCGCCCAGAAGGTTTCCTGCCAGGCCATCTCAATCTGCCCGCCGTCGGCGAGGCCGTCAAACCAGCGTTTACCCTCAATAATATCCTGCGAGTCCAGCACGACGGTAAATCCGGCGTAGCGCTCCATGTTGCTGGAGGGGCTGTCGCTGAGCATCAGGATACTATCGGCAATGCGCAGGCTGGCGTGCGCGATACCGTCGGCAGCCAGATGCTGGCCGGAAGGGCAGCCATCTTCGGCGTCCTGCGTATTCTGCGGCATTTCACCCCAGGTGATTTTGTGGATGAGCTCCTCGCCCAGCGCCTGCTGGTAGAAAGCGATGGCGGCAGCGCAGTTGCCGCTAAAAGCGATATAGGGACTTAAGGGCATAACCATTACCTCAGGTAACGAATATTCCATTAAGCGTAGAAGGGGATTGCAGAATTAAGCCAGGCGGCAGCGAGGGATTCCGGGAGGCCACGGGAAAATATATTTCCCCCTGACAACGGGCGTCGGGGGAATAAAATCAGTTCTTTTTAACAAATTCGGATTTTAGCTTCATCGGGCCAAAACCATCTATTTTACAGTCAATATTATGATCGCCTTCAACCAGGCGGATATTCTTCACTTTAGTGCCGATTTTTAGCATCGAAGAGCTGCCTTTAACCTTCAGATCTTTTACCACGGTGACGCTGTCGCCGTCGGCGAGTAAATTACCGTTGGCGTCTTTGACCACCAGCGCGTCGTTATCGTCCGCAGGCTCGGCATTGTTCCATTCGTGGGCGCATTCCGGGCAGATAAACATGCCGCCGTCTTCATAAGTGTATTCAGAATGGCATTTTGGGCAGTGTGGCAGTTGCATGACGTTCCTCACGATTACTGGGTAAAACAGGACGTTGGTCCTTTAAATGGCGGCTGATAGCCGAAAGTAATGCTGATTATAGCGCAATCCCGCACTTTTGTCGGGCCTTTTTTATGACTTATCGCAGCGGAGAAAGAGGATATATATCGTGAGGCCTGGCGGGCTTATTTTCATAAAAAGCGCAGGATATTTCCGGAAATGTATCGCTAAGTTCCAATATTCATTGAACTTATTGCTTTTGGATGACTCTGTTTAAGGGTAGGTAAATTTTTGTGAAGTTGATCCCAAATTTAAACGCTGTTAGGGTAAAAAGGCGAGAACGCAAATTCACTACACTTATTAGCGGTACCGCTTATTTGATTATGGCCAGAGCAGGCGTCAACAGGTTCGGTTGTACGGACTGTCAGCAGACAGTGCAGGCAAACCTGCTACGCTTGAAATGTGGAGCACAGCAATTCGCCGCTCCCAACGCATGACGCGAATGACCTTGTCATTCGGCGGAGATTCGTGCGCTCAAGGCGAGAGCAAAAGAGGATAATTATGCTTAAAAGGAAAAAAGTAAAACCCATCACGCTTCGGGATGTGACCATCATTGATGATAGCAAACTGAAGAAAGCGATTACCGCAGCGTCGCTGGGTAACGCGATGGAATGGTTCGATTTTGGGGTATATGGTTTTGTTGCATATGCGCTTGGTAAGGTCTTTTTCCCCGATGCCAACCCCAGCGTGCAGATGATTGCCGCGCTCGGTACTTTCTCGGTTCCCTTCTTAATTCGTCCATTAGGCGGCCTGTTCTTCGGGATGCTGGGCGATAAATACGGTCGACAAAAGATTCTGGCGATAACCATCGTTATCATGTCGATAAGTACATTCTGTATCGGCCTTATTCCGTCGTATGCCACGATTGGTATCTGGGCGCCGATCCTGCTGCTGCTGTGTAAAATGGCGCAGGGCTTCTCGGTGGGCGGCGAATATACCGGTGCCTCTATCTTTGTTGCAGAGTACTCGCCTGACCGTAAACGCGGCTTTATGGGCAGCTGGCTGGACTTCGGTTCGATAGCCGGTTTTGTCATGGGCGCGGGCGTAGTCGTGCTGATTTCCAGCGTGGTGGGCGAAGAGAACTTCCTCGACTGGGGCTGGCGTATTCCGTTCTTCCTGGCGCTGCCGTTAGGGATTATCGGTCTTTATCTGCGTCATGCGCTGGAAGAGACGCCGGCGTTCCAGCAGCACGTTGATAAAATGGAGCAGGGCGACCGCGAGGGCCTGCAGGATGGGCCGAAAGTCTCTTTCAAAGAGATTGCGACCAAACACTGGCGTAGCCTGCTGACCTGTATCGGTCTGGTGATTTCCACCAACGTGACCTACTACATGTTGCTGACCTACATGCCGAGCTACCTGTCGCATAACCTGCACTATTCTGAAGACCACGGGGTGCTGATCATCATCGCCATCATGGTCGGGATGCTGTTCGTTCAGCCGGTTATCGGTATGCTCAGCGACCGTTTTGGCCGTCGTCCGTTCATCCTGATTGGTAGCGTGGCGCTGTTCGCGCTGTCGATTCCGGCCTTTATCATGATTAACAGTAACGTCCTTGGCCTGATTTTCGCCGGTCTGCTGTTGCTGGCGGTGGTGCTGAACTGCTTTATCGGGGTGATGGCCTCGTCGCTGCCGGCGATGTTTCCGACCCACATCCGCTTTAGCGCCCTGGCCAGCGCCTTTAACATCTCGGTGCTGATTGCCGGTCTGACGCCGACTCTGGCGGCGTGGCTGGTGGAAAGCACGCAGAACCTGATGATGCCGGCTTACTATCTGATGGTGGTGGCGTTGATTGGTCTGATTACCGGCCTGTCGATGAAAGAGACCGCCAATCGTCCGCTGAAAGGGGCAACGCCAGCGGCTTCGGATATTCAGGAAGCGAAAGAAATTCTCGGCGAGCACTACGATAACATCGAACATAAAATCGAAGATATCGATCAGGAAATCGCCGACCTGCAGGAAAAACGTTCTCGTCTGGTGCAGCAGCATCCGCGCATCAACGACTAAATCGTTTTGCTGGTAACTCATGCCGCCGCGGGCTTCCCCCGGCGGCATTTTTTATGTCCTGAGCTGAGGTCATTCGCGGACCGCCCGGGCCCGGTAAGGACCGGGCGGTGCTAAAGGAAGCGGGCGGGCTACGGCTTAGCTATGGGTCAGAAAGCGCGCCAGCCGCTGCTGCAGAATTTGATTTTCGCGGCTCAGGCGCGCGTTCTCGTCCAGCAGCGTTAAGGCCACAGCGATGCCCGGCCAGTCCAGCTCCAGCTCTTTGCGCAGGCGTACGGCGCGGTGAACGATGGTCACCGCGCTATCGTCAAACAGCCAGTTTTCCCGCTGCGGCTGGCGCGGCTCGATCATGCCGAGGCCGACAATCTCGTTAAGCTCCTCTTCGGAAAGGCCGGTGTGGAGACAAAACTCGGTAATCGTGAACGTCACTGTTATCTTAGCCATCAGGCTTTCCCCCATGTCTTACGCGGCTCGAAGCTGGATTGTGCATCCGCCAGCTGCTGCCAGAGCTCACGGCTCTTCTCATCTGGTTTTGGCGGCATGACGATTTTGATCACCGCATACAGGTCGCCGGTGGTGGTTTTGCTGGTCAGCCCTTTGCCCTTCACCCGCAGCCGCTGACCGGCCTGGCTGCCCGGCGGAATGGTCAGCAGGATGCTCTCTTTCAGCGTCGGGATAGTGACCCTGGTGCCTAGCGCTGCTTCCCACGGCGCCAGCGGCAGGACGATTTCAAGGTTGTGTCCGACGATATCAAACAGCGGATGCGGGGCGATATGAATCACCAGCCACAGGTCGCCGTTAGGGCCGCCATTTTCGCCAGGGGTGCCCTGGCCTTTCAGGCGGATCCGCTGGCCGTCGACGACGCCCGCGGGAATTTTCACGTTCAGGGTTTTCGGCGTTTCGCTTTCGACCATGCCAAAGACGTTATAAACCGGCAGCTTATAGCTGATGGTGCGCGTCTGCTCGGCCAGGGTCTCCTCAAGGAATACCGCGACTTCTATCTCTAAGTCATGACCGCGGACGCCGTGCTGGCGGCGGCTATGGTGCGCCTGCTGGCCAAACATGGAGGAGAAGATGTCGTCGAAGTCCTGCTGGCTATAGCTCTGCTCGTGGGAATGCTGCTGCTGACGGCCAAACTGCGGATCGTTACGGTGCTGCCAGAGCTGGTCGTATTCGGCGCGGCGCTGGTCATCTTTAAGCACTTCCCAGGCTTCGGCGAGATCTTTGAATTTGGCTTCGGCATCGTTTTCTTTGCTGACATCGGGGTGGTATTTACGTGCCAGACGGCGATAGGCGGTCTTAATGGTTTTCAGATCGTCCGTTGGCTGAACCCCTAAAATGGCATAATAATCCTTTAATTCCATGGTTTTATCTCATTTATGCGCAATATTATGGTTACAGATCCCTGGATCAGGTGTCTTTACTAAGCGTAGGGCAAATGAGGGCGGATGTGGGGGAAAAATGGCGCAAACTTGACGCCGTCGGGATTGACGGCGGCCAAGCGTGAACGCCAGCTATTCGCTGGAGCGCCGGCGGTTTCTGCGCAACCCTTCCAGCAGCACAAGGGCGGCGCCAATGGCTCCGCCCATCACGGGGAGCGCGGCGGGCGCGTTGGGGAACAGATGAACGATGGTCACATCGGTCACCATCATGGAACCGGCTATCCAGCCGATGAGCGCCCCGCCCAGCATCACCACGGACGGGAAGCGGTTGAGGATAGCCAGCACCAGCTTGCTGCCGAGGACGATAATCGGAATGCTGATCAATACGCCCAGCGCGACCAGCAGCAGATGGCCTTTTCCGGCGGCGGCCACCGCCAGCACGTTATCCAGCGACATTATGACATCGGCAACGGTAATGGTGACCGCGGTACGCCACAGGCTGCTGGAGCTGCTGACATCATTCTCTTCTTCCTGATTGGTCACCAGCTTGATGCCAATCCACAGTAGCATCAGCGCGCCGACCACTTTAAGCCACGGCAATGAGAGTAAATAGATCGCGATAGCTAAAAGCAGCACGCGCGCCGCTATTGCGCCGACGGTGCCGATGATAATCGCTTTGGTACGCTGCTGAGGCGGCAGTTTACGGCAGGCCATCGCGATCACCACCGCGTTGTCGCCACCCAATAACAGATCGATAGCAATAATTTGCAGCAGAATAACCGCCACGTCCCACTGACTGAAAAACGCATTCATACCCAACTCATCGAACCAAAAAAGAGAACCTACGGAAAAACGCAGGGGCGAAGCGTACTCTCGTTAGGGCACTCTGGCCACCTTACCGAGAGACCGCGCGCAGCGAGTGATTGAAAAATATCGTTACCAATCATTGCATGGTCCGGCAATGATTCGCAGGCAAAGGATGATATTTTGTTCGTAGAAATACATCTGCCGTTCACCTATCGCAAGGACTAACTACATGCCCGGCCATAAGAATTTACTCACATTTGCCTTTATCGGCGCTACCCTGTTTCCGCTTATGGCGACCGCTGCTGATGCGCCGACTTTTACGCCTGAACAAGAGGCCCGTATTGGCAAAATCGCCGCGGATTACTTAGTCGCGCATCCGGAAGTGCTGCTGCAGGCCAGCCAGAAGCTACAGCAAATTCAGCAACAGCAGCAGGCCAGCGCCGCGACCCAGGCGGTACTGAAGAATGCGGCTGCGCTGACCCAGGATAAAAATACGCCAACCTACGGCCCGAAAGAGGGCAAAGTCACCGTCATTGAATTCTTTGATTATCAGTGCGTTTACTGCAGTCGTCTGGCGCCGGTAATGGAGCAGGTGATTAAAGAGCACCCGCAGACCCGCTTTGCCTTTAAAGAGTGGCCGATTTTTGGCAGCCGTTGGGAAACCTCGCTTGAAGCGGCCAAAACCGGCCTGCAGATTTATCAGCAGAAGGGCGCAGAGGCTTATCTGACCTACCATAACGGGATCTATTCCACCGGACATAACGAAGGCAAGCTGACGGCTGCCGACATCCAGCAGCAGGCGAAGAAAGTGAATTTCGACGCGAAGAAAGCGGCGGACGTTGAGCCGGTACTGGAAAGCACCAATCAGCTGGCGCAGGAAATTGGCCTGAGCGGGACGCCGGGCGTTATCGTGATGCCGACTACCGGCGCTACGGAAGCGACGATCACCGTATTCCCGGGGCTGGCGGATAAAGCCTCGCTGGATGCGGCGATCAAGAAAGCGGGCGGCTGATAATCAACGCGTCCGCCGGACGGCGGGCGCGATTTAGCGATGACAGCAGCGCTGCAGCATCGACATAATCACCTGAAAGAGCTCATCTTTAGCCTGCTGCTCCGTGATGACGCCGTTCACTACCGCGGCCGATAGCCCGTCGGCGGAGCCGAGCATGGCGAGAATGGCCGCCTCGCTGAGATTCTCACTCTCGCAAAGCGGCGAAAAATAGTCCCGACATTTTCCGGTAAAGGCGGCGATGCACTCTTGTTTGATCTTCTCCAGCTCTGGCGTCCCGGCCAGCGCGGCCATGACGCTGGGCATCTCGCGCCCCTGAAGCAGCACGCACTCGATATAGGCGTTGGCGATCGCCGAGGCCAGCTTCTCCGCATTCGGTTCGGTATTGCGCAGTATCTCATCCATTCGCGCCGTCTGGCGTTGGTCGTATTCGCGATAAAGCGTCGCGAAAAGCCCTGAACGGCTGTCAAAGTGATCGTAAACCACGGGTTTAGTCACGCCCGCCTGCGTCGCCAGATAACCCAACGTCAGAGCATCGGTCCCTTCTTGCCGAATAATATGCCAGGCGACATCAATCAGCTGCTTGCGCCGCTCTTCTCGCGTTAAACGCTGACGTACGAGTGGTTCAGACATGGAAACATTCTCCCGTTGACATATTAATATACTAAAGGTAACTTACTAATGGTAGGTTACTGTTGGTATATAAGACTACGTCCAATATCGTTATAGCGCAACTGGGGTATCCGTCATGCATGCATTAATCGTGGTTTCTCATCCTCTCAAGACGTCGCTGACTCACAGCGTAGCAACGGCGATTGCGCAAGGAATTGCCGAATCCGCCTCGCAGCATACGGCTGACATAGCGGATTTAACGCAGGAAGGCTTTAACCCGGTATTTGCCGAGCCGGATATCGCCGCATTTCTGCAAACCGGCGACACGCCGCCCGACGTGATGGCCGAGCAGGCCAGAATTGATAACGCCGACGCGCTGGTGCTGGTTTTTCCCGTTTACTGGTGGTCGATGCCTGGGCTGTTAAAGGGCTGGGTTGACCGCGTGTTTTCAAACGGCTGGGCCTATGAGGAGACCGCCGACGGCGATGTCGTGAAGAAGCTGGGCCGCCTGCGGGTGCATCTGGTGGCATTAGGCGCAGCGAGTCAACAAACGTATGACAAGCACGGATTTACCGATGCTTTTAATGCGCAGATTGTCCACGGGATTTTTGATTACTGCGGGGCGACGGTAGCCAGTTCGCAGATGCTGCTGTTGCCGGACCTGAAAACGGCGGAGGCGCATCTGGAGGCGGGGCGCCAGCTGGGAAGAAAGATGTTTGCCTGAGGCTCGCTTCGCTCCCGAGCCTGGGTTTCCGCCGGGCGGCTTTATCCGGGCCCGGCCTGAAAAAAATATATTATCAATGGGTTATATGCGTCATATCGGGACAGAACGCGCGATAATCTCACGAGGGGGCGTCATGCTAATATGCCATGTTTTCACCGCGTTATGTTGCCCTGCGCGGACGGCATCTGACGACATTTTTGGTGTTAGCCAGAGGTACCTTATTGTATAATCCTCCGGTTCCCCTTCTGGAAAACAATGATGAATAAATTACAGCGTTTCGAAAGTCTCGGTGATAATTGTGAGTTTGCTTTCTTTCTCAGAGAGTCAGGTTATGATGAAGGCAGCTTGTTTCGTTGGACTTTAATAAAAAACTATCATGCTCTTCTAAAACTAATAGAATCTGATTTTGCTGGTTTGTATGTCTATGAAAACCTGACCCCATCCTGGCAGGATATGGTGCTTGATCAGCAGTATGATATTTGTTTTCATACTGAAATGTATAGCGATAATAAAAATGATGGCTGGGTCTGGCGTTATTCTGAACAGGAAAATGATCTTATTTATAAAAAAGAAGTAGAGAAGATTAATTACCTGATAAGCAAATTTAAGAAAAGCCTTGTTGATGACAATAAAATTTTTGTCGTAAAAAGCAATGGCAATAATCTTGATGATATAGTATTCGCTTTAGCAAAAGAGTTTAAGAAGCACGGTAACAGTAAAATACTTTACGTGAAAAGTAACGTGGAAAGTTCAGCTCCAGGTGAAATCAAGAAAGTGACTGATAATCTTTTTATTGGCGCAATCGATAGATTTGCCGACTATAGCCGGGCAAATGAATACTCGCGTGAAGGCTGGCAGGCAATAATTGATAATGCTGTAAAGGTTATGTGAATTTTTTTGCAGCGTATTAATATACGCTGCATTTTTTAGCTGGTAGTAATAAAGCACGTTTTTGGGTAATGATTTAACAGCGAGTAATTATAAACGGCTTCATTCTTGTAGTATGAGTTAGGGTAGAAATTGACTTCTTTTCCCAGCAGGGAGGCTAAAATTGCCACGTGAAGTCTATCGGTATTTACAACTTTATACTCTTCAAGAAAGTTGATCATGCAGCGGGTAGAGTTTCGTGCCAGAAATTCATTATCCCAATAGTCGCCATTCCACGTGAGCGAAATATCATGATTGTTTTCTTTATGTTCTCCTGTCAGAGACTCTGAATCTGTTCTGAAACAGTTTGCCTGTTGTTTATAGGCAGGTTTAAGAGACAGGTACTGGCTAAGATCGAGATAAAATGCCATGTCATCAGCAATGAATACGTTCTTATTTGGCTCATAGCTGAGAGATTTTATATAATCGAAAGTGGTATTTTCACGGCAAAAGACAACTAGCTTATCTATATTATTAGTGAATAAATCGCTATACCCTCTGATGGTCGAAGGCATAATGATCGTTTTGTGAAATTTGTGAATATTACTTTGAATAAAATCGCGGCCCTCAGCGTACAGTCCTTCTATGAGGTTTCCTCCGCCACCAAAAATTAAAATATCAGTATCAGCGCTGTAGCGCTCATCGGCCCTGTAAGGAACATAGGTAAGCGCATTTCGTTCGAAAAAATCGTACGTTGCCGATGCAATCACGCCATCACCCGCGTTACCGGGGTTTGCCTTATAGACAAATCGATGAGATGGATGATAGGATTTTAGAAATAAATCAAATTTTAACTCTGCACTGGTCATTTTTTATCCTGTTTAACAGAAGCTATTGATTGCTATCTTAATATTACTTCAACTCACTCATTATTATAGAAAAGTCTAGGTTACTAAGGAAAGATCACAATGAAAAAAGTTCTTATAATGACGCCGGACATAGAGGGGCCTGTCCGTAACGGCGGCATTGGTACTGCTTTCACTGCCCTTGCCACTACTTTGGCAAAAAAGGGTTATGATGTCGATGTATTGTATACATGTGGTGACTATTCGGAGTCTTCTGCATCAACTTTTAGCGATTGGTCACGTATTTATAGCACCTTTGGTATTAATCTGCTAAGTACCGGTCTGGTAAAAGAGATTAATATTGATGCGCCTTATTTTAGAAGAAAAAGTTACTCAATTCTGCTCTGGCTGAAAGAAAATAATGTCTACGACACTATTATTTCTTGTGAATGGCAGGCAGATCTGTATTACGCTTTATTAAGTAAAAAGAATGGCACTGATTTTGAGAATACAAAATTCATTGTCAATACTCATAGCTCAACATTATGGGCTGATGAAGGTAATTACCAGCTCCCATATGATCAGAATCATCTTGAACTCTATTATATGGAGAAAATGGTTGTTGAGATGGCTGATGAAGTCGTTAGTCCTTCTCAGTATTTAATTGACTGGATGTTGAGTAAACACTGGAATGTTCCTGAAGAACGCCATGTTATTTTAAATTGTGAGCCATTTCAAGGGTTTGAGACGAGAAGTGATGTTGTCGTAAAAACAAATGAAACACCCACTTCAGGCGTTGAGCTTGTATTTTTCGGCCGGCTTGAAACCCGTAAAGGGCTCGATATCTTCCTGCGCGCATTAAGAAAACTCTCTGACGAAGACAAAGAGACGATCTCTGGTGTGACC
Source organism: Klebsiella sp. CN_Kp106 (assembly GCF_040064575.1). Lineage (NCBI taxonomy): Bacteria > Pseudomonadati > Pseudomonadota > Gammaproteobacteria > Enterobacterales > Enterobacteriaceae > Klebsiella > Klebsiella sp. CN_Kp106. Next base: position 164,685 of record NZ_JBEAIG010000014.1, on the reverse strand, counting down.
TTCCTCGGGAAGAATGTCACGCTGGGTAAAATTGATTCCTTTACCTATATCATGAACCAGACCAAAAATCTGGGGCTGGCAGTCAATATCATCAGCGATTACGATCGTACTAATGCTAATGAATATATAAAAAGAAAAAATGTACTAGTCATCATCCCATCGCTCGTTGAAAACTCTCCGTATACAGTTTATGAGTGCCTGGTTAATAACGTTAACTTCCTCGCCTCAAACGTCGGAGGAATTCCAGAACTGATTCCGCAAGAGCATCATGCTGAGGTTCTGTTTACCCCAACGCCGGTTGATTTGTACGGTAAAATCCACTATCGCTTAAAAAATATAAATATCAAGCCTGGGCTGGTTGAGTCACAGGAAAATATCCAGGCAGCGTGGTTTGCCGCTATTGAGCGAAAAGATAACTGCGTTTTCAAGAAAATAGATGAATCGAATCGCCCGTTAGTTAGCGTGTGTATCACTCATTTCGATCGTCACCATTTGCTCCAGCAGGCAATTGCCTCAATTAAAACGCAGACGTATCAAAATATTGAAGTCATTTTAGTTGATGATGGAAGTACAAAAGAAGAATCTCATCGTTATTTGAACCTTATCGAGAACGATTTTAACGCTCGAGGCTGGAAAATCATCCGTAGTTCTAATAACTACCTGGGCGCAGCGCGAAATTTGGCTGCGCGACACGCCTCCGGTGAATATCTGATGTTTATGGACGATGATAATGTCGCTAAACCTTTTGAGGTTGAGACATTTGTCACGGCAGCATTAAACTCCGGGGCCGATGTGTTAACCACCCCAAGCGATCTTATTTTTGGTGAAGAGTTCCCTTCTCCGTTCCGTAAAATGACGCACTGCTGGCTGCCGTTAGGCCCGGATTTAAATATCGCCAGCTTTAGCAACTGCTTTGGCGATGCTAATGCCCTTATTCGCAAAGACGCTTTCGACAATATCGGTGGTTTTACTGAAGATTATGGTTTAGGCCATGAAGATTGGGAGTTTTTTGCGAAAGTCTCCTTACAAGGCTATAAACTGCAGCTCGTTCCTGAACCGCTATTTTGGTACAGAGTAGCAAACTCCGGAATGTTGTTAAGCGGAAATAAGAGCAAAAATAACTATCGTAGTTTCCGTCCATTTATGGATGAAAATGTGAAATATAACTATGCGATGGGGTTGATTCCTGCTTATCTCGAAAAAATTCATGAGCTTGAGAGCGAGGTGAGCCGACTGCGTAGCATCAATGGCGGCCACTCTGTCAGCAATGAACTGCAGCTTTTAAATCATAAGATTGATGGTCTTATTTCCCAGCAAAGAGATGGCTGGGCCCATGACCGCTTTAATGCCCTTTATGAAGCCATTCATGTTCAGGGCGCCAACAGAGGCAGAAGTCTGGTTCGTCGGGTGGGGGGGAAAGTTAAATCCCTGTTGAAATAGCAGCGTCCGCGGAGCTCGAAAGGGCTCCGCAAAAAAGAGTTTTAATGAAGTTTAATTGTTCGACGCACTCAGCTCACCCCGGATACCAACTTCAGCTTATTCCGCGATTAGGCTGCTTTTGGATTAGCATCTATGGGAGGGCAGCCCCCTACGACGACAATCTCCAACGAAGTTTGCTCCTCATCTACCGTAATTGCGGAATTCCGGCTTTGCTGCATCGTCTGGTACGTCCCTAAGCGGGCCGACACGCCTTACGGAATTTAACGTTGTGAGGGGCCTAACTTCGGCAAATGCAGTTCGATGGAGAGTCCGGCCGCAGAAAAGCAAAAACCCAGCCATAGGCTGGGTTCTCTGAATAGTGGTGCCCGGACTCGGAATCGAACCAAGGACACGGGGATTTTCAATCCCCTGCTCTACCGACTGAGCTATCCGGGCAACGGGGCGCATTAAACCGTAATCCGTACGCGGCGTCAATCAAATTTCTCGATTTATCTACCAGTTGCTTAAGTTTGCGGCAATTCTGCGCCTGAATACGCTTTTTTGCTGAAAATTACATCATCCCGTTGTCGCCTTCACGGATTTTCCAGCCGCTGGTCACCGAGATAGCGCGGCGTAATCCAGAAATCGCGTAGTCGCCAACAATGTCTTCGTCATCGCGCGGCGAGCTGATCGTGATTTCCGCATCGACGCCGTGACGATAGGCGCCGTGGTGGCTAAAGATGGTGCCGATAAAACATTTATCGTTCAGCCAGACCGGGATATATGCCACGGTTTCATAGATATAGTTCGACGCTACCCCGCTATAGTAGTTTTCCGCGTCGTCGGATGATGTGCCCGGAGGAATAGGGCAAATTGGCGCGTCATTGTCGCTCTGTGGCTTATCCTTGAGCAGGTTGCTCTGCATCACTTCCAGCGACTTCAGCAGGTCTGACTTTTCCCGCTCATTCAGCGCGGGCGTCAGAGGCTGGTCTTTTTCCGGCGAGCGAATGTCGTTAAGGGTGTAGCGATAGCGGATTGTCACTGCCGGCGTACTGCCTGAGGGGCCAAACGGGCGCAACAGATAGAGATTGTCTTCGCCAAACTGGCCGTTGTACCAGAGCGCATAAACCTGGCCGTTAATGCGCACCCAGTGACTCCACTGGTTGGCGCCGCGGCCGTTGAGAGAATAGAGCGCGCCCGGAACGCCTGCGTCAAAATCATCGCCATTGCCGCTATCATCGCTGTTAACCGCAGCAAAAGCGTCGTCGCTGCGTTTTAGTATCCCGGTATAGCTAAAGAGTCCGGTGCCGCCAACGTAGCTGTCGATAATTAAATCGCGTTTACCGTCTCCGTCGAGGTCGACCAGCGTAAAGCTCACTTTACCGTTTTCGGAGTCGGCGCTGATATCGGACTGGAGAAACGCCTGCCACTCATCATCGCTGATATCGGCGGACGGCTTCGTCGTTGATACCAGAGAGTCGTCCGCGTAGGTCAGCGTAAAATGGCTGACGTTCCCGCTGAGGGGGAACTGCTCGGCGATATTATTCAGATCCAGTTCAGGATTGGCCTTCTGCTCCTTTAATACGGCGTTATACAGCGCTTTCAGCGCGTTGTTATCGGCATCTTTCTGCTGCTTCGGGATAACCTGGCTCACAAAGGTGGGCAGCATCCACGCGCCGCCGGGGGCGATCTCCCGGCAGTCGCCGGTGGAGTATTTCAGGCTCTGGACAAACGTTTTGCCATCCCAGACGCGCTCTTCACCGCTGATGCAGTCGGCGATACCGCGGCCTTTATTGAAAAAGGTGAGCACGCCGTCGGCATAGCTGGAGGCGTCGGTGGTGACCAGCTGAGGCTGGGTCATAAACGCCTTGTCGACCACCCACGTTGCATAGCCGTCGTTGTAGGCAGCGCGCCAGCACAGCGCCTGAATCAGCGTGTGGCTTTTATCCAACGGCGTTGCGGTGATCTGGCGCTCAGATGCCGGGATATCCGCGTTTTGCCAGTCGTCGCAATGGCTATTTAGCAGAGGGACGAGCTGGGGACGGAGTTTCTGCCGCTGCTTTGCCGTCAGCGCTACGGTGGCGGCATTGTGGATGACCGGTGCGGCGATAATTTCCGGTGCGGGCGCGGCTGATAAAATATTGTCATCACCGGCGTCGCCCTGGCGTAACAGCGCATCGGCAGTGCCCAGGCGCTGCTGAAACTCATCCATTTTCAGGAATACGGCGCTGCTGCCCGCGTCGGAGAGCGTCTTACGCTCGCCGTTAAGGGCAAGCTCAATTTTGCCGTTGTGCTCCAGGGCCTGAATCAGGGCCGCCGTTTGGGTGTCATCAAAGCGAAAGTGGCTCACGTCGGCGGCCTCAAGTGGGCCGTTATCCCGATCGTCAATGAACAGATTTACCGTTGCGTCAGGGGGGATATCGCGTTCGGTTTGCGCGAAAGTCGCCACAGCGATGACGTGCTGCGCCGCGCCCGCATTGCGGGTCAGCAGAACGCTGACTTCGCCCATGGTGGCGCCATAGCCGGCGGCTCGGCAGGTCCCGGTGTTGTCGCAGGCGAGCTCCCAGTCTTTGTGCGCGAAAGAAAAGCCTTGCGGAGAAGCTGCCAGGAGCGGTGTCGAACACAGCCCCATGATGGCAACCCAAAGAAGAGAGCGCATATCAAACCCTGTCAGCATATCGATGAGGAGGGGATTATATGCGCGATGAATTGGTTAAGATATCGGAATCAGGTCAGGGCGCCGCCCATACGGCACTGGGCAAAACGCAAAATGTCTTCTGCCAGGCGACGCGCGGTATCGACATCCGTCTGGCTGCGCTTGATCAGCAGTCGGCTCAGGCAGCCTTCAACGATCAGCTCCATCTGCTTTGCGACCATTGCCGGATCGTCAACTTCGAGCTGGCTAAGCAGTTCATGGGTATAGGCCAGCGAAGCCTGCTTTTGCTGCTCGGCCAACTGATGGATCGGATGCTGAGGGTCCGGATAAAAAGTACAGGCGGCAATAAACAGGCAGCCGGGATAACGATGGTTGCTTACGCAGGTGGTCAGCGCGGCGTAGCGGGCCAGCAGCTTCTGCTCCGCGCTGAGCGACTCGTCCAGTAAAAGCTGGCGGCGCCAGGCATCGACCTGATGGCTGAGATAGCGAAGCGCGTCGTACAGCAGCGCTTCCTGGTCAGGCCAGAAACGTTTGAGGTCATTGAGCGGGTAAGCCACGCGCTCGGCGACCATTTCCAGCGTGGTGTTAGCGATACCCTCGATTTCGAGGATTTGGATGGCTTCACCCAGGACATCTTCACGTTGCACGGTCTTTTCCTCCATTATTCCTCCTACAGTGTCGCTCACGGTTGTCGATCGCGCAAATGGGCGCTGAATGCCGCGGCATCCATAAAGCCGGTGACGCGCTGCGCGGGCTGCTCCTCGCCCTGTTCATTGAAAAACAGAATGGTGGGCAAGCCGAGCACCTGGAGGTGCTTCAGCAGCGCCGCGTCCCGCGCGCTATTTTTGGTGACATCAACCTGCAGCAGAACGGTCTCTTTCAGGGCCTGTTGAACCTCAGGTGAGGTAAAGGTGTATTTCTCGAACTCTTTGCAGGCCACGCACCAGTCGGCGTACAGGTCGAGCATCACCGGTTTACCTTTCGCCTGCGCCAGCGCCTGGTTGAGCTCATCGACGCTATGGATACGGGTAAACTGGAGATGGGACTGCCGTTGCGCGACCGGCGCATCGAAAGCCCAGTCCTGCAGCGGACGGGCGCTGACCAGCGCGGCGCCGAGCATCACTATTTGCACAATACGCAGCCAGGGGCGCGTGCCGCCCAGCGAGGTAATAAACGCCCAGCTAAAAAAGGCGACGCCAAGCAGCGACCAAAGCCGCAGGCCCCACGGTTCGCCCACGACACGCTCGAGTAAAAATACCGGCAGCGCCAGGATCACAAAGCCAAAGGCGGTTTTGACGTGGGCCATCCACGGGCCGCTTTTCGGCAGCAGACGGTTACCGAATACGGTCACCAGGATCAGCGGCAGCCCCATACCGAGCGCGTAGAGGTACAGGGTACCGCCGCCCAGCCACAGATTACCGCTCTGGGCGATATAGAGCAGAATGGCGCTCAGCGGCGCGGTGGTACAGGGCGAGCAGATTAATCCGGCAATCGCCCCCATGGCGAATACGCCGCCAGGTGAACCGCCCTGGCGTTTATTGCTCATCAGCGTCAGGCGCGTTTGCAGCGACGAAGGCAGCTGGAGCGTAAACAGACCAAACATCGACAGCGCCAGCAGGATAAACAGCACCGACAGGCCGATCAGCACATAAGGGTGCTGTAGCGCCGCCTGGAACTGCAGGCCCGCAGCGGCAACGACCAGCCCCAGGGCGGTGTAGGTTAGGGCCATGCCCTGGACGTAGATAAAGGCCAGCAGCAGCGCGCGGGCGGTGGAGAGGCGTTTTTGCCCGCCCAGCACGATGCCGGAAATCAGCGGATACATCGGCAGCACGCATGGGGTAAACGCGATGCCGATACCAATCAAGAGCGCCCACAGCGCGCTAAAGGGGAGAGCGGCATCTTTATTGTCCACAGCGGGGGGCGGAAGGTCGGACGGCGACTCTACCGGCAGCGCCGGGCGCGTTTCCAGCGGCAGAGGCGGGGTCAGCCCGGGTTGCCCGACGGCGGTATCGCTGCTGGAGCGCGCGAGCGCGTTGCCGAGCGGCACGATTTTGGTTTCCGGCGGATAGCAGAAACCGGCATCCGCGCATCCCTGATAAGTCACGGTAAGAGTCGCGCCGGCGGCGGCGTGAGTCAGAGTGACCGGCACGGTCAGGCGCTGGCGGTAAATTTCGCTTTTACCGTAAAACTCGTCCTCATGCCATTCGCCTGCAGGCAGCGAGGGGTCGGTAAACGCCGCATCGGCGGACGTCAGCTTTATCTGTTTACGGTAAAGATAGTAACCATCCTTGATTTGCCAGGTCAGATTAAGATCGTGTTGATTCTGCTGAAAATCGAAGGCAAAAGCCTGGTCAGCAGGAACAAAGTTCGAGCGGCCAGGGGCGTCGAACAGGCCGGCAATGGCCGATGTGCTGCAAAGCAGCAGGATCAGCGTAATGATGCGTTGAGCCATGAGAGGTAATCGTTGTCTCCGTGAATAACGGGCAGAACCAGAAGTTCAGGGGTTTGATACGGGTGATGGGACTTCAGGCAGTCCAGCAGCGCCTGCTGATGGGCAAGGTCGGTTTTCAGCAGCATTTGCACTTCATACTCCTGCTCCAGTTTTCCTTCCCAGTAGTAGAGCGATGTCGCTCCCGGCAGGAGAGTGGCGCAGGCGGCGAGTTTTTCCGCCAGCGCTTTGGCCGCCAGGTCCTGGGCGGTCGCTTCATCCGGCGCGGTACAGAGTACAACAACAGCATCAGGCATCGTCATCGTGAACCTCGTATCAGCGAAAAGAGGCACTATAGCATGCAAGATAGGGAGGATTAACGAAACGGGCCAGGATCTGGCCCGAATTTGAAGAGATTTACAGCATGATGCCGCCGAAAATAAACCCGAGGATCACGCATAGCGTAATGGCGATGACGCCGGGGATCAGGAAGGCGTGGTTAAAGACATATTTACCGATGCGGGTGGAGCCGGTGTCATCCATTTCGACCGCCGCCAGCAGGGTGGGGTAGGTCGGCAAAACGAAAAGGGCGGAGACGGCGGCAAATGAGGCGATGGCGGTAAGCGGGCTCACGCCCAGCATCAGCGCGGCGGGCATCAGCGCCTTAGTGGTCGCGGCCTGGGAATATAGCAGGGTCGCGGCGAAGAACAGCACTACCGCCAGCAGCCACGGGTAGTTGTGCAGCAGGTCGCCCGCCACGGTCTGGATATCGCTGATGTGGGCTTTCACGAAAGTATCCCCCAGCCATGCGACGCCGAGAACGCAGACGCAGGCGCTCATGCCGGATTTAAAGGTGCTGGCGTTGAGCACTTCACCGGTGTCGATTTTGCAGGTGATGCTTATCAGCGTCGCGATAGTCAGCATAAACACCACAATCGCTTCGTTACGCGGCAGGACAGGATCCTGGATCAGCCCTACGGTATCGCTGATGGCGGTGGCGTAGAACATCACCGCGACGATACCGATCAGAAACAGTAATACCGAGCGTCTGGCGTGCGGCTTCAGTTCAAAAACCTGGCTGCCGCGCAGTTTGACTTCCCCTTTTGCCAGTCGCTCCTGATAAATCGGGTCGTCTTTCAGCTCACAGCCGAGGAAGTTACAGACGATGGCGGTAAGCATGACGGCAATCAGGGTAACCGGAATACAGATCGCCAGTAGCGTCAGGTAGCTGACGCCCAGGGGCTCGAGAATACCGGCAAAGAAGACCACCGCTGCGGAAATCGGCGAGGCGGTAATGGCAATCTGCGAAGCGACCACCGCAATGGAGAGCGGGCGTGAGGGGCGGATGCCCTGTTCTTTTGCCACTTCGGTGATAACCGGTAAGGTTGAGAACGCCGTATGTCCGGTTCCGGCAAGCACGGTCATAAACCAGGTGACCAGCGGCGCGAGAAAGGTGATGTATTTGGGATGACGCCGGAGCATTCGTTCGGCAAGGCTGACCAGGTAATCCATCCCTCCGGCGACCTGCATGGCGGCGATAGCGGCGATAACCGCCATAATGATTTCGATGACGTCGAAGGGGATCGCGCCAGGTTTAATTTGAAACACGAGGGTCAGGACGAGGACGCCCAGGCCACCGGCGAAACCGATGCCGATTCCCCCGAGCCTGGCTCCCAGATAAATCGCCAGCAGGACAATAACGAGTTCTGCACCAAACATATTTTCCTTCCTTGTTTTATTAACAAGTTGATATTGGGTTGTTGTAATTTAGTAAATCAATAAGAACAAAAAGGGCATGTCATTGCTGACATGCCCGTGGTTAGTTTAATCGGAAAACCTACTGTTCGCTTTCATCGGTATAACGCTTCGCTTTATAGGCCGGATGCATCAGGTTTTGCGCAGAGAAGATATCATCCAGCTCCGCCGCGGTCAGCAGGCCGCGTTCAAGCACCACATCCCGCACGCTTTTGCCCGTTTCAGCGCAGATTTTGCCGACGATATCGCCATTGTGGTGGCCGATATACGGGTTGAGGTAGGTGACGATGCCAATCGAGTTGTAGACGTAGCTTTCACATACCGCTTTGTTGGCGGTGATGCCGCTGACGCATTTTTCCAGCAGGTTGTAGCAGGCGTTGGTCAGAATATGGATAGATTCAAACATCGCCTGGCCAATCACCGGTTCCATCACGTTCAGCTGCAGCTGGCCCGCTTCGGAAGCCATGGTGACGGTGGTGTCGTTACCGATTACTTTGAAGCATACCTGGTTGACGACTTCCGGGACCACCGGGTTAACCTTGGCGGGCATGATGGAAGAGCCCGCCTGCAGTTCAGGCAGGTTGATTTCGTTCAGGCCAGCGCGCGGGCCGGAAGAGAGCAGGCGCAGGTCGTTACAGATTTTGGACAGTTTTACCGCCAGGCGCTTCAGAGAGCTGTGGACCATCACGTAGGCACCGCAGTCGGAGGTCGCTTCGATCAGATCTTCCGCGGGGACAACCGGCAGGTTGCTGACTTCCGCCAGTTTTTGTACCGCCAGCTGCTGATAGCCATCCGGGGTGTTCAGACGGGTGCCGATAGCGGTCGCGCCAAGGTTCACTTCCAGCAGCAGTTCCGCGGTGCGCAGAATGCATTTGGTCTCTTCGTTAAGCAGAACATTAAACGCGTGGAACTCCTGACCGAGGGTCATCGGTACCGCATCCTGTAGCTGAGTACGGCCCATTTTCAGAATGTCCTGGAACTCCACGGCCTTCTGCTGGAAGCCTTCGCCCAGCTGATTAATCGCATCGATCAGTTTGAGGATGGAGGCGTAGACCGCGATGCGGAAACCGGTCGGGTAGGCATCGTTGGTGGACTGGCATTTGTTAACGTGGTCGTTCGGGTTGAGATACTGATATTCGCCTTTCTGATGGCCCATCAGCTCAAGGCCGATGTTCGCCAGTACTTCGTTGGTGTTCATGTTAACGGAAGTGCCCGCGCCGCCCTGGAACACATCGACCGGGAACTGGTCCATGCATTTACCGTTATTCAGGACTTCATCGCAGGCGGCGATAATGGCATTGGCGACGCTTTTGGGGATAGTTTGCAGCTCTTTGTTAGCCTGCGCAGCGGCCTTCTTCACCATCACCATTCCGCGGACAAATTCAGGGATATCGCTGATTTTGTTGTTGCTGATGTAGAAGTTTTCAATCGCTCTCAGAGTATGGACGCCGTAGTAAGCGTCAGCTGGAACTTCCCTTGTACCCAACAGGTCTTCTTCGATACGAATGTTGTTTAACATGTGAACCTTCTCTTTCAAGCTGCCTATGAATTCACCAAATACGCAGAATTAATGGGATCTAGCGCATTTTCTGGCCGCAGATTATTTCCTTAATCGGCCCGGTGCCCACGATCATATGCTGATGATAGCGAATATCAGCCGCCCTGATCACTTATTATGTAGTGAATCTTATAAGAATTATTAATCTGTGAAATGAGTCACCGGTTTTCTAATTTTGAAAAAAATAAGCTTTTTTTACGATTGAAAAGTGACGTTTTGGCCCAACATCTTGCTGATGCGAATAGCACATCTATGACTACGGGCGCCGATGCTGGCGTCTGTTAATGAAGGAGACGCCGGTGCGTTGGATTCCGTTAATTGCCGTTTTTTTATACGTTTACATTGAAATCTCGATCTTTATCCAGGTCGCTCATGTGCTTGGCGTTCTGCTGACGCTGATTCTGGTGATCTTCAGCTCGGTGGTGGGGATATCTCTGGTGAAAAACCAGGGCTTTAAAAACCTCATGCTGATGCAGCAGAAGATGGCGGCGGGGGAGAGCCCGGCCGCAGAGATGATCAAAAGCGTGTCGCTGATTATCGCCGGTTTGCTGTTGCTTCTGCCGGGGTTCTTTACCGATTTCCTGGGGCTGCTGCTGCTGTTACCTCCGGTACAGAAGCATCTGACCTTAAAACTGATGCCGCATCTGCGCTTTAGCCGGATGCCGGGCGGCGGGTTTAGCGCCGGAACGGGCGGCGGCGATACCTTTGAAGGCGAATACCAGCGTAAAGACGACGAACGCGACCGTCTCGATCATAAAGACGATCGCCGCGACTAACATGCATTGCCCGGGCCGGTTACTCCGGCCTGGAATACCCCTCCGCCAGCCTGCGCTTCGGTAAAAACAGCCACAGTACCGCCAGCATGATAAACGCGTAAAGGCTCTTCCAGCCCACCATCGCCAGCAGCAGCAGGCACAGCAGGCTGCCAAACGCCGCTAACGCGCGATAACGTCCCTCAAGCAAACGGCAGCCCGCCAGCATGCACAGCAGATAGATCATAATAAAAATGCCGTTGGCGTAGACGATCAGCGCATCAAGATTGATATTGAGCGCATAAATGCATAACGCGCTAATGACGCAGCAGCCGAGCACCGCGTTCAGCGCGTTGCGCGGAATCTGTCGCGGCGACAGCCGGGCCAGATAGCTCTCGGGCTTGTACTGCGCCTGCGACCAGACCAGGCGAGCAAAACTCTGAATATAGATATTGAGGCTGGCGAAGCAGGCGAGATAGCCGATAACGCAGGCAATCCACAGCGCCTGCACGCCAAACAGGCGCACCACGATATTGGGCAGCGACGCGGCGGCTGCCATCTCCTCGCCAAAGGCATGAAAATGCAGGACCAGCACGGTACAGGCCCAGTAGACGGAACCCGCCAGTAATAAGCCAATCATCAGCGCGCGGGGGAAATCGCGTTCCGGCTGCTTAAACTCAGAGGCCAGGTGTGCAAAAGCCTCCAGCCCGACAAAGCACCAGAACATCACGGAAAGCGCGGAGAAAAGCTGCGAACTATCGATTTCAGCGGGCGCCGGGAAGGGGATCTGCGCGGGATTGATCGCGCCGCGCCACCAGATGGCGACGATCAGGGCGACAATCAGCACGGCAACCAGCGTCTGTAGATTGGCGCTGGAGCTGGCTCCGCGGGAACCGACCCACCAGATAATCGCCAGCGTTCCCAGCTCGGCCAGCAGCAGTTGGCTGTCGTGCCAGCCAAAAAGCGCCTGACCAAAGCCGGTGGCGATGTGCAGGGCCGCAGGTAATCCCACCGGGATCACCGATAAAAAGAGCCAGCCGGTGACGCGCGCCAGACGCGGGCCAAAGGCCATATTCACAAAATGCGCCACGCCGCCGGCGCTGGGAAAGTGGCGGCCCAGCGTCGCAAAGACGATAGCGATGGGAAACACCAGTAAAATCAGCGCCGGCCAGGCCCAGAGGCTGTTATCGCCGGCCACCAGCGCGGCCAGTGCCGGAACGGCGAAGACCCCGGTTCCCAGTAATGACGTGGAGAGTAATCCCACGCCTTGAGCCAGCCCTAACTCCTGTTTTAAACCACTCATGATTCAACCTTGCGCCCGGCAAAAAAAAGATGGTATCACAATCGCTTTTGCTTATGACGTCAGGCGAGGACGGCAAATTTATGTGCGTCCGAGCACGAGGACAAATTTTTTTTTGCGTTTCCCCTTGAAGCGGTAAAACCCCATCCCCATCTCTCAGGGCACTAGCCGGAAAACCGTGTGCGGACCGGCGTCATCCATAACTGATAATGACTTTCTCAAAGGAGAGCTATCAAAATGAGTATTCGTCCGTTACATGATCGTGTGATCGTCAAACGTAAAGAAGTTGAAACGAAGTCTGCTGGCGGCATCGTTCTGACCGGTTCTGCGGCAGCAAAATCAACTCGTGGCGAAATCATCGCTGTCGGTAAGGGCCGCATCCTGGAAAACGGAACCGTGCAGCCTCTGGACGTTAAAGTTGGTGACATCGTCATTTTCAACGATGGCTATGGCGTGAAGTCCGAGAAGATCGACAATGAAGAAGTGTTGATCATGTCCGAAAGCGACATTCTGGCAATTGTTGAAGCGTAATCCGCGAACGACACTGAACATACGAATTTAAGGGAAAGATAAAATGGCAGCTAAAGACGTAAAATTCGGTAACGACGCTCGTGTGAAAATGCTGCGCGGCGTAAACGTACTGGCAGACGCAGTTAAAGTAACCCTGGGCCCGAAAGGCCGTAACGTGGTTCTGGACAAATCCTTCGGTGCGCCGACCATCACTAAAGACGGCGTTTCCGTAGCGCGTGAAATCGAGCTGGAAGACAAGTTCGAAAACATGGGCGCGCAGATGGTGAAAGAAGTTGCCTCTAAAGCGAACGACGCTGCAGGCGACGGTACCACCACCGCAACCGTACTGGCTCAGGCTATCATCGCTGAAGGCCTGAAAGCCGTTGCTGCGGGTATGAACCCGATGGACCTGAAACGTGGTATCGACAAAGCTGTCGTTGCCGCCGTTGAAGAACTGAAAGCGCTGTCCGTACCGTGCTCTGACTCTAAAGCCATTGCTCAGGTAGGTACCATCTCCGCTAACTCCGACGAAACCGTAGGTAAACTGATCGCGGAAGCGATGGACAAAGTCGGTAAAGAAGGCGTTATCACCGTTGAGGACGGTACCGGTCTGGAAGACGAACTGGACGTGGTTGAAGGTATGCAGTTTGACCGCGGCTACCTGTCCCCGTACTTCATCAACAAGCCGGAAACCGGTGCTGTTGAGCTGGAAAGCCCGTTCATCCTGCTGGCTGACAAAAAAATCTCCAACATCCGCGAAATGCTGCCGGTTCTGGAAGCCGTAGCGAAAGCTGGCAAACCGCTGGTTATCATCGCCGAAGACGTAGAAGGCGAAGCGCTGGCGACCCTGGTGGTGAACACCATGCGCGGCATCGTTAAAGTGGCTGCGGTTAAAGCTCCGGGCTTCGGCGACCGTCGTAAAGCTATGCTGCAGGACATCGCAACCCTGACCGGCGGTACCGTTATCTCTGAAGAGATCGGTATGGAGCTGGAAAAAGCGACTCTGGAAGACCTGGGTCAGGCGAAACGCGTTGTTATCAACAAAGACACCACCACCATCATCGATGGCGTGGGTGAAGAAGCTGCGATTCAGGGCCGCGTTACTCAGATCCGTAAGCAGATCGAAGAAGCGACTTCTGACTACGACCGTGAAAAACTGCAGGAGCGCGTTGCGAAACTGGCAGGCGGCGTTGCGGTAATCAAAGTTGGCGCAGCGACCGAAGTTGAAATGAAAGAGAAGAAAGCACGCGTTGACGATGCCCTGCACGCGACCCGTGCTGCGGTTGAAGAAGGCGTGGTTGCCGGTGGTGGCGTAGCGCTGGTTCGCGTTGCGGCTAAACTGGCTGGCCTGACCGCTCAGAACGAAGATCAGAACGTCGGTATCAAAGTTGCGCTGCGCGCAATGGAAGCTCCGCTGCGTCAGATCGTATCCAACGCCGGTGAAGAGCCGTCAGTTGTTGCTAACAACGTGAAAGCCGGTGAGGGTAACTACGGTTACAACGCCGCAACTGAAGAATACGGCAACATGATCGACTTCGGTATCCTGGACCCAACCAAAGTGACGCGTTCTGCTCTGCAGTACGCAGCATCCGTTGCTGGTCTGATGATCACCACCGAGTGCATGGTTACTGACCTGCCGAAAAGCGACGCGCCTGACTTAGGTGCTGCTGGCGGTATGGGTGGCATGGGCGGTATGGGCGGCATGATGTAATCGTGCGCTATACCCCTTAGAAATAAAGAACCCTCGGGCAGAAATGCTCGGGGGTTTTTCTTTTTGTCGTCTTTTTAGTATAAGGTTGTACATCCGGGCCAGTGCGTCCAGCTCATTGATCGTGGGGAATAACATGCAGGTAAAATATTTAGCAGGGATTGTCGGCGCAGCATTGTTGTTAGCAGGTTGCAGCTCCAGCAACGAATTGACCTCTGGTGGCCAGAACGTACGCTTTGTTGAGGATAAACCGGGTTCCGAATGCCAGCTGTTAGGCACTGCGACCGGTACGCAGAGCAACTGGCTGTCCGGGCAGAATGGTGATGAAGGCGGCTCTATGCGCGGTGCGGCAAACGCTCTGCGTAACCATGCGGCAGAAATGGGAGGCAACGTGATTTACGGCGTCAGCAGCCCGACGCAGAATCTGTTGTCCAGCTTTGTCCCGACAGATAGCCAAATGAACGGCCAGGTTTATAAGTGCCCGAATTGATTTAACAGGTGCCTCTTTTGAGCCAATAGAGGCACCTGGCATATTTTTTAGCGCGCGTTGATTTTGGCCTGTGTCGCCATGTAGAACGCATGTAAAGGCCGCAGGCACTCCTCCAGCGACAGCATTCTTCCCGGCTGAGAAGGAATAATTTGGCTAAAAATCTGGCAGGGCTGATGCTTTGCGTGCACTTCTTTCAGTTTTGGGCTCTTCTCAATTAAGCGCATCACTACGCTATTCTCCTGCTCTGACGGATGGGCGGCGTTGGTTTTAATCACCGCGCCGGAGATGATTTTTCGTCCTGCCTCCGTATCACAGCAGTACAGCACGCCCAGATAATGGGAAAACAGATTGAGCTTCCACTCATCCTGGATGTACTGTTGATAATCAACATTCTTGTTATTCGTTAAATCCAGGGCATATAGCATCAGGCTTTCCAGTGATGACGTTAAATTTTTAATCAGTTCGTTATCACCGGCGTTTTTAAGAGATTGCTGAACTCCAACCAGCAGCGCTTCAACCTGCATATCATCAATGCGCAGCGTAGCAATTTGCTCGTTTTGCAGCACCAGAATGAGCGTTGACCAGGTATCTCCTGGTTTTAACGTAATCGATATGACTCGCCTTTCCGAATTGGGCTGCTGGACTTCCGGCATATCTATAACCGGGGTGTTTTCTATGAGCTGCTCATTAAAAGCGACCAGTTCGCTCTTATAACTTTCACCTTCAGCGTTTAAGCGCTGTAATACGATGGCCATCCTGTGTTGTAAAACTAACAGGAGGTCGGTAAGCGCCTGGGCCTGAAGATAGTAAGACTGGCAAAGTTGATTACTCAGCTTTACTTTGAGCATTAAAGCTAAAAATTTGTCTTCATATTTAATTGATGCGGTATTAAAACCAATAAACGTGCCTTGCATTCGGATCTCCTTTTCCTGAGGGTTACGCTGGTGCCAGCGTGCGTAGCTGTGATAAATCAATGATGCGATCGGCCGAGGCAATGGTGGATGGCCGATGGGCGACGATGATTCGGGTAATGCTTAGCCCAGAGATAGACTGGTTAATCACCGACTCATTTTTAAGATCGAGATGACTGGTGGCTTCATCCATAAACAGAATGCTGGGTTTTCGATAGAGGGCGCGAGCGATTAAGAGCCGCTGTTTTTGCCCGCCAGAGATGCCTAAACCGAGCTCGCCGACAATGGTTTCGTACCCCATCGGCATTTTCATGATTTCATCATGGATATTACATCTGCGTGCGCATTCAACGATAAAGTCCATATCGGCGTTATCTTCAAAGCCGCTGATATTATCGATCAGGGAACCCGAAAAGAGTCTGTCTTCCTGCAGAACGCAGGCCGTTCCATGACGGAAGTTGTTAATGCCGATTTTCTGAATATCGAGGTTATCCGCTATCACATCGCCGCTGGTTGGGGACAGCAGGCCGCACATGACTTTCAGTAGCGTGGTCTTACCGACGCCGGAAGGGCCGACCAGCGCGATGGATTCGCCCGGTTCAACGGTAATATTTAAATTAGAAAAAATAGGCTGCGAGAACGGATCGTACTGGTAGCTGAGATTCTTCACTTCCAGTTTAACGCCCGTGTTTTCTGCAAAAACGCGTCGTGAAGGCAGTTCTTTTTCCGGCTCGCTAAAGACGATCTCTGAAAGACGCTCATTATGTAACGACAGCATACGCAGCTGCATAATCAGATCGATCAAACTTGAGGCGCGCTGCGAGAACTGACCGCGATAGGCATTAAAGGCCATAAACATGCCAAGGGTCATATTGTTATCAATAACCATAATTGCCCCCAGCCAGAGAACCGCAACCTGGTCGATAGAAGTAATAAAGGTATTAATACCGCCAAACATCATATCGAACCGAGTCTGTTTGATGCCGGCATTACAGGCGTCGATGTTGATATTTAACCAGTGCTGCGAACGGCGTTCTTTTAAGTTCAACGCCTTAATGGTTGAAATACCGTAGAGCGACTCCATAAAGTGCGAGCTGGAACGGGCGCCCTTGATAACCTGCTCTTCGGCAACGCGGCGGTAGAAGCTGTAGGTCGCAAAACGCATGATGACGTAGCATAAAGTAAAGCCCACCACGACCCAAACCAGCCAGCCGCCATAAAGCGTTAGCATAATCAGCAGGCCAACGGTCATAATCGAATCGATAATGCCGGTAACAATGCTATTGGTGAAGGTTGAGCGGATAGTATCCAGCGAGGAGAAACGAGACTGAATATCGCCCAGATGGCGCTTCTCAAAAAAGGATAACGGCAGGCTCGCCAGATGATCGAACAGCGTTGTCTTCCACTGAATATTGGTCAGCGTATTTAACGTTAATGAAATCCAGGCCCGCAGCATACTAATAAATGTACGGAAGAGCGTGAAGAAGACCAGACCAATACAGATAACCGAAAGCAGGCTCTGATCGTGCGCCATGATGACGTGGTCGGTAACCAGCTGCGTGCCGATGGGTAACAACAGGCCGATAGCCTCAACCACTACCGAAAAGGCAAAGATCTTGAGCAGGACGGATTTCAGCCCAACAATATTACGCATCAGGTCCAGCAGGCGTAGACGAGATTTCGCCTGTTCCTGCTGAAAGTTTTGGTCCGGCCATAGCTCCAGCGCAACGCCGGTAAAGTTATTGGACATTTCCTGGATGCCAATAACCCGTTTACCCAGCGCCGGGTCGTGAACAATAAAGCTGCTTTTACGCACTTTAGTGAGCACCACGTAATGATTCAAACCCCAGTGGATGACGCAGGGCAGCTTTAGCTGCTTGATTTCATCCAGGTCGAGGGATAGCGCGCGGCTTTTCAACCCGGCATGTTCCGCCGTTTTGCTCAACGACATGAGCGTAACGCCCTGAGAAGGACTGCCGTAGCGATGGCGGAAGTTGAACAGGTCGATATTGAGCCCGTAGAAGCCGCAAACCATCGCCAGACAGGCGATACCGCATTCGGCAGCCTCCGACTGTAATATCACCGGCGTTTTATGGCGGAGCGAAAAATTTAGCTTATCGGTAATCGTTTTAAACAGTTCTTTATGCATCGATCGGGCCACTCACGCTTTGCGTCATCTTATAGAAAGGGGTAAACATCCACATATAAAGCGGACGCTCTTCAAGAAAAACTACCGCCTGAGCCTTCAGGCCGTTAGAGAGCGTGAGCGTTTTTCCGTTGTAGTTAAAAGTCTTGTCTTTAATTTTTATAATGGCTTTATAGAGCGCCAACTCCTGCTGGCTAGTGCCGTTATTAACGTTGGTATATTCAGCCATCTCCTGGCGTGATGCTGGAACCGAGGAGATAGAAATAACCTTTCCTGGAAATTGCCCAAATTTATCCGCAGGAAAAGCATCATAGCGAATATTAATCGTGTCGCCTGGCTTCACATAAGGGATAGTATTATTGGGTAACCATAGGATGAGATAATACTCAATATCCCCTGTGGGTTTGATCTGTGCGAGGCTGCTGCCGTTCTCAACCATCTGCCCCTTAGTCACGGCCAGCGACTCAATCTTTCCATTGGTCGTTGCTTTAATAATGAGATTACCATTCGCGTTGGATTCTACCAGCTGATTTTTGTAATCATTGATTTGATTGTGCTGGCTGGAGATCTGATTATCAAAGTCTGCTGCTTTGGTTATTTTATCGCTATTGGTTTGCGTGAGCTGAGATTCCAGCTGCATTTTTTGGGTAACCAGGGATTGATAGGCGCTTTGCTGTTGAAAATATAAAGAATGCTGATAGTTATACTGGTCTTTAGTGATCAGACCATCCTTGAGGTATTTATCATAGCTGGATAAGTTGGTATGCATTTTGTTTAAGCCTACCTGAGTCGTCGCCAGCATGCGATTAGTTTCAGCCAGTGAGGCGCTGGTAGTTTTAAGCTGTTTATCAAGGGCGGTTAATGTTTCAGCTTTATTGCGCGTCAGTTTGCTTATAATATCTTCCGCATTAGCAATTTTTTCATTAATCACTTCAATTTGGGCTGCGCTCACATTCCCATTAATGGTATTACGCGAAACGTCAAGCTCATAAAGCGGTTGGCCTTTGTTTACGATATCACCCACTTTTACGTGCTGATTAACAACAAAACCTTGCTGTGGTGCGAAGACGTTCACGGAGTGGGGGAGCGTAATGACTTCGCCACGCACATCAATGCGCTGAGTGAAGGTACAAAATATGAGAGATAATACAAGAGCAATAAGAAAAAGTGATGCTAACAAGGTAACCAACCATGCCGGGATGCCTGCTAACAATAATGCTTTCCCTTTCCAGTGAATTTTTTTGTACTCAATCGCTTCCTTGCGATAGATATTTTTTAACATTGTTATCAGCTTTGAGATAGAGAATTAAGATAAAAGAAGGCTCGTCAGAGCCTTCATAAAGTTATGGTCTGAAAACTTTCTTACCAGTAGGCTAGCGTACCATCAACAAATCCATCAAACATCTCGATACATTTATCGAGAGTGATATCCCAGCCAACCATGGCACCAGCAATAGCGCCACCAACGCCGCCAACGCACAGACCGTAAATCATCCCCACCGCCTGGCCAATTGACCCGATACCCAAAATGCCGCCACCGTTACCGCCGAAGATGCCGCCCATAGCAGAACCGGCAAGTGCGCCAGCTGTGGCGCCTAAAATGGATGCTCCGATAGCTTCAGCGCTATTAAAAACAATACTGGTTAAGGCTCCAGTTATCGATGAGAAGTCCCAGGAGTAGCCACCAGAAATCTCTTCCATTTCAAATACAGTGAGTTGTTTCATTATATATTCCTTTAATATATGAGTGCTTTAAGAAAACAACAACAAGTCAAAATCTATTTTGACATTTTTAGAAAATGAAATACACGAAGGTGCAAGGTGGTATTTCGAGGCTGATTCTAATATGTGACTGTTATTTTTCAATGTCCGTGTTGATGATTGATTAGTGAATTTTTAGCGGTTCATGTATCAGCTTTAGTGAATTAATATTGATGGCGTGATTGTGTGTGAGAGAACGGATTGATAACGACAGGCATTTTAACCACCACACTTCAGGCTGCCTGAGCGTTGGCTGAGCGCGCTCAGCCCAGCCACTTAATGCAGTAAACTGCCAGGTATTCTCTCACTCACCACTCGAATAATTTTGGATTTATAACGTTTTTGCTTTTATTCATCATTAAGTCTATGTAAAACTTGCTGGTATATGCTTATATCCTTGCTCACAGGGGAATTATTCCTCCTGCAGGATGACCTCTAAATCTGTTTTTATCTCCCCAGTGATGCCTGCAGAGACATTTTTAGCGATTTTAAAATAGTCAGCAGTGAGCGTTAAATCCTGACTCTTAGTACTGACGAAGGGGTAGGCACTCAGATCGTTAAATTTTATCGCAGAACCATTTTTTTTAAGAATGATACCTATGTTTTGAGCGCCGTCTGGTAATGAATTTAGTAATAGTCCATTTACGCTTGTTGATGCTACAGATATAGGGCTAAACCAGTAAACATATTTTTTATTGATTTCTGAATCCGGGCAGTTAATATCGAGGGTGATATTTTTGGACTTGCCTGCGGCACTACCGACAGCTACGGAATTTAAATCTGAAATATCAATGGTTGATAGTTTTACGATACCTCCATTGCGCGGCGAGATTTCGCAGGTAGTTTCCTTAAAAGTAATGTTAGTCAAATCCACATTGATTCTGAATAATTCAGCGGTATTCGATGCACCCGTGTTGGTCTGATTTGGCGGGCCAGCCATAAAATAAACCGCCGTTTTGTTTCCCTTTTGTTTCGTTATGGGGCCGGTTTTCACTAACCAGACCATGACCTGTCCAGACGCTTTAGAAAAATAATGATTGCTGGCTATTTCTGGTTGATCTATTTCTGCAGGGGAAAAATAGTTAACTGATGGTAAGGTAATATCAGAAATCTGAAACCCAATACCGGGGATACCTGTCTCATAAACTATTTTTCCACCAATTTTAGTAATATTAGATGGGCTTACGACAGGTACGGTTCTGACGACATAAACATCGCTGGAACTACACGATGAAAATGTTTTGGGATTTACACTTCCACGTCTTGCCGACGCTAATATGCTACCGTTAGGTAATGTGGAATCCGCGATGACAGAACCGTTAAAACTAACGGTAATCGCACCGCCACCCGTTTTACTATATGAGCAGGTAGCCACCGCCTGTAAGCTTATGCTGAGTAAACTAATAATAAAAAAAAGACATTTCATAGTATTACTTTCCCTGTTGGTGGCAAACCGCAGTCGTCTGCGCGATGCCTTCGATTTCCCTGGCCAGACTATAAGCCGCTTTACACTGCTGGCCAGTCTTTGAACCCCACTGGGCATAGACTTCACCGTTATCTTTTAGACCGGACATGTAGACCATCCCACCATCAGACACGATACTGGCCTGGGCATTTTTATCGGTAGTTGACGTTACCGTTGCGCCATACGGCACGTTTTCGCCTGATGCTCTCTTAAGGATAAGGAATGCGCGGCGGCCAATATTACCCGCGAAGTTCGCCCGTACCACGGCTGCACGTGTAGGCACGACTTTTTGCGTCGTATTTGGCAATTCCATATTATTCCCCAGAGTCGTGCTATCTAAGGTTACGTTGGTCCGATGGTATGGCGTAACGTACGGAATAATCGCGTAGCCGCGGGAGTCCGTTTCGATAGTCGCGTCGTTTTCCAGGCGTACATTTTTCAGCCCGGGTGCTTTAACCAGTACGGCGGTTTCAGACATTTCCTGACCCAGGGTAATACCGTCGGCATGCATTAATACGCCGCCGCTCAGACCATAGTTAATCAACTGGCTATGTTTGGCATAACTGTAGCCGGCGTTAACTGAACCCGTTGAACCACGATAGTTGCCGTAGACGCCGCCGCTGGCATCCTCCCGATTGCTGTAGCCCTGCTGTACGTTCCAGTCGAGGTTATGATTTTCCAGCGCCACCCCGCTCAGAGAAACATACTGATCGGTCGAGCCCGGGCTGCTGTTGGTGACGTTGTAGGTCGCATAAGCATTAGGCAACCACTCGCTTAAAGGAATAGAGATATTAAATGAAACGACATGGTCATCCTCTACATAACGGCCGGAGCCACTATTTCCCCAGCTGTAGCGGCTATAGCTATAGCCGGCATAATAGTTAAAGCGGCGGAACCCGCCGTTGTAACCAATATTCAGCGAGTTATTGTGGCGCTTGCTGTCCCAGTAATCCTCGAATATACCGGATACAGAAAGGCTACCTAACCCGGCCCCCAGGCTTTGGCTGACGGTAATATTGGTTCTGTTACGCAGAGAGCGTGGAGTATAGCCGCCGTATCTGTTGCTATAGGTGTTCATCACATCGCTTAGCGTATTGTACCCGGAGGTCGAATAGCGGTAGCCGGCTACGGTAATATTGGTGCCGGTCTCAAGAATATTTTTACCATAGCGGATACGCCAGGATTGGCCGGACGTTTTATCTTCATCTTTCTTGTGGGACCAGGCTGTCGTGACGTCTGCGGAAACCGCGCCAATATCGCCAAGGTTTTGCCCGACTCCGAAAGCGAGCGCCTGATAGTTGGATGCCGCCTGCAAACCGGTATAGAAAGTGGTGTTGCTTAAGACACCGTAGCCGATCGTAGCCTGCGTAAACGGTTTTTCATCTATATTGCCGTCATATGGGCGATATTTACCGCTCGTGATCTCATACTCCATCTGGCCTTCTCTGAGCATTAATGGCAGAGAGGCGTAAGGCACGACGAAGTTCTGTTGGGAACCATCGGACTCCTCGACGGTGACGTAAAGGTCACCGTTGCCGCCGGTCGAGTAAAGATCGGTGATTTCGAAAGCGCCCGGAGCGACAAAGGCCTGGTAGATTTGATAGCCATTCTGTTTAATGACGATGCGAGCGTTGGTCCTGGCAATACCACGAACAACAGGCGCGAAGCCGCGCAGGCTTTCAGGAATCATGTCCGTATCGGTTGCCAGCTGAATCCCCGTGAAGGGCACGCTGTCAAAAATGCTGGAGAGAGAGGTGCTTTCACCCATGACTAAGGTGCTTTTCAACGATACAATGCTTCGCTGCGCATAGAGATAGACGGAATCCCAGTCACTCTTCGTGCCTGCTGATTTATTCCAGGTACTAAGGTTGCGCAGGCGCCACGGCCCAATGTTCAGGCCGGATTGTAGGTTAAGATTGTAATACTCATTGTCCGCTTCATAGTCTTTGCCCGAACTAAACTGATAGTTGGTCAGCAAGGCGTTAATACCGTCATCAAACTCATCGGGAGAAACAAATCCCTGAGCTATCGTCGACAGGGCTGCCTGCGGTATGGATATCAGCAGCTGTTGAGTATTAAAGTTAAAATCGGTGGTGAAATCCGGGATGATGCTCGTATCAGCACAGCCGTTAGCATCCTCTTTTAATGTTGGAAATGCATCTGAACGTAAACCATAGGTGGTTAATTTAGCAATGCTTAAACATGGCGCGAGTTTTAAGGCATCAGTCGCCGGATCTTTTTTGTCAACAAAGCGAATATCGGCCGTTTCTTGCAGACTATTATTTAAAATAACGTCAATGCGGTACACCCCTGGTGCCTGTGCATCCCTGGTTGAATACAGGGACAGGTCCGGTATTGAGGATGGATCGCCCTGATTTACTGATTTTATAAAAGCGGGATCAAAAAAATCACGTGCCAGGGCATTAGCGCTTAAACCGAGAGCGAGCGCCGGAACGAGAACGAAAAATGTGTGGTAGGTTCCGGATAGCGCCCCTCCCATCTTTTTTATTGAAATAGACATACTTTTCACCCTGGCCAATGAAAAAGAATTTAAATCGATGAGGTGTTAGCTGGGCCCGAGCCCCCATTATCCGTAGCCACCTTCCATACGATCTCTGAACCATTTATACCTGCAGGCAAAGTAAATTCTTTGCTGGAAAAAGCATCAATGTTATTAACTGAACTAGTAATATCCCTGCCGTTTATTGTTATTGTTTTAAAATAAATAAAGAATGGGGTCGGGTTTTTTAACGTTATTTTATTACCGGACTTACGCCACTGCAGATTTTTGGCCTCAGTAGTAATATTCATATCCTGAATAGCGCGTGGACGATAGATGAGGCGCATTCTGTGGCGAACGGCGAGCTGCAGCTTGTTTTTATCGGCTTCACTATCGCTGGTTGGCGGGATAGACATAACGTTAAAGAAGTAGACGGTTTCACGATCCTGCGGTGCTTTGGATATATACGCATTAGGAAAAACACGCACCGTATTCGTTTGCTTTCCCTCCAGACGGAAAAGCGGAGGCGTCACCATAAAAAAGCTGTCTTTCGTTCCTTCAGGTGCTTCTACCCAGGATTTAATAAGATATGGCGTATCATCTTTATTTTCAATGTTTGCGCTGATTTCTCGCGCGCCTTCTTTATAAAGATGACGGGTTGAATCCACCACGACTCCGCTGTGGGCTACAAAGCTGATGGTAATAAAAGAAAGTGTAGTTAGCCTTAATAATGACTTCAGCATAATTCATTCCCTGAATATAAGAATGGGGTTTACCTCAGGTAAACCCCGGCATGCTTATTAGTAGCTAATAGTAAAGGTTGCTACACCCTTAACTGCACCATCGGTAACGCCATTTGCGGTTTTAACGTATGCGGCTTTATAACGCAGATAAGAAGGCGTACCCGCAGTATATGCAATAACCTTAGGCGTAGTGCCGGTGAAGCTTACGCGGGTTCCATCGGTATTAACCACGGTAACCGCAGCGTTAGTCGCCGGGCTGGCCGCGGAGTTGGTCAGCACGTCATCCTGGCCGCTGATATAGTCGCCTGTTACGGTGACGTTGATATTGCCACTAAAGTCTTTAGCGCCTTTCTGGCAGTCTTCGATTTTGTACTCAATATCTTTTGCTGTAGACATATACGGTGCGTTGACAGCCAGGGCCTCCAGCACGGATGCTTTTACATCATCCAGCGTTAAAGATCCGCCTGAAATCATCGCGGACGGCGTTACGTTACAGGATTCGCCGGTGTCGGTTACGTTGCCCAGAATAGTCAGGTTAGAACTGTTCCCTGCCGCAAAAGCCTGGGCACTCAGAACTGCTGAAGCAGCGACCATTACAGCTACAATTGTTTTTTTCATTTATTTAATCCATATAGAGATACTAAAGTCCTGAATAGCGTCATGGCGTGGATGTTAATTAGTATGAATAGTAATAACTAGCATTCCGCTATGCTGCCTGAGCGCTATCGTTATCTTTCTCCTGCCGCCACTATTGTACAAATCAGCGCGTATTGTGCCGGAGCGGTAACAAATCTAAGTGCAGGGTAGATAAAATGCATGTGAATTCTGCTTGAATTTAAAGCTTGTTTATTGAAGGTTGCAAATTCACAAGTAGACTTCGTAGATAATAATGAGCGTATCTGGAACGTATAGTTGTAAATCAGTCTTCCATTTGGTTCAAATATCATGATAATATTATCTTTGCTCTGGGAGGAGCGGGAATTTATCCTTGAAATTATCTAATCTGGCAGGCTAAAAGGGATGTGTTGTGTTTGCTAAAGGTGAATTTGAATTTAATTCATCTTTGTTTCATATGGAATGGTGAGAGAGGATTGGGATTATGATATTCAATGAATATATCATTAATAATGAAGTTATTTTTAATGTAAATATGAATGAGCTACAGCCTGTAGGAGAGAATGGGGACAGCGTGACCCTCAATGTGCCAACGGCACGCTGCCTGCAACTTTTGCTCGAAAGCAACGGGAAGATTATATCCAGGGAGGAGTTTCTGGATATAGTGTGGAAAAATAGAGGGATTGTTGTTTCTCAGAATACGTTCTATCAGAACATTTCCTTGCTAAGAAAATCATTACTGAAAGCAGGATTATCGCAAGATATTATTGTCACAGTAAGGCAGCGGGGATTTGTTCTCGCCGCAGGATCAAATATCGCGTCATTCTTCCGAACGGACGAAAAAGAGCCAGAAAATCCTGAAAATGTGCAGATCACCGCGAGCACATCTTCGCCTCCGGTTGAGAACAATGTGACTCATAATTTAGCCATTCAGGAAGATGCGCAAAAAAGTTTCAATGACAATAAAGCAACAGAGTTCAAATTACCCAAGTGGATTTTACCCCTGCTATTGGTTATGACCGCAGCAAACATTCTTTCTCTTTTCTTGTAGCTTTAATGAATGGGTCTACAGCTTGCTTTTATATTTGCTTTTACTTTCTTTCAGAAAGGATAACGACTGGTTTTACGAAAATGATTAAGCAGTAGTAGTTATATACCAGTGAGTAATAGCAAATAGGCAGTCTGCCTGGCCATGCCCGGCAGACGGATTGACTATTGCTGCTTTAACCCCAAGTCGAGGGGCGTCTTGCTGGGTTCCCCGCCGATTTCCCGCGCAAGTTTTGGTACTAAATAGCCGGACACCAGCGTCAGCAATTCGCGCACGATCGCTCTGGCCTCTTCGTCACTGACCATAAAATGCGCCGCTCCCTGCACTTTGTCTAACACGTGCAGATAATAAGGCATGACGCCGGCGTCGAATAGCGCGTTGCTCAGGTCGGCAAGCGTGTTGGCGTTATCATTTACGCCGCGCAGCAGCACGCTTTGATTCAATAAGGTCACGCCAGCCATACGCAGTTTTTTCATGGACGCACGAAACGCCGCATCAATCTCGTTGGCGTGGTTAACGTGGTTTACCAGCAGTACCTGTAACGATGATGCAGCAATACGGGCAACCAGCGTATCAGTTATACGCGCAGGAATCACAATGGGCAGCCGGCTGTGAATACGCAGGCGCTTGATGTGCGGAATAGATTCCAGCTGCGTCAATAGCCAGTCGAGTTCATGATCCTTGGCCATAAGCGGATCGCCGCCGGAAAAAATGATCTCATCCAGCTGTGGATGTGCCGAAATGTACTCCAGGGCCTGCTGCCAGTTACGCTTATTGCCCTGGTTTTCAGCATAGGGGAAGTGACGACGGAAGCAATAACGACAATTTACCGCGCAGCCGCCTTTCACCAGCAGTAGCGCACGGTTGCTGTATTTATGCAGCAGACCGGGTACCACGCTATGCTGTTCTTCCAGCGGATCGGTAGAGAATCCTGGGGCATTAATAAACTCTTCCTGGGAGGTAAGTACCTGACGTAGAAGAGGATCGTTGGGATTGCCTGGCTCCATACGGGCAATAAACGCCCGCGGAACACGCAGTGCGAACAGGCGCTTAGCATCACGTCCTGCCAATAGATTCGCATCTGCGTCTACATTTAAAAGATGCAGCAGTTCATCAGGACTGGTCACAACATCGGCAAGTTGCGTTAACCAATCTTCTCTGGATGGGGTATTTAGGGTTACAATATGCGCCATTTTGTGGCTTAGCTACCAATTAACAAAATTTCAGAGGGCCTTATGGCGACTTACTATAGCAACGATTTTCGTGCCGGTCTTAAAATCATGATGGACGGCGAACCTTATGCCGTTGAAGCCAGTGAATTCGTTAAACCCGGCAAAGGCCAGGCTTTCGCGCGCGTTAAGCTGCGCCGCCTGTTGACCGGTACTCGCGTTGAGAAAACCTTCAAGTCTACCGATTCTGCTGAAGGTGCGGACGTTGTCGATATGAACCTGACTTACCTGTATAACGACGGTGAGTTCTGGCACTTTATGAACAACTCTACCTTCGAACAGCTGGCCGCTGATGCTAAAGCCGTTGGCGATAACGCTAAATGGCTGCTGGATCAGGCTGAATGCATCGTGACCCTGTGGAACGGTCAGCCTATTTCCGTCACCCCGCCAAACTTTGTTGAGCTGGAAATCGTTGAAACCGATCCAGGCCTGAAAGGCGATACCGCGGGTACCGGCGGCAAGCCTGCAACGCTGTCCACTGGCGCAGTGGTTAAAGTTCCTCTGTTCGTACAGATTGGCGAAGTCATCAAAGTCGATACTCGTTCTGGCGAATACGTCTCCCGCGTGAAGTAATTCAGGCGGCGAAAGAGTTGGCGCAGCGCCATGCTGCGCCTCTACAGGTTGAAACCGCAGGCAAGGAAGATGAATCCCACACTGAAACTTTTGCTACTGTTATTGTTGAGCGGTTCGCTGTTGACTGGATGCAATACGGCTCGCGGCGTGGGCGAGGATATCCAGAGCCTGGGTCATGCTATTTCTCACGCGGTCAGCTAATCTTATTTCATCAGGCAATTCTTATTCATATACTCACGCTCTGTCTGATTCCCTTTCTTCACTTCTTTTTCTCTTAAAAATCGTCTCGCTTCCCTCATCCTGGACCAGTTTGTCTATGCTTATAGAGCACGATAACTAAAACTGGTTAATAAGGATGACATTATGGTAAAAAAAGCGATTGCAGCGTTCTTTACGGTTTTGGCACTTTCCTCTGTACTGACCGCATGTAACACCACGCGCGGTGTAGGTCAGGATATTTCAGAAGGCGGCAGCGCGATTTCGGGCGCCGCGACCAAAGCTCAGCAATAGACCATGGCGGTACGGCCGTTGGTCGTACCGTTCTTCCTCACCCTTGCCACGTCGTGTATAATTCCTGTGGAATATCATCTACCTTACGGGACGGCCTGTAAGCGTTTCACATCTGGGGACGGCCCCATCAAAGGAGCCATATGTCCTGGTTTATTCTGTTTATCGCGGGTCTGCTGGAAGTCGTCTGGGCTGTCGGCCTGAAATATACCCATGGGTTTAGCCGCCTGGTGCCAAGCGTGATAACGATTGCCGCCATGGTCATCAGCATGGCGCTGCTGTCATGGGCGATGAAAACGCTACCCGTGGGGACGGCTTACGCCGTTTGGACCGGAATTGGCGCGGTCGGCGCAGCCGTGACGGGGATTATCCTGCTAGGCGAATCCGCCAGCCCGATGCGCATTGCCAGCCTGGCGTGTATTGTGATTGGTATCATTGGCCTGAAAATGAGCGCGCATTAATACTGCTGATTGACCCACAGCAGTTTGCTGACGTCGAATCCCTGCCGGGTAGCGATATCCAGCATCTGCTGCTTCACTTCTGGCGGGATTTTCGGCGCGCGCGCCAGTAGCCAGAGATAATCCCGATCAGGTCCGCAAACCAGCGCGTAGCGATAATCCTTGTCCAGCGCAATCACGTTATAGCCGCCATAGAAGGGGCCGAAAAACGACACTTTCAGCGCGGCTCGCGTGGGCTCCCCGGTAAAGTAAGCCACGCCGTCGGTTTTCTGCCACATCCCCCGGTCGGGGTTGTATCCCTTATTGACCACGTTCAGCCCGCCATCGTCGCGCAGGCTATAGGTTGCGGTAACTTTTTCTAAACCGCTCTCAAAATGGTGATCGAAGCGGGCAATCTCATACCAGGTGCCAAGATAGCGTTGGGGGTTGAACGGACTGACCACGGTTACGCCAGGAGGTGGCGTCGGCGCGCTGCAGGCTACAAGCAGAAATGAAGCGGCAACAACCGCAATAACGGGTAGCAGACGCATAATGTTTTCCTTGCCAGTTTTAAGCTAAGTGTAGATTCAGGCAGGAAAAATGCGGCAGAATTTTCTTGAGAAGCGAGCCCGGTAACATAATGCTACCGGGCTTATCGCCGAGGAGGTAAAAGCGGCCTCCGGCGAGCGCTTTAGATGAACAATATGCCGACCAGAGTGACGACGGTCAGAATCGCCGCGAGGCCGTAGAAGACCCACTTACCGTTGGGTACGTGAATTTTCAAATCATGCATCGCATGGTGAATACGGTGAAGTCCACACCATAGCGGTAGCACAATCATCAGGAAAATGAATGCGCGGCCAATAAAGCTATGGGCGAAAGCCAGCACGCGTTCGTAGCTGAAGGCGTCCGCGGGCGCTAGTCCGAGCGGCAGCATAATACCCACCAGCAGCACGATGACGGGGGCGACAATCGCTCCCCACATGCCGCCAGCGCCAAACAGCCCCCAGAATACCGGTTCATCAGAACGTTTTGGTTTGGGATTAATCATTCCAGCCTCCTTACCAGAACAGCGCGACAAACAGGATCACCACGGTGACGACCGCAGTGACGATCCAAAGCCCCTTAATAACCGGCTCTGGCCCCATTTTCTCGCCTTTAAGGATAATATTGGCAGCTTTCGGTGCCAGCTCAAACCAGGTTTTGGTATGCAGCAGCGCGGCTGCAAGCGTGATCAGGTTCAGGATCACGACAATCGGATTTTGCAGAAAACCGATATACCCGGCCCAGCTCTCCGCGCCGTGCTTCAGTGCGAACAATCCGTAAATCAGCACGATGCTGAACCAGACCGTGGGTACCGCTGTCCCCTCACGCAGCATATAGAAGCGATAAAACGGCAGTTTTTTCCACCAGGTGGACGGCATCGGCCGCACGTAGGGTTTGCGTTTAGTCGTCATACTGCACTCCTTAGCGTGGTTTCAGGGTGGCGATAAGAAAGTCTTTCGAGCTTTCTACCTTGCCCTGCTGGATCGCGGCCGCCGGGTCGACGTGTTTCGGGCAGACTTCGGAGCAGTAGCCCACGAAAGTACATGTCCAGACGCCATTCTGGCCGTTAAGCTGCGCCATACGTTCCTTTTTACCGTGGTCGCGGCTGTCTTCGTTATAGCGATGGGCGAGGGTGATCGCCGCCGGGCCGATAAACTCCGGATTAAGACCAAACTGCGGGCAGGCCGCGTAGCACAGGCCGCAGTTAATGCAGCCGGAGAACTGGTGATACTTGGCCATTTGCGCCGGGGTCTGGGTGTTAGGCCCCTGATCGGGCGTGCGCGGGTTGCCAATGATGTACGGCTTAATCGCTTCCAGGCTTTCAATAAAGTGGGTCATATCGACCACCAGATCGCGCTCAATCGGGAAGTTAGCCAGCGCCTCGACTTTAATGCCTTTGGTGTATTCGCGCAGGAAGGTTTTGCAGGCCAGTTTTGGCACCTTGTTCACCATCATGCCGCAGGAACCGCAAATCGCCATGCGGCAGGACCAGCGGTAGCTGAGGTCCGGCGCGAGGTTGTCTTTGATATAGCCCAGCGCATCAAGCAGCGAGGTTTGCTCATCATAGGGAACTTCATAGAAAGCGCTGTGCGGTGCGATGTCCACTTCCGGGTTATAGCGCACCACTTCGACTTTCATGTTTTTCATCTCAGCCATTCGTCGTCTCCTTCTTCTCGGCTGCTTCCGCTTCCGCACCGTACACGCGTTTTGCCGGCGGCAGAGTGGTGATTTTCACATCACTGTACTCCAGACTGGTGTGGCCATCGGCATCGCGGAAGGCGAGGGTATGCTTGAGGAAGTTGACGTCGTCGCGCTCGGTGCAGCCTTCATCCAGGCGCTGATGCGCGCCGCGGGACTCTTTACGCGCGAGGGCGGAATGCGCCATACATTCGGCGACGTTCAGACCATGGCCCAGTTCGATGGTGTACAGCAGGTCGGTATTGAACACGCTGGACGTGTCGGTGATCCGCACGCGCTTGAAGCGCTCCTGCAGCTCGGCGAGCTTATCGACCGTTTTCTGCATGAGCTCCGGCGTACGGTAGATGCCGCAGCCTTCTTCCATCGACAGACCCATTTCGTCGCGAATCTTCGCCCAGTTCTCGTTACCTTCCTGATTAACCAGATCTTTCAGGCGCTTCTCGATATCGACGACCTGCGCGTCCAGCGCGGCGCTATTGGCTTCGCCCGCTTCGGTTGCGCGCTGCATGGCCTGCTCACCGGCCAGACGACCAAAGACCACCAGCTCCGCCAGGGAGTTGGAGCCAAGGCGGTTGGCGCCGTGCAGACCCACAGAAGAACACTCGCCAACGGCAAACAGCCCTTTGATACGGGTTTCACACTGCTGGTCGGTTTCGATCCCGCCCATGGTGTAGTGTGCGGTTGGACGCACCGGAATCGGCTCTTTTACCGGATCGACGCCAACGTAGGCTTTCGAGAGTTCACAGATAAACGGCAGACGTTCAAGCAGCTTTTTCTCACCCAAATGGCGCAGATCGAGATAGACCACATCGCCTCGCGGCGTAGGGATCGTGTTGCCCTTGCGCCATTCGTGCCAGAAAGCCTGGGAGACTTTATCGCGCGGACCCAGCTCCATATATTTATTTTTCGGTTCGCCCAGCGGGGTTTCCGGACCCATGCCGTAATCCTGCAGGTAGCGGTAGCCGTTCTTGTTGACCAGAATACCGCCTTCGCCGCGGCAGCCTTCCGTCATCAGAATACCGGAGCCCGGCAGGCCGGTGGGGTGATACTGCACGAACTCCATATCGCGCAGCGGTACGCCGTGGCTGAGCGCCATACCCATCCCGTCGCCGGTGACGATACCGCCGTTGGTATTGTAGCGATACACGCGTCCAGCGCCGCCGGTAGCCAGAACTACCGCGTTGGCGCGGATCTGCACCAGCGTACCTTCCATCATATTCATTGCGACCAGACCTCGAGCCTGCCCATCATCGACCAGAATATCCAGAACAAAATGTTCGTCGAAGCGTTGGATTTGCGGGAATTGAAGCGAGGTCTGGAACAGGGTGTGCAGCATATGAAAGCCGGTTTTATCGGCAGCGAACCAGGTTCGTTCGATCTTCATACCGCCGAATCGCCGGACGTTGACGCTGCCGTCCGGGCGGCGGCTCCACGGGCATCCCCACTGTTCGAGCTGGGTCATTTCCGTCGGGCAGTGATGAACGAAGTAGTCAACGACGTCCTGCTCACATAGCCAGTCGCCGCCGGCAACGGTGTCGTGAAAATGGTACTCGAAGCTATCATGATCCTGCGCGACGGCAGCGGAACCCCCTTCAGCAGCAACGGTATGGCTGCGCATAGGATAGACTTTTGAAATTAGAGCTATTTTTGCATTTGGATTAGCTTGCGCGGCGGCTATTGCGGCGCGAAGACCTGCTCCGCCTGCGCCTATTACGGCAAGATCGGCTTGAAAAGTTTGCACGACATTCCTCCAGTTTTTGTTTATTTCGCCGCCGGGCTGGCGAAAACGTATCACTGCTCCTTTATAGGTAAGGAGTATAGCCGTAGGGTTATGAGGGAAAATTGACGTGTTCGATTTTTTTATCGTTCTGTGCGGTCGTTTATCTCATTGCTTTATGTTTTTGGGTTATCAATAAATTAAGTGTATGTAACGCGTTTACGTATTCGCACAAAATTTGTTTCATCCGCCAGTTACGAGTAGACTTCGTGCCCTTGTTTCAAATCGGAGAACGTACCATGAGCGAAACGGCAACCTGGCAGCCGAGCGCATCCATTCCAAATCTATTAAAACGTGCAGCGGTCATGGCGGAAATTCGCCGTTTCTTTACCGACCGCGGCGTGCTGGAGGTGGAGACGCCCTGCATGAGTCAGGCGACGGTGACGGATATTCATATGGTCCCGTTTGAGACGCGTTTCGTCGGTCCTGGTCATTCTCAGGGGCTGAATCTGTACCTGATGACCAGCCCGGAGTATCACATGAAGCGCCTGCTGGCGGCCGGCTGCGGCCCGGTGTTTCAGCTGTGCCGTAGCTTCCGCAATGAAGAGATGGGGCGCCACCATAACCCGGAATTCACCATGCTGGAGTGGTATCGTCCGTGCTATGACATGTACCGGCTGATCAATGAAGTGGACGATCTGCTCCAGCAGGTCCTCGACTGCCAGCCAGCCGAAAGCCTCTCCTATCAGCAAGCCTTCCAGCGTCATCTGGAAATCGATCCGCTGTCGGCGGATAAAACGCAGCTGCGCGAAGTGGCGGCGAAGCTGGATCTGAGCAATATCGCCGATACGGAAGAGGACCGGGATACGCTGCTTCAGCTACTTTTTACCATGGGCGTCGAGCCGCACATCGGTAAAGATCGTCCGACGTTTATTTATCACTTCCCGGCAAGCCAGGCGTCGCTGGCGCAAATCAGCACCGAAGATCACCGCGTGGCGGAACGTTTTGAGGTCTATTACAAAGGCATTGAGCTGGCGAACGGTTTTCATGAGCTGACCGACGCGCGCGAACAGCAGCAGCGTTTTGAGCAGGATAACCGCAAGCGCGCCGCTCGCGGCCTGCCGCAGCAGCCAATCGATCGTCATCTGCTGGCCGCTCTCGAAGCCGGGCTGCCGGATTGTTCCGGCGTGGCGCTGGGCGTTGACCGCGTCGTGATGCTGGCCCTGGGGGCAGAAAGCATCGGTGAGGTTCTCTCTTTCACCGTCGACCGCGCCTGATCCTCTCTCAGCTTCCCTTTCGATGATGGAAGGGAAGCCCGCCTTTTAGCCCTAATACCCACAAGAACCGTTTGGTTTTTTGCTACTATCCGCGCTCATTTTTTTGGGCTATCCGGCATCCTCTGCCGCGATACCGCGTTTGGATAGATTTATGCACCAGCAAATAAAGAAGATGAGCCTGATTGGGCTGATATTAATGATCTTCACCTCGGTATTTGGTTTTGCAAACAGCCCCTCAGCGTTCTACCTGATGGGTTACAGCGCGATGCCGTTTTATCTCTTCTCCGCTCTGTTTTTCTTTATCCCTTTTGCGCTAATGATGGCGGAGATGGGAGCGGCCTATCGTAAGGAGGAGGGCGGGATCTATTCATGGATGAATCATAGCGTCGGCCCGCGCTTTGCGTTTATGGGGGCCTTTATGTGGTTTTCATCCTATGTGGTCTGGATGGTCAGCACGGCGGCTAAAATTTGGGTGCCGTTTTCCACATTCTTATTCGGCGCGGATAAAACGCAATCCTGGGCGCTGGCCGGACTGACCTCCACGCAAACGGTCGGTATTCTTGCCGCGTTCTGGATGCTGCTGGTGACCTTTGTCGCGGTAAAAGGCATGCACAAAATCGCCAAAATTACCGCCGTCGGCGGGATCGCGGTCATGGGCCTTAATCTGGTCCTGCTGCTGGTGAGCCTGGTGATTTTACTGCTCAACGGCGGCCATTTTGCCCAACCATTGGATTTCACGGCCTCGCCTAATCCAGACTATCAGTCCGGTCTGGCGATGCTATCGTTCGTGGTTTTTGCCATCTTTGCCTACGGCGGAATCGAAGCGGTTGGCGGTCTGGTGGATAAAACCGAGCAGCCGGAAAAGAATTTTGCCAAAGGCATTGTTATCGCGGCGGTCGTCATTTCTGTTGGCTATTCGCTGGCGATTGTTCTGTGGGGCGTGAGCGCCAACTGGCAGCAGGTATTGAGCAACCCTTCCACGAACCTCGGTAATATCACCTACGTGCTGATGACCCACCTTGGCGCCACCCTGGCTAATGCGATGCATCTGCCGCCCGCCGTCGCCGCCCTGAGCGGATTATGGTTTGCCAGAATCACCGGACTCGCCATGTTCCTCGCTTATACCGGCGCTTTCTTTACCCTGAGCTACTCGCCGTTAAAGGCGATTATTCAGGGCACGCCAAAAGCGCTCTGGCCTTTAGCAATGACGCGAATTAACGCTAACGGTATGCCGGCGAACGCCATGTGGTGGCAGTGCCTGCTGGTGAGCGTGTTTATTCTGCTGGTTTCCTTTGGGGGCGATACCGCGTCGGCGTTTTATAACAAACTGACGCTGATGGCGAATGTCTCTATGACGCTGCCGTATCTGTTTTTAACGCTGGCATTTCCTTTTTTTAAGGCGAAGCAGGATCTCGATCGCCCCTTTGTGATTTTTAAACACCGCGGCTCGACGCTGCTGGCGACCGCCGTTGTGGTACTGGTGGTGGCATTTGCCAATATCTTTACCGTGATTGAGCCGGTGATGGAAGCGGGTGACTGGAGCAGCGCGCTGTGGATGGTCGGCGGACCGGCTTTCTTTTCGCTGCTGGCGCTGGGGATCTATGAGAATTACCGCCGGCGTACGGCGGTGCAGCTGATGGTCGAGGAGAGCTAAAACGCTGGCCTTGCCTGCGTTCAGGCAAGGCCGTTCTTACAGGCTGCCGGGCGTGCGGCTGGTTTTCCCTGCCGAGGTCAGCGCCCTGCTGCTTTTTCTGCCATCGATGCTCTCCAGGCGCATCTGGAACGGCGGGAACGGCATATCGATACCGTGCTCGCGGAATCCGGCCAGAATCAGCTGGTGCATCTCGTGGCGCAGCGGCATCCGGTGACCCATTTCGGCGGCGTAGATACGCAGCTCGAAAATCTGGATCCCCTGCTGCAGATCAACGAGGAACGCTTCCGGCGCCGGGGTATCGATAACCAATGAACAGCGGTGCGCGGCATTTAACAGGATCTGCGCCACCTCTTCGGTATCGGCATCTACCGGAGCAGGCACCGTTAGCACCACGCGGGTCACGGAATCCGACAGCGACCAGTTGATGAACTGTTCGGTGATGAACGCCTTGTTCGGTACGATAATCTCTTTACGGTCCCAGTCGCTGATGGTGGTGGCGCGGGTATTAATACGCGTCACGCTGCCGGTGAGATCGCGAATGGTGACCGTATCGCCAATGCGGATCGGTTTCTCAAACAGGATAATCAGGCCCGAGATAAAGTTGGCGAAGATCTCCTGCAGGCCAAAACCGAGACCCACACCGAGCGCGGCAATAAGCCACTGCAGCTTGGACCACTCAATCCCAATCATCGAGAAGCCGACCAGACCGCCGATCAGCATCAGCAGATACTTAGTGATGGTGGTGATGGCGTAGCCGGTGCCCGGCGTCAGTTCCAGATGCTGGAGGATAGCCAGCTCCAGCAGCGCGGGCAGGTTGCGCACCAGCTGGGTAGTAATAATCAGCACCAGGATGGCTATCAGCACCGCGCCGAGGGTAATCGGCTCCAGGCTCTCAACGCCCTGTACCGTGGAGGTGACGTCCCACAGCGAGATATTCTCCAGGAAGCCAAACGCGGAGTGGATTTCTGACCACAGCACGATAACCGACACCAGCGCGATCAGCATCAGCAGGGAGCGCACCAGACGCAACGACTGGGTACTGATGGCATCAAGATCGACCTCGCTGACCTCAGCTTCCATCGAACCTTCCGGGCTGCTGGTATGCTGGACTTCCTCTTCGCCGCGGGCGCGCTGGGCGAGGATCTCCGCCCGACGGTGCTTCGCGCGATCGAACGCCAGGCGGCGCCGCTGGATCAGCATCCAGCGGCGTATGATGTGATAAACCACCAGCAGCAGGAACCAGATGGCGACCGAGGTTTCAAGCCTGGCGAGCAGCGCCTGCGACGTGGCGAGATAGCCGATCGCCGCCGCCAGCATTGCTATCAGCGGCGCGCCGAGCAGCATATTCCACAGCAGCCGGTTCAGCATATTGTCGCCGCTGCCTTCTTTGTCGAGATACAGCGGAATGCCGGCGCGTTTCAGGCTCAGGGTCACCATCGCCAGCGCGCCGCAAATCAGCATAAAGCAGAGGCGGCCCAGCGAGGCGGAGAACTCGCGATCGTTGAGGTTATCGAAAGTAATCAGCGCCATAATCAGCGGCACGATCAGCCCGATGCTCATCAGGTAGTAGCGCATCGCTTTGCTGACGCGGCTGCGCGGCCAGCCAAAGTGGGCGATAAACAGGCCGTTAGGGCGAGCGAACGTGGCGCAAATCATCACGACCCACAGCAGCGGTACCGTGGCGGTGACGCTATCGCCAATCGCCACGGCCAGCGGGAAAGGCCAGGCGGCCTGCAGCCCGTAGCCCAGCGTCATCCACAGCACCGGCAGCGGCGAGGCCACCAGTATGGACCAGAACACCGTGCGCAGGGTGAGCCAGAAGTGATCCTGCGTAACCTTACCGACGCGCGCGCTGGAGCGCTCAAGGAAGCTGGTGAAATGGCGGCGTGAGCTAATACTGAACCCCACCAGAATGAG
This sequence comes from Klebsiella sp. CN_Kp106, assembly GCF_040064575.1. Lineage (NCBI taxonomy): Bacteria > Pseudomonadati > Pseudomonadota > Gammaproteobacteria > Enterobacterales > Enterobacteriaceae > Klebsiella > Klebsiella sp. CN_Kp106. Next base: position 127,365 of record NZ_JBEAIG010000014.1, on the reverse strand, counting down.
CGCGACGAAGAGCGGCAGCAGGGTCTCTTTACTGGTCAGCATCATCATGCTGGCCTTACCGAGCTGGCTCATGGTATCGAGCGAGATCAGGCGGCGGAGATCCTGAACGATCTCCAGCGGCCATGAGAAGCCGATTGGGCTGACGTCCGAGGTCCAGAACAGATAGCGGTGGGTCGCTTCGTTGATCTCTTTAAGCGCATCCTCTAGCTGACCGTTGGCGACCTTCAGCTTGGTCAGTTCGAGCATAAGCGTATCGCCGCCGCGCAGCAGGGAGTTGAGCAGCTCGGTCTGCGTGCGCATCTGGGCCTGCAGAATACGGTTCTGTTCCGCGGTGAGCGGTTCACCGCTGGCCTGACGAATTTGTCTTAGCTGAGGCTGTTTGCCGAGCTGATCTTCATAGCGTAAACGCTGCACGCGCAGCTGCGCCATTTCGGTATCCAACTGCTGCGGCCGCGGGATTTCCGGCAGCCGCGCCACCTGCGCGCGCAGGGCTTCGCCAAGCAGATTGGAAGAGCCCAGCCACTGGGACTGCTCGCGCAGGGTGTTTAACGCCTGACGCACCTGGAGGGTCTGATTGGTCGCCTGGCGCTGCTGCGAGGCGATCAAATCCATCCGCTGCGCCTGCTGGTTGAGCGCCTGCGACAGCTCGCGGTTAACTTTAAACTGCGCCACGATATCCGGCGGCAGATTTTCGCTGTTTTCCGCCAGCAGTTCGGTGCTTTCCAGCGCTTTCTCCGCCTCGCGCTGCCGTTGGTTATTGAGCTGATTTCTCAGCGCCTGTAGCCAGGCGTCGAGCTGCTCGCTCTCTTTCTGCGCCAGCTCGGATCGCAACCGTGAGAGCTCCTGGCGGTTATTGGCGGAAAGCTGCGCCAGATCCAGCTCATCGACCAGCGCTTTCAGCCGCGCGGACTCCGCCTGCAGACCAAGATTTTGCGCCTGTGCCAGCGGGGTATTGCTGCTTTGCGCGCCGACCCGGCGTTCAACGTCATTCAGCTGGCGGCGGGCATCGCTCTGCTGCTGCGGCAGCTGGTTGAGGGAGTCGGCGATGTCGCGGGCGCGATCCTGCTCCTGCTGAGCTTTACGACTGGCTTCCAGCAGCTGGCTGCTGACCTGGAGAATCTCCTGGTTCAGGGCATCGGAGGAGAGGGTAGTGGAGACCTGGCGCGGCTCATCGCTGAGATTATTGAGCTGCGCGCGCAGGTTTTGCGACAGTTTGGGGAAGTTATCGATAACGTCCTGGTACTGACGGGCGCGCTCAAGGGAAGCATTTCGCTCCTCAAGGGCGTTCAGGGCAGATTGCAGGACTTCAACGGTTTCAGGCTGGGCGGGCTTTGCCGCCTTCGCCTGTTCCAGCTCCTGGGCTATCTGTTTAGCATCCGGGGCTGTCGCTGCGTACGCCCCAAAACTGAGGCACCAGGCCAACAGGAAAGTGTATATCAGGCGCACGGCGTAACCTTTTTTCAGGAATTAACCTTCGTCTTGTTTATCGTCAACCAGCGGGCTGGCTGCGTGTTCAGCGCGGACTTCTTCTTCCGCCAGCGGCGCGGGCTCTACCGGCGCTGTGGCTTCAGGCGCGATCGCCAGCGGCTGGCCTATTTTGGTCACCGACAGGCTTTGTAACTGCTCAACCAGCTTCACCTGGCCCGGAGCAAACAGGTTAATCACCGTGGAGCCCAGCTTAAAGCGGCCCATCTCCTGGCCTTTCAGCAGGGCGACGGAGCCTTCGCTATCGCCAGCAGGCCAGGTCCAGCGCTTAATGATGCCTTCGCGCGGCGGCGTGACGGTACCGGACCACACGGTTTCGATGCTGCCGACGATGGTGGCGCCGACGAGGATTTGCACCATAGGGCCAAACTCAGTATCGAACAGGCAGATGACGCGCTCGTTGCGGGCAAAAAGATTCGGCACGTTTTGCGCGGTCAGATGGTTTACGGAAAACAGATCCCCCGGCACGTAGATCATTTCGCGCAGAATACCGTTGCACGGCATATGCACGCGGTGGTAATCGCGCGGCGAAAGATAGGTGGTAACGAAGCTACCGTTACGGAACAGGTCAGCCATCTGGTAGTTACCGGCCAGCAGCGCTTCCAGGCTGTAGTTATGGCCTTTAGCCTGCAAAATTTTGTCGTCTTCAATGGCGCCCAGTTGGCTGATGACGCCGTCGGCGGGCATTACCAGCACGCTCGGGTCTGTGTTTAGCGGACGGACGTCGTCGCGCAGCGGGCGAACGAAGAAGTCGTTAAAGGTACGGTAGCTGGCGGTGTCAGGCTTTTGCGCCTCTTTCATATCGACCTTGTAATATTTCACGAACAGATCGATGACCAGTTTTGTCAGCCAGCCTGCTCGTTTGCGTGCACCCCAGCCTGCGAGGCGGGTGAGCCACAGTTTAGGCAGAATGTATTGCAGTGAAAGTTTAAGATCGTTTAACAAGGTAGCCTCCAGGCCATTATTTGTCGTTCCTGGCCCCGCGTAGCAGCGGAGCCTGAAAAAAGGGGGACGATTCTAACGATGCTCAGCTTAAATGTCAGTCATCGGTTGATGAAAAGCTTTTACGCGTTTTTACCTGTACCTGCGCCATGCTTTCCAGAATGCGATGGTAGTTTTCAAACCGGCTTTCGGCGATTTCGCCTTTCTCCACCGCTTCGCGAATGGCGCAGCCCGGGTCATTGTCGTGTTTGCAGTCGCGGTATTTGCAGCGGCCTAAATAATCATGGAATTCGACAAAGCCGTGGGTGATTTGTTCCGCGTCGAGATGCCACAGGCCGAACTCGCGTACGCCCGGCGAGTCAATCACATCGCCGCCGTGCGGGAAGTGGTACAGGCGCGCGGCCGTGGTGGTGTGCTGCCCCAGTCCGGAGACATCCGAAACGTCATTGGTGAGGATTTGGTCATCATGCAGGCCCAGCAGCGCGTTCAGCAGGCTGGATTTGCCTACCCCTGACTGCCCGGCAAAGATACTGATACGATCGGTGAGCGCCTCTTCAAGCGGCTTCAGGCCATCCTGCGTGCGGCTGGAGACCATCAGTACGCGGTAACCAATATGGCGATAAATGTCCATTTGCTCGTTGACGAAGTCCATGCTCGCCTGGTCCAGCAGGTCGATCTTATTGAGCACGATCAGCGGCTCAACGTTCAGCGTTTCGCAGGCTACGAGGTAGCGGTCGATAATATTCGGAGAAAGCTCAGGCAAGATCGCGGAAACAATAACAATCTGATTGATATTGGCGGCGATGGGTTTGACGCCGTCGTAGAAATCCGGACGCGTCAGTACGGAGGTCCGTTCATGGACGGCCTCGACGATGCCCTTGACGTTGACGCCGTCAGCTTCGCTTTTGCCAGGCCGCCAGACCACGCGATCGCCGGTGACCAGCGAACGGATAGTGCGGCGTATGTTGCAACGGTGGACGCTACCGTCGGCGGATTCGACATCGGCATGCATGCCAAAGCGGCTAATGACGGTCCCTTCGGATTTCTCACCGAACAGGTTGTCATCAAAATCGGCCTTCTCCGAAGTCGTTTTCAGGCGGCGCTGGTGGTTGGCCTTCACGCGGCGCTGTTGGCCTTTGGAGAGTTTATTTTTACTCAATCGAACTGGCTCCTGGTCGCCCTGTACGGGCAAAACCTCTATGATACACGCTATTTTAGATGAATATAGTGACGTAAGAAGGGTGGAAAATAACATGAGTGCAGATGAAAACAACCTGATTTGGATCGATCTTGAAATGACGGGGCTGGATCCGGAGCGCGATCGCATCATCGAAATCGCCACCCTGGTGACCGACGCGAATCTGAACATTCTGGCGGAAGGGCCGACCATTGCGGTGCACCAGTCAGACGAGCAGCTGGCGCTGATGGACGAGTGGAACGTGCGTACCCATACCGGCAGCGGGCTGGTGGAGCGGGTGAAGGCGAGTACCCAGGGCGATCGTGAAGCCGAACTGGCGACTATCGAATTCCTCAAAAAGTGGGTACCGGCGGGTAAGTCGCCGATCTGCGGCAATAGCATCGGCCAGGATCGCCGCTTCTTGTTTAAATATATGCCTGAGCTGGAAGCGTATTTCCACTACCGTTATCTGGACGTCAGCACGCTGAAAGAGCTGGCTCGTCGCTGGAAGCCGGAAATTCTCGACGGCTTTAAGAAACAAGGAACCCATCAGGCGATGGACGATATTCGCGAATCGGTCGCGGAACTGGCCTACTATCGCGAACACTTTATTAAGCTTTAACGCCCGTGCCGGGGCCAACACGCCCCGGTCATACCATCGACTATTTAAACCACTTCTGTTCCATGGCCTGGAACTCCGGCGAGGCTTTTACGACATCCAGAGCGGCATTGATGTTATTCAGCAGCTCAGGATCGTCTTTACGTACCGCAATGGCGTACTGCTTACCGTAGTAGCCGGGATCCGTGGCGCGTTCGTCCATCATGGCGTAGTCGGGGTTATCCTGGAGCCATTTCGTTAACGTCTCCTGATCGCCCATCACGCCGCTAATCACGCCTTCTTTCAGCGCGCTCAGGGCGCTTTCGTCGCTGTCGTAAGGCACCGCATGCACGGCTTTTTGTTTGTCCCGCAGATAGTGCTGATGAAGGGTGCCTTTCACGACGCCGATTTTTTTATCCTTCAGATCGGCAAAGGTATGGGCGGCGTCTTTCGCTGTGACAACTACGCCGGACAGCGCCTGACGATAGGGATGGCTGAACGCAACCTGCTTTTCTCGCATCGGAATCACTTCGATACCGGCAATCACGGCGTCGAATTTCTTAAAGCGCAGCGCCGGGATGAGGGTATCGAACCCCTGGGGAGTGAATTTGCATTCGACCTGCATCTGCCTGCACAGCGCGTTGGCCAGGTCGATATCAAAACCCGTGGGCTGATTTTTACCATTGACGGTTTCATACGGCGGATTGGCCGTCGTTGTCCCAAAATGTAGCGTTGTTGCCGATGCTGTTCCTGTGGCAAGCGTGGCCAGCAGCAGGACGGTAAGCGCTTTTTTCATTTTATTTCCCTGGTTGTCATCGTTGTTGACCGTCAGCGGGCGATATCCGCCTATAAACTTGAGCGATTTTGCGCCTTTAGCGGGCCCGGAAAAAGTGATTTTGCCGCATTTGCTGGTTATTTAGACAATTCAGGCCGGTGTGTGGTGATAAAGTGGTCACTTAAACCAAAAACGAAAAAAATTGCGCTCAGGGGGGTTGCAGGTAAATCGAATTCTCGTATAATGCGCCTCCCGTGACGAAGCAGAAATGCAAATCACGACGCCATAGAAATATGGCCAGAAGTATGCGGGAATAGCTCAGTTGGTAGAGCACGACCTTGCCAAGGTCGGGGTCGCGAGTTCGAGTCTCGTTTCCCGCTCCAAAATTTGAAAGTTACCACACCCAAGCGGGAATAGCTCAGTTGGTAGAGCACGACCTTGCCAAGGTCGGGGTCGCGAGTTCGAGTCTCGTTTCCCGCTCCAAATATCTTCTCATACCCAGTTTATCCACAGCGCAAGCACGCGCCGGTGATGATTTTCGTGCGGTCCTGAAAATACTGTGAACAGAGTTATCCACAGGTTAACCTTTCGTCCTCTCTCAGAAAATTACTTCACCATGTAAATAGTATTCTTATATCTAATTGAAATGTAACAGTTAAATTTCATTTCAAAGTGTTAATCCGATCACTTGACGAACGTCTGCCCCTTGAAACGCAATGTGTTTTTATTTTTATTCACACCCTGTGAATGAATCAGGCGTCGCGCGGTAGCCCTTTTTCAACCACCCTGACCAGACGCAGCTTTTTGGGTAACTGCACTTCAACCACATTGGCATTTCTCTTTTCAATTTGCTGCGCCATCGCCCACTCGATATGTTCGTCGAGAAGCGGGTGCTCACCCCTGCGGCTTTCCAGCGCCTTCAGGTTCGCTTCATCCCAGGGCGCGTTGCCCAACGCGACGGCGATATTACGCAGCCAGCGCAGATGACCAATACGGCGAATGGCCGAACCTTCCGTCACTTTTAAAAACCAGGGTTCGCTCCAGGCGAACAGCTCAATAAGCGCCGGGGCGTGTAGCGCCTTGCGCGGGCTGAAATCCTCTTCATCGGTGAGCTGCGCGAAGCGGTTCCACGGGCAAATCAGCTGGCAGTCATCGCAGCCGTATATGCGGTTGCCGATCAGCGGACGAAACTCTTCCGGAATAGCGCCTTCCAGTTCGATAGTCAGATAGGAAATACAGCGCCGGGCATCGACGGTATAGGGCTCGACGATGGCGCCGGTCGGGCAGATGGTCATGCAGGCAACGCAGCGGCCGCACTCTTCCTTGACGGGCTGGTCAATGGGAAGAGGGAGATCGATAAGCAGTTCACCGAGGAAAAAGAACGAGCCGGCATCGCGGCTAAGGATGAGCGAGTGCTTACCTGTCCATCCCAGCCCCGCTTTTTCGGCTAAAGGGCGTTCAAGAATCGGCGCGGAATCGACAAAAGGTCTAAAATTGAGCGAAGCACACTGTCCCTGAATCATCTCACCTAATTTTTTCAGGCGATGACGTAATAGCTTGTGATAGTCCCGTCCGAGGGCGTAACGGCTAACGTAACCCACCGCGGGGTCTTTCAGGGTGCGGGCGAAAGCGGCATTAGCGGGCAGATAGTTCATTCTCACGCTAATTACGCGCAGGGTACCGGGCTGGAGCTCATGGGGGCGCGCGCGCATCATGCCATGACGCGCCATCCACGCCATTTCGCCGTGGTATTGTTTATCCAGCCACGCCTGCAGTTTAGGTTCGCTGGCGCTGAGATCGGTATCAGTAATACCGACCTGCTGGAACCCCAACTCTGTGCCCCATTGTTTGATTTGCTGCGCTAACTGATTGAGATCGAGGGGCTGTGACATGATGGACCATACGATGACGAAAAACACCGGGAGTATACCACATATCATCTGGTCGGCGGAGGCGCTACGGCGAGCGGAAAAAGAGGCGGCGGATGCCCTTGGGCTGACGTTGTATGAACTGATGCGTCGTGCGGGCGAAGCGGCTTTTGAGCTTGCGCGCGTCCAGTATCCTGAAAGCCAGCACTGGCTGATTCTCTGCGGCCACGGTAATAACGGCGGCGACGGCTACGTGGTGGCTCGCCTGGCACAGTCGCGAGGCATTCAGGTCACGCTGCTGGCGCTGGAGAGCGAGAAGCCGCTGCCGGAAGAGGCCAGCCTCGCGCGTGAGGAGTGGCTCAACGCCGGCGGCACGATTCATGCTGCCAGCATTCCCTGGCCGGAAGATATCACGCTGATTATTGACGGCCTGCTCGGTACCGGGTTACAGAGCGCGCCCCGGGAAAACGTTGCGGCGCTGATCGCGCGGGCAAATGCCCATCCGGCTGCGGTTGTGGCGCTGGATATCCCCTCCGGCCTGAATGCGCAAACGGGGACGACGCCGGGCGCGGTTATCCATGCCGCTCATACCATCACCTTTATCGCGCTTAAGCCGGGGCTGCTGACCGGAAAAGCCCGCGATGTCGTTGGCCGTTTGCATCACCACGCCCTGGGGCTTGAGGGTTGGCTGGCAGGCCAAACGACGGCGCTCAGTCGCTTCGATGCCTCGCAGCTCCCCGGCTGGCTGCCGCCGCGGCGTCCAACCTCGCACAAAGGCGACCACGGTAAGCTGGTGATTATTGGCGGCGAACCGGGGACGGCGGGCGCCATACGAATGAGCGGTGAAGCGGCGCTGCGCGCGGGCGCCGGGCTGGTGCGAGTACTGACTCACCGGGACAACATTGCCCCCATTCTGACCGCCAGACCGGAGCTGATGGTCCATGAGCTGACGTCCCGTTCTCTCGAAGAGAGTCTGCACTGGGCGGATGTCATTGCGATTGGGCCGGGTCTGGGGCAGGGCGAGTGGGGTAAAAATGCGCTACGCCAGGCGGAGAATTTTCGCAAACCGATGGTCTGGGATGCGGATGCGCTGAACCTGCTGGCAATCAATCCCGATAAACGTCACAATCGCGTGCTGACGCCGCATCCCGGCGAAGCCGCCCGCCTGCTGAACGTGAGTGTGGCAGAAATTGAAAACGATCGCTTACATTCTGCACAACGTCTGGTAAAACGTTATGGTGGCATCGTGGTGCTGAAAGGTGCAGGTACGATCGTGGCGAGCGAAACGGGCGAAATGGCTATTATCGACGCCGGTAACGCTGGGATGGCCAGCGGCGGGATGGGCGATGTGCTGACCGGTATTATCGCTGCGTTGTTAGGCCAGCGCCTGACGCCGTATGATGCTGCCTGCGCCGGATGCGTTGCTCATGGCGAAGCCGCCGATCGGCTGGCGGCGAGACACGGCACCCGCGGAATGCTGGCGACCGATCTTTTTTTCACGCTCAGGCGTGTTGTTAACCCGGATGTGATTGACGTAGACCATGATTAACCGAGTGATTCCTTTACCCGATGAGCAGGCGACTTTAAGCCTTGGCAACCGCGTCGCGCAGGCATGCGCTGGCGCGACGGTCATCTATTTGTATGGCGATTTAGGGGCGGGTAAGACCACCTTTAGCCGCGGTTTCCTTCAGGCTCTCGGTCACCGTGGCAACGTTAAAAGCCCAACCTACACCCTCGTCGAGCCATACAGTCTCGATAATTTGATGGTCTATCACTTCGATCTTTATCGCCTGGCGGATCCTGAGGAACTCGAGTTTATGGGGATCCGCGATTATTTTACTGACGATGCTATCTGCCTGGTGGAATGGCCTCAGCAGGGCACGGGAGTACTGCCGGACCCGGATGTTGAAATTCACCTTGAGTATCAGGCACAAGGGCGTGAGGCGCGCGTAACTGCGGTCTCCTCATTGGGTGAGTCTTTATTGGCGCGTTTGGCTAATTAGCCTGAAGGACGACGGGATGATGTATCGCTTAACCAGTTGGCTGGCCGCCGCACTGATGCTGTTCAGCATTCAGGCCACTGCGGCAAGTTTATCCGATATCCAGGTCTCAAATGGCGATCGGCAGGCCCGCATTACCATTAGCTTTATCGGCGAACCTGAATATTCGTTTAGCCCCCAGGGCAAACGCATCGTGGCGCTGGATATTAAACAGACTGGCGTACTCCAGGGGCTACCGCTGCAGTTTAGCGGCAATAATCTGGTAAAAAGCATTCGTTCCGGGACGCCGCAGGATACGCAGTCGCTGCGCCTGCTGGTGGATCTCACCGCCGATGGCAAAACCCGCGCGGTGAAACAGCAGAACGGCTCTAACTACACCGTGGTGTTTACGATTAACGCCGACGCGCCGCCTCCGCCTCCACCTCAGCCAGTGGTGGTTAGACAGGCGGAAAGGCCCGTGGCGCAGCCCGTGCGTCCGAGCGAACCCGCGCGCAACCCGTTTAAAGCCGATAACGACCGGCTTACCGCGGTGACCAGCACCAGTAGCGTAACGCGTCCTGCGGCGCGTACCGTTTCCGGCGACGATAAAGTGATTATCGCCATTGACGCCGGCCACGGCGGCCAGGATCCGGGAGCCATTGGTCCGAACGGCACGAAAGAAAAGAATGTGACCATAGCGATTGCGCGTAAGCTCCGCGCGCTGCTGAATGCCGATCCGCAGTTCAGGCCCGTGCTAACGCGCGACGGCGATTATTTCATTTCCGTCATGGGGCGTTCTGACGTCGCACGTAAGCAAAACGCCAATTTCCTTGTCTCGATTCACGCCGACGCTGCGCCGAATCGCGATGCTACCGGGGCCTCGGTTTGGGTGCTTTCCAACCGTCGCGCGAACAGCGAAATGGCCGGCTGGCTCGAGCAGCATGAGAAACAGTCAGAACTGCTGGGCGGCGCGGGCGATGTACTGGCCAACAGCCAGTCGGACCCTTACCTGAGCCAGGCGGTGCTGGATTTACAGTTCGGCCATTCCCAGCGCGTCGGGTATGATGTGGCGACCAATGTGCTGAGCCAGCTGCAGCGGATCGGCGATTTACATAAGCGTCGCCCTGAGCATGCCAGCCTCGGCGTGCTGCGTTCGCCGGATATCCCGTCGATCCTGGTGGAAACGGGTTTTATCAGTAATACCGGCGAAGAGCGGCTGCTGGGTAGCGATGCTTATCAGCAGCAGGTCGCAGAGGCGATTTATAACGGCCTGCGTAACTACTTTATGCAGCATCCTCTGCAATCCGCGCCGCGCGGGGCAGCCGCGCAGACTGCCAGCGCAGGTTCGTCAGACGGGACGTTGTTAAATTAAGGAGACGGCCATGCCGATTCAGGTTCTACCGCCGCAGCTCGCCAACCAGATTGCCGCAGGTGAAGTGGTGGAACGTCCGGCGTCGGTGGTCAAAGAGCTGGTGGAAAATAGCCTCGATGCCGGGGCGACGCGTATCGACATTGATATTGAGCGCGGCGGGGCGAAGTTAATCCGCATTCGCGATAACGGCTGCGGCATCAAAAAAGACGAGCTGGCGCTGGCGCTGGCTCGTCACGCCACCAGTAAAATTGCTTCGCTGGATGACCTTGAGGCGATCATTAGCCTCGGCTTTCGCGGCGAAGCTCTGGCCAGTATTAGCTCAGTGGCGCGCCTGACGTTGACCTCGCGTACCGAAGATCAGCAGGAGGCCTGGCAGGCCTATGCCGAAGGGCGCGATCAGGCGGTCACCGTGAAGCCGGCGGCGCATCCGGTGGGAACAACGCTGGAAGTGCTGGATCTGTTTTATAACACCCCCGCCCGGCGCAAATTTATGCGCACCGAGAAAACCGAGTTTGGCCATATCGACGAGATCGTGCGGCGCATTGCGCTGGCGCGCTTCGACGTGACCATCAACCTCAGCCACAACGGCAAGGCCGTGCGCCAGTACCGGGCGGTATCGCAGGACGGCCAGCGCGAGCGGCGTCTGGGCGCAATCTGCGGTTTGCCATTTCTCGAACACGCGCTGGCGATTGAGTGGCAGCACGGCGACCTGACCCTCAGCGGCTGGGTGGCCGATCCGCTACATACCAATCCGACGCTGGCGGAGATTCAGTATTGCTACGTCAATGGGCGGATGATGCGCGATCGCCTGATTAATCACGCGATTCGCCAGGCCTGTGAAGACAAACTGGGCGCCGACCAGCAGCCTGCCTTTGTGCTGTATCTGAAGATAGATCCGCATCAGGTGGATGTGAACGTCCATCCGGCCAAACATGAAGTGCGTTTTCATCAGTCGCGCCTGGTGCATGACTTTATCTATCAGGGCGTGCTGAGCGTCCTGCAGCAGCAGCTGGAGGTGCCGTTGGCGGAAGAGGGCGATGAGCCCGCGCCGCGGCAGGTGCCGGAAAACCGCATTGCGGCGGGCGGCAATCATTTTGCCCAGCCGGCGGTCGCGCGTGAAAGCGCCGCTCCCCGTTACCGGGATGAGCCCGCCGCGCCGCGTTTTAATACCGGAGGTTCGCGAGAGTCCGCCGCCTCGGGTTCATCTGGCGGAGCCGCCTGGCCGCACGCGCAGCCAGGCTATCAAAAACAGCAGGGTGCGCTTTATCGCCAACTGCTGGATACGCCGGCCACGGAGCGTAAACCCCTGGCTCCCGCACCGGCAGCGGAAGGCCTGTCGGGCCATAGCCAAAGCTTTGGCCGCGTACTGACGATTATCGATAGCGACTGCGCGCTGCTGGAGCGCGGCGGTAAGTTAGCGCTGCTGGCTCTGCCGGTTGCTGAGCGCTGGCTGCGCCAGGCGCAGCTAACGCCGGGCGCAGAGGCGGTTTGCGCCCAACCGCTGCTTATCCCGCTGCGGATAAAAGTGTCCGACGAGGAAAAAGACGCGCTCAAGCAGGCGCAGTCGGCGCTGGCTGAGGTCGGGATTGAACTCCAGTCCGATGCGCACCACGTGACGGTGCGCGCAGTGCCTTTACCCTTAAGACAACAAAATTTACAAATCTTGATTCCTGAACTGATAGGCTACCTGGCGCAGCAAAAAACCGTCGACGTCGGCAATATTGCTCAGTGGATGGCGCGTAATCTGGCGAGCGAACATGCGCAGTGGAACATGGCGCAGGCGATTGCCGTCCTGGCGGATATAGAACGCTTATGCCCGCAGCTGGTTAAAGCGCCGCCGGGTGGTCTGTTACAACCTGTTGATTTACATTCGGCGATGAATGCCCTGAAAGATGAGTGATGTAACTGAGGCAAGCCTGCCTAAGGCAATATTTTTAATGGGCCCGACGGCCTCTGGTAAAACCGCATTGGCTATCGCCTTACGTAAAGTTTTGCCAGTAGAGTTGATTAGCGTTGATTCAGCCCTCATCTATCGAGGAATGGACATAGGCACGGCCAAGCCCGATGCCGCGGAGCTGAGCGCTGCGCCGCATCGTCTGCTGGATATTCTTGACCCGGCCGAAGCTTATTCCGCGGCGGATTTCCGCCGCGATGCGCTGGCAGAGATGGCCGATATCGTCGCTGCCGGGCGTATTCCGCTACTGGTTGGCGGAACGATGTTGTATTTCAAGGCGTTGTTGGAAGGATTGTCGCCTCTACCCTCGGCTGACCCTGAGGTCAGAGCCAGGATCGAGCAACAGGCCGCAGAGCAGGGATGGAACGCGTTACACCAGCAGCTACAGGAAATTGATCCGGTTGCCGCCGCGCGTATTCATCCAAATGATCCGCAAAGACTTTCCCGAGCACTGGAAGTTTTTTTCATTTCGGGTAAAACTTTAACGGAGCTGACGCAAACGTCAGGTGATGCTCTGCCGTATAAGGTGCACCAGTTCGCCATCGCCCCGGCGAGCCGTGAACTGCTCCATCAGCGCATAGAACAGCGTTTTCATCAGATGTTGGCTTCAGGTTTTGAAGCAGAAGTGCGGGCGCTTTTTGCCCGGGGAGATTTGCATACGGATATGCCTTCCATTCGTTGTGTCGGATATCGCCAGATGTGGTCTTACCTTAATGGCGAGATCCCGTATGATGAAATGGTTTATCGAGGTGTTTGCGCCACGAGACAGTTAGCTAAACGTCAGGTGACCTGGCTGCGCGGTTGGGAAGGTATCCACTGGTTAGACAGTGAACAACCTGAACAAGCGTTCAACAAAGTATTACAGGTTGTTGGTGCTAGCCTGGACTGAACGTGTACAATTGAACGGGTATCGTGCGTAATTTTTTTAAGAATCGTAAGGTTCTGAGTACAAAACAAGCATACATATAAGGAAAAGAGAGAATGGCTAAGGGGCAATCTTTACAAGATCCGTTCCTGAACGCTTTGCGTCGGGAACGTGTTCCGGTTTCTATTTATTTGGTGAATGGTATTAAGCTGCAAGGGCAAATTGAGTCTTTCGATCAGTTCGTGATCCTGTTGAAAAACACGGTCAGCCAGATGGTCTATAAGCACGCAATTTCTACTGTTGTCCCGTCTCGCCCGGTGTCACACCACAGCAACAATGCTGGCGGCGGTACAAACAACTATCACCACGGTGGTGGTGCGCAGGGTTCTTCTGCGCCGCAGCAAGACAGCGAAGACGCCGAATAAGGCAGATGCTGTTTTTCCACGTCGGGGAGCCAGGTTTTCTGCGTTCCCCGCTGGTATTTTATAAGGGGTTTACGCTTGTTTGACCGTTATGACGCCGGTGAGCAGGCGGTACTGGTACACATCTATTTTTCGCAAGACAAAGATATGGAAGATCTCCAGGAGTTTGAAACTCTGGCCTCTTCCGCCGGTGTCGAAGCAATGCAGGTGATTACCGGTAGCCGTAAAGCACCGCACCCGAAGTATTTTGTTGGTGAAGGTAAAGCAGTCGAAATTGCGGAAGCCGTAAAAGCGACCGGTGCATCGGTCGTGCTCTTCGATCATGCCCTGAGTCCGGCACAGGAACGAAACCTGGAGCGCTTATGCGAATGTCGGGTTATCGATCGTACCGGCCTGATTTTAGATATTTTTGCCCAGCGAGCGCGTACCCACGAAGGGAAACTGCAGGTCGAGCTGGCGCAGCTGCGCCACATGGCGACTCGCCTCGTTCGCGGCTGGACCCACCTTGAAAGACAGAAAGGCGGGATTGGTTTGCGCGGCCCGGGGGAAACCCAGCTCGAAACTGACCGCCGCTTGCTGCGTAACCGTATTATGCAGATCCTGGCGCGACTGGAAAAAGTTGAAAAACAGCGTGAGCAGGGACGGCGGTCACGCGCCAAAGCCGATATTCCAACCGTGTCGCTGGTCGGTTATACCAACGCCGGTAAATCCACGTTGTTCAACCAGATAACCGAAGCCGAGGTCTATGCTGCGAACCAGCTGTTCGCCACTCTGGACCCAACGCTGCGCCGGATTGATGTCCCTGATGTCGGCGAAACCGTCCTGGCGGATACCGTAGGCTTTATTCGCCACCTGCCGCACGATCTGGTGGCCGCGTTTAAAGCGACGCTCCAGGAGACGCGCCAGGCGACGCTGTTGCTGCATATCATTGATGCTGCCGATGTGCGCGTGCAGGAAAATATTGACGCAGTGAATACGGTGCTCGCGGAAATCGAAGCTGATGAGATCCCGGCGCTGCTGGTCATGAATAAAATCGACATGCTGGATGATTTTGAGCCGCGTATCGATCGGGATGAAGAAAATAAACCGATTCGGGTCTGGCTTTCCGCCCAGACCGGGGTTGGCGTACCGCTGCTTTTTCAGGCTTTGACGGAACGGCTTTCTGGTGAAGTGGCCCAGCACACGCTGCGCCTGCCACCGCAGGAAGGTCGGTTGAGAAGCCGGTTCTATCAGCTTCAGGCGATAGAGAAAGAGTGGATGGAGGATGACGGTAGCGTTGGTCTGCAGGTGCGCATGCCGATCGTTGACTGGCGTCGCCTCTGTAAACAAGAGCCAGCGCTGGTTGAATACGTGATTTGACCTTGCAGCTTGCCTGAAGATATTGACCCCTGTGGGGATATCAAAAACAAATATGGAGCATATACATGGCGTGGAATCAGCCCGGTAATAACGGACAGGACCGCGACCCGTGGGGAAGCAGCAATAACCAAGGCGGCAACTCTGGGGGAAATGGCAACAAAGGCGGTCGCGAGCAGGGACCTCCCGATCTGGATGATATCTTCCGTAAGCTAAGTAAAAAACTTGGCGGCTTGGGTGGCGGAAAAGGTGGACTGGGCGGCGGTAGCGGCTCTCAGGGACCTCGCGGGCCAATGGGCGGACGTATCGTCGGCATCGTTGCTGCCGCTGCGGTTATTATCTGGGCAGCCAGCGGTTTCTATACCATTAAAGAAGCTGAACGTGGCGTCGTCACTCGCTTTGGTAAATTTAGCCATCTGGTTGAGCCTGGCCTTAACTGGAAACCTACTTTCATTGATAACGTTCAGGCGGTTAACGTTGAGTCGGTTCGCGAACTGGCGGCTTCCGGCGTCATGCTGACGTCTGACGAAAACGTCGTGCGCGTTGAGATGAACGTGCAGTACCGCGTGACCGATCCGGAACGCTATCTGTTTAGCGTCACCAGCGCGGACGACAGCCTGCGTCAGGCCACCGACAGCGCCCTGCGTGGCGTGATCGGTAAATACACCATGGACCGTATCCTGACCGAAGGACGTACCGTCATTCGTAGCGATACCCAGCGCGAGCTGGAAGAGACCATTCGTCCGTACAACATGGGTATCACCCTGCTCGACGTCAACTTCCAGACGGCGCGTCCGCCGGAGGAAGTAAAAGCCGCGTTTGATGATGCGATTGCCGCGCGTGAAAACGAACAGCAGTACATTCGTGAAGCGGAAGCTTACACCAACGAAGTCCAGCCGCGGGCTAACGGTCAGGCGCAGCGTATCCTTGAAGAGGCTCGCGCCTATAAGACCCAGACCGTTCTTGAAGCGCAGGGTGAAGTGGCTCGTTTTGCAAAAATTCTGCCTGAGTATAAAGCGGCTCCGGAAATTACCCGCGAGCGTCTGTATATCGAAACCATGGAAAAAGTGCTGAGCCATACGCGCAAAGTGCTGGTTAACGATAAGGGGAGCAACCTGATGGTTCTGCCTCTGGATCAGATGCTGAAAGGCGCCGGCGCGCCGGCGGCAAAGAGCGATAGCAGTGGCGCAAGCGATCTGCTGCGTCTGCCGCCTGCATCCAGCTCAAACAGCGCCAGTAACGCTTCTACCTCTACGGGAGGCACCATTATGGACCAACGCCGCGCCAACGCGCAGCGTAACGACTACCAGCGTCAGGGGGAATAACGATGCGTAAATCTGTTATCGCGATAATTGTCATCGTGCTGGTGGTGCTCTACATGTCCATCTTTGTGGTCAAAGAGGGCGAGCGCGGCATCACGCTGCGTTTTGGTAAAGTTCTGCGCGACGATGAAAATAAACCGCTGGTGTACGCGCCTGGCCTTCACTTCAAGATTCCTTTTATTGAATCCGTGAAGATGCTTGATGCGCGTATCCAGACGATGGACAACCAGGCCGACCGCTTTGTTACCAAAGAGAAGAAGGACCTGATTGTTGACTCTTACATCAAGTGGCGCATCAGCGACTTTAGCCGTTACTACCTGGCAACCGGCGGCGGTGACGTTTCCCAGGCCGAGGTGCTGCTGAAGCGTAAATTCTCTGACCGTCTACGTTCTGAAATTGGCCGTCTGGATGTGAAAGACATCGTGACCGACTCCCGCGGCCGTCTGACCCTGGAAGTCCGCGATGCGCTGAACTCAGGTTCTGCGGGCACAGAAGATGAAGTCAGTACGCCGGCTGCCGATGACGCGATTGCTAAAGCGGCGGAGCGTGTTGAAGCAGAAACGAACGGTAAGGTTCAGGTGATCAACCCGAACAGTATGGCGGCGCTGGGTATTGAAGTCGTCGACGTGCGTATTAAACAGATCAACCTGCCTGCCGAAGTGTCTGAAGCGATCTACAACCGTATGCGCGCCGAGCGTGAAGCGGTAGCGCGTCGTCACCGTTCACAGGGTCAGGAAGAAGCTGAAAAACTGCGCGCGACCGCGGATTATGAAGTGACCAAAACGCTGGCGGAAGCCGAGCGTCAGGGGCGTATTCTGCGCGGTGAAGGCGATGCTGAATCGGCGAAACTGTTTGCTGATGCATTCAGCCAGGATCCAGGCTTCTATGCCTTTATCCGTAGCCTGCGTGCGTATGAGAACAGCTTCCAGAGCAATCAGGATGTGATGGTTCTCAGCCCGGACAGCGATTTCTTCCGCTATATGAAATCACCCGCGTCAGCGACCCGCTGATAAGCAATGAGTAAGCAAAAAGGCGCCCGTTGAGGCGCCTTTTTTACAATGTTCGCAGCGGATTTGGGTTCGCCAATGGGTTATGTATTTTGTTTCATAAAGCCGGTTCATAACAATGATGAAATACCGGAGAATATGAATTGAGCAACGACTCACAGGGGTGAGCGACGGTGGCTGTACTTACATAAAGGTGAATAATGAACTCTACAATCTGGCTGGCACTGGCGCTGGTTTTAGTACTTGAAGGGCTTGGGCCGCTGCTTTATCCGCGCGCGTGGCGTCGAATGGTCGCCACGATGAGCCAATTACCGGATAATTTATTACGCCGGTTTGGCGGAGGTCTTGTGGTTGCCGGTATCGTCATCTACTACATGTTGAGGAAAACGATTGGCTGAGCGTAAAGTAGACTAATTTCCCGCCTTTTGAGTGCAAAAAGTGCTGTAACTCTGAAAAAGCGATGGTAGAATCCATTTTTAAGCAAACGGTGATTTTGAAAAATGGGTAACAACGTCGTCGTACTGGGCACCCAATGGGGTGACGAAGGTAAAGGGAAGATCGTCGATCTCCTGACTGAACGGGCTAAATATGTTGTGCGCTATCAGGGCGGTCACAACGCCGGCCATACTCTCGTAATCAACGGTGAAAAAACCGTCCTCCATCTCATTCCATCAGGTATTCTTCGCGAGAATGTCACCAGCATCATCGGTAACGGTGTCGTGCTTTCTCCGGCTGCGCTGATGAAAGAGATGAAAGGTCTGGAAGACCGTGGTATCCCTGTCCGCGAGCGTCTGCTGCTTTCTGAAGCGTGCCCGCTTATCCTCGAATATCACGTTGCGCTGGATGTCGCGCGTGAAAAAGCGCGCGGCGCGAAAGCTATCGGTACGACCGGTCGCGGTATCGGCCCGGCTTACGAAGATAAAGTGGCTCGCCGCGGTCTGCGCGTTGGCGATCTGTTTGATAAAGCCACCTTCGCTGAGAAACTGAAAGAAGTGATGGAATATCACAACTTCCAGCTGGTGAATTTCTACAAAGCTGAAGCGGTTGATTACCAGAAAGTTCTCGATGACGTCATGGCGATTGCCGACATCCTGACCGCGATGGTTGTTGACGTTTCCGATCTGCTTGACCAGGCGCGCAAGCGTGGCGATTTCGTCATGTTTGAAGGCGCACAGGGTACGCTGCTCGATATCGACCACGGTACCTATCCGTACGTAACCTCTTCCAACACCACCGCAGGTGGCGTGGCGACCGGCTCCGGTCTGGGTCCGCGTTATGTAGACTACGTTCTGGGTATCATCAAAGCGTACTCCACTCGCGTAGGTGCGGGTCCGTTCCCGACTGAGCTGTTTGATGAAACCGGCGAGTTCCTGTGCAAGCAGGGTAACGAGTTTGGCGCTACCACCGGCCGTCGTCGTCGTACCGGCTGGTTGGATGCCGTAGCGGTGCGCCGCGCGGTGCAGATTAACTCCCTGTCCGGTTTCTGCCTGACTAAGCTGGACGTCCTGGACGGCCTGAAAGAAGTTAAAATCTGCGTAGCCTACCGGATGCCGGATGGCCGCGAAGTGACGACCACTCCGCTGGCTGCTGACAACTGGGAAGGCATCGAGCCGATTTACGAAACCATGCCGGGCTGGTCTGAAACCACCTTTGGCGTGAAAGAGCGCAGCGGTCTGCCGCAGGCAGCGCTGAACTACATCGCACGCATTGAAGAGCTGACCGGCGTACCGGTTGATATTATCTCTACCGGTCCTGACCGTACCGAGACGATGATTTTGCGCGATCCGTTCGACGCATAACGATCTCCAGGGGCGCCGTTAAGGCGCCTCTTGTTTTTGCTGTTCGCCCGCCCCATTTAAATAAATTAGCGGCCTGAGCGCTGGCTGGTTTATCATCAATAGTAATTGTCTACCGACGCACTCTGTTTTTCTTTTCCCTGAGGTTGATTGTGCAGTTAACGAGTTTCACTGATTACGGATTACGCGCGCTGATTTATATGGCGTCGCTACCGGATGGAAGAATGACCAGCATCTCCGAAGTGACGGAGGTTTACGGCGTTTCCCGTAATCATATGGTTAAAATAATCAATCAACTAAGTCGCGTGGGGTACGTGACGGCGGTACGGGGAAAAAACGGGGGAATTCGTCTGGGGAAACCGGCAAATATGATTCGCGTGGGTGATGTTGTTCGCGATCTGGAGCCGCTCTCGTTGGTCAACTGCAGCAGCGAATTTTGCCATATTACGCCCGCCTGTCGTCTGAAACAGGCGCTTGCTGAAGCCGCGCAAAGTTTTCTCAAGGAACTGGATAACTACACGCTGGCCGATTTGGTTGAAAAGAATCAACCGCTTTATAAATTATTACTGGTGGAGTGACGTAAACTTCACTGGAGATGACAACGGAGGAACCGACATGTCACAAGATCCTTTCCTGGACCGCGAATCTGAAAAATACGCTAATCCAATCCCGAGCCGGGAATTTATCCTCGATCATTTAGCAAAACGCGAAAAACCGGCTAGCCGAGATGAGCTGGCAATAGAGCTGAATATTGAAGGCGAAGAACAACAAGAAGCATTGCGCCGCAGACTGCGCGCAATGGAACGCGATGGTCAGCTGGTCTTTACGCGTCGTCAGTGCTATGCGCTGCCGGAACGTCTTGACCTGCTGAAAGGGACCGTTATCGGTCATCGCGATGGTTATGGCTTCCTGCGCGTTGAAGGCCGTAAAGATGACCTGTATCTGTCGTCCGAGCAGATGAAAACCTGTATTCACGGCGATCAGGTGCTGGCGCAGCCGCTGGGCGCCGACCGTAAAGGCCGTCGCGAAGCGCGTATTGTCCGCGTACTGGTGCCAAAAACGGGCCAGATTGTGGGCCGCTACTTTACCGATGCGGGCGTTGGCTTCGTGGTGCCGGATGACAGCCGCCTGAGCTTCGATATCCTGATCCCCCCGGAACAGATCATGGGCGCGCGGATGGGGTTTGTGGTGGTGGTTGAGCTGACCCAGCGCCCAACCCGCCGCACCAAAGCGGTCGGCAAGATCGTTGAGGTCCTCGGCGACAATATGGGTACCGGCATGGCGGTCGATATGGCCCTGCGCACCCATGAAATTCCCTACGTCTGGCCGCCAGCGGTCGAAAAACAGGTCGCCGGCCTGAAAGAACAGGTACCGGAAGAGGCGAAACAAGGGCGCGTTGATTTACGCAGCCTGCCGCTGGTCACCATTGATGGCGAAGACGCCCGTGACTTTGATGATGCCGTGTACTGCGAGAAGAAACGCGGCGGTGGCTGGCGTCTGTGGGTGGCGATCGCCGATGTGAGCTACTACGTGCGCCCGGGTACGCCGCTGGATGGCGAAGCGCGCAGCCGCGGCACGTCGGTCTACTTCCCGTCTCAGGTGGTTCCGATGCTGCCTGAAGTGCTCTCTAACGGCCTGTGTTCACTGAATCCTCAGGTCGACAGGCTCTGTATGGTTTGTGAAATGACGATTTCGGCCAAGGGGCGTCTGACCGGCTTCAAATTCTACGAAGCGGTGATGAGCTCCCATGCCCGTCTGACCTATACCAAAGTCTGGCATATGCTGCAGGGCGACCAGGATCTGCGTGAGCAGTACGCGCCGCTGGTTAAGCATATTGAAGAGCTGCATAACCTCTACAAAGTGCTGGACGGCGCGCGTGAAGAGCGCGGCGGTATCTCATTTGAGAGTGAAGAAGCTAAATTCATCTTTAATGCTGAACGCCGCATTGAACGTATTGAGCAGACTCAGCGTAACGATGCGCACAAGCTGATTGAAGAGTGCATGATCCTGGCGAACATCTCCGCTGCGCGCTTCGTTGAGAAGGCCGAGGAACCGGCGCTGTTCCGTATCCATGACAAACCGAGTACGGAAGCGATTACCGCATTCCGTTCGGTGCTCGCGGAGCTGGGGCTTGAACTGCCTGGCGGCAACAAGCCGGAGCCGCGCGACTATGCGGAATTACTGACCTCTATCGCCGATCGTCCGGATGCAGAGATGCTGCAAACCATGCTGCTGCGGTCGATGAAACAGGCGATATACGACCCGGAAAACCGCGGCCACTTTGGTCTGGCGCTGCAATCCTATGCCCACTTCACCTCGCCGATTCGCCGCTATCCTGACCTTTCGCTGCATCGCGCGATCAAGTATTTACTGGCGAAAGAGCAGGGACATAAAGGCAATAGCACCGAGACCGGCGGCTGGCACTACAGCATGGACGAGATGCTGCAGCTGGGGGCGCACTGTTCAATGACCGAGCGTCGTGCTGATGAAGCGACGCGCGATGTTTCGGACTGGCTGAAGTGTGATTTCATGCTGGATCAGGTGGGTAACGTCTTTAAGGGCGTGATTGCCAGCGTGACCGGCTTTGGTTTCTTCGTCCGTCTGGATGAGCTGTTTATTGATGGTCTGGTGCACGTCTCTTCCCTCGATAACGACTACTACCGCTTCGATCAGGTCGGACAGCGTCTGATTGGTGAATCCGGCGGCCAGACCTATCGACTGGGCGATCGCGTGGAAGTGCGCGTTGAAGCGGTCAACATGGACGAGCGTAAAATTGACTTCTCGCTTATCTCCAGCGAGCGCGCGCCGCGCAACGTCGGTAAGACCGAGCGTGAAAAAGCGAAGAAGGGCGGCGCAGGTAAATCTTCCGGACGTCGCCGTCAGGCGGGCAAGCAGGTAAACTTCGAGCCGGATAGCGCATTCCGCAAACAGAAAGGTCAGTCTCAGCCGAAAGCCGCTCAGCCAAAAGGCGAGAAGAAAGCGAAGAAGCCGTCGGAGAAAACCCAGAAGATAGCCGCAGCGACCAAAGCCAAGCGCGCGGCGAAGAAAAAGAATATCGCTGAGTAGTGCGATTCCCTTTCCCCCCGCGCCTCCCGACATCGTGGCGGGGCGGGGGGAAGGGAACGGATAACAGAACCTAAACGAGTAGATAAATGAGTGAAATGATTTACGGCATCCACGCGGTGCAGGCACTGCTGGAGCGCGCTCCTGAACGTTTTCAGGAAGTCTTTATTCTGAAAGGCCGTGAGGATAAGCGCCTTATGCCGCTGATCCATGCCCTGGAAGCGCAGGGCGTGGTGATTCAGGTCGCCAGCCGCCAGTTTCTGGATGAGAAAAGCGAAGGCGCCGTTCATCAGGGAATTATTGCCCGCGTGAAGCCCGGACGTCAGTATCAGGAGAACGATCTGCCGGATCTGATCGCCTCTCTCGATCAGCCGTTCTTTTTGATCCTTGACGGCGTGACCGATCCGCACAACCTCGGCGCCTGTTTACGTAGCGCTGACGCCGCTGGCGTGCATGCGGTGATTGTCCCCAAAGACCGTTCTGCGCAGCTGAATGCCACGGCGAAAAAAGTGGCCTGCGGCGCGGCGGAAAACGTCCCGCTGATCCGCGTCACCAACCTGGCGCGTACCATGCGTCTGCTGCAGGAAGAGAACGTCTGGATCGTCGGTACCGCCGGCGAGGCCGATCATACGCTGTTCCAGAGCAAAATGACCGGATCGCTGGCGCTGGTCATGGGGGCGGAAGGCGAAGGCATGCGCCGCCTGACCCGGGAGCACTGCGACGAGTTGATCAGCATCCCGATGGCCGGTAGCGTGTCGTCGCTGAACGTATCGGTCGCCACCGGTATTTGCCTGTTTGAAGCGGTACGCCAGCGCAGCTAATCTCTTCTTTCCAAATAAGCCATTCTCTGGAATGGCTTATCTTCTTCAGTTCTGACCGCCTTCTCGCTCTATCCGACGGGCAATGTCGAGACCTCTTTCAACATAGTTCAGGACCTGGCTCAAGGGTAATTCCTCTCCCGGTTCATCTCCCGTTTGCTCGAGGAATTTAAGCTGCGCGCCTCGATTCTTTAATACTTTGATGAGATTAAGAAAACTTCCAATAGGATTCTGCTCTTCCAGAATGTCATCGCAGATTTTGTTTTCATCAAATGAGGTGACGTAACCGGAAGCGTTCAGGTTCTGTTTGATAGCGCTCATCGCGAGATGAGGAAGATGGCGGTGGATAAGCGGAATATAGTTCGGCGCATTTTCCCGATCTTCAATAATTAAATGAATCATGAAATTCCCTTTCTGATTGTGAGAGAACTTTATAACAGAGTTCTCTGACGGAAAGTGCGCCGTTGTCCATACTTATGGATAGAGCCATTGAAGGAGGGAAACATAATGCACTGGCAAACTCATACCGTATTTAATCAACCCTCGCCGCTATGTAACAGTAACTTATTCCTGTCCGATACCGCCCTGCGTGAAGCCGTCGTCCGCGAAGGCGCGGGCTGGGATAGCGATCTGCTGGCGAGCATTGGCCAACAGCTGGGGACGGCCGAATCGCTGGAGCTGGGGCGCCTGGCCAACAGCAATCCGCCGGAACTGCTGCGCTATGACGCAACGGGATCGCGTCTTGACGATGTTCGTTTCCATCCCGCCTGGCATTTACTGATGCAGGGGCTGTGCGCTAACCGGGTACATAATCTTGCCTGGCAGGAAGAGGCTCGTGAAGGCGCCTTCGTTGCCCGCGCTGCCCGCTTTATGCTGCATGCGCAGGTCGAGGCGGGCACCCTGTGTCCCACCACCATGACCTTTGCCGCTATTCCATTGCTGCAGCGCTCCTTACCCGAGACTTTTAGCGACTGGCTATCGCCGCTATTAAGCGATCGCTACGATCCGCACCTTGTGCCGGGTAATCAGAAACGCGGGCTGCTTATCGGGATGGGGATGACGGAAAAGCAGGGCGGGTCCGATGTCCTGAGCAACACGACGCGAGCGGAGAAAAGCGCAGAAGGCTTTTATCATCTGATCGGACATAAATGGTTTTTCTCGGTACCGCAGAGCGATGCTCATCTGGTGCTGGCTCAGGCGCCGGTGGGCCTCTCCTGCTTTTTTGTTCCGCGCCTGTTGCCGGATGGCCAGCGTAACGGCGTACATCTGGAAAGGCTGAAAGATAAATTAGGTAACCGCGCGAACGCCAGCAGCGAAGTCGAGTTTTTTAATGCCTGCGGCTGGCTGGTCGGGGAAGAGGGCGATGGCGTCCGGCAAATTCTCAAAATGGGCGGCCTGACCCGTTTTGACTGCGCGCTGGGTAGCCATGCGCTGATGCGCCGGGCCTATTCGGTAGCCTTATACCATGCTCTGCAGCGTCAGGCATTTGGTAAAAATCTGGTCGATCAGCCGATAATGCGTCAGGTTCTGGGGCAGATGGCGCTGCGGCTGGAAGGACAAACCGCCTTTCTGTTCCGCCTGGCGAGGGCCTGGGACAGGCGCGACGATGTGCAGGAAGCGCTATGGGCAAGGCTGTTCACGCCCGCCGCGAAATTTGCTGTCTGCAAATCCGGGATCGCGTTCGTCGCCGAGGCGATGGAGGTACTGGGCGGCTCAGGCTATTGTGAAGAGAGTGAATTACCGCGTTTGTACCGTGAAATGCCGGTAAACAGCATCTGGGAAGGTTCCGGTAATATTATGTGTCTGGACGTGATGCGGGTTCTGATGAAGCAGCCGGCGGCGCTCGAACTTCTGGCGGCGGAGTGCGCGGAAGTGAAAGGGCAAAATCGTCATTTCGATCGGACGTGGCGGCAGCTGCAGCAGTGGCTACGGCGGCCTCTGGAAGAGCAGGGGCGGGAGATTACCCGGCTGGTCTATATGCTGGGCGTTGGGGCGCAGCTATTACGCTTCGCGTCACCGCCGCTGGCAGAGGCCTGGTGCCGTATGATGCTCGACGCGCGCGGCGGCATGCGGCTGGATGAGCAGACGCTGGATGACTTACTGTTACGGGCAACGGGGCGTGGACGACAGGCGCCTCAGGCATAAAGAATGGCCTGTACCCGCCAGTTGTCCGGCTGCTGCTCCTCGTACATCTGGACGATGCGATACCAGGAGGCGCCCTGCTCATCGGCCTGCACGGCGATAGCGTGTTCAACATCCTGCTGGCTGCCCGAGATGTTGTTAACGCAAATCAGGCCAATTTCGTTCAGGCCCGTTACGCAGTCAGCGCTGGCAAACTCCGCTGACTGCGCGGAAGTATTGGCCGTGACGGTGGTCAACATCAGGCTGGGTAGGGTAAAAGTTCGTTTCATCGTCAGCTCCATTTCACATAGTCCTGAGGGCAGTCCGTTGCTAACGTTCTGCCTGGTTACAGCTGGCCGAACGTTATTATGCACAGAAGAACGTGAATGGATGCAAAGCAGTGTAAAGCTGGCTTAAAGGTTGACCGCTATTTACGGTACAAAATTGCCTGCGAATACCACTGGCCCGGAACCATGGTGTCATCAATCATTATGATGACGTAGTAATCCGCTTTAGCCGCCTCAGCTTTGACCTTTAGCGCAGCCTCGACATCCATCGGTGAGCCGTACATTAATACGCTCACCGTCCCCATCTTCTGCAGACCCGCAGTCTGATTACGCTGGATCTCTTGTGGATGGTCGGTTGCCGGCGGCGGCGCCTTTGGCGTCCCCTGTAGGGCGCTACAGCCGGTTAAAGCGATTGCCATTAACCACGGTGCAAACCTACGCATAACCATATCTCGTTTCCTGTTAGTCATAGTGTAGTGGTAGCCTGAATGTCATTTCCGGGGAATGTTCCCAAATTGTTATCCCGTACGCGATTTTCGAATGAAAATATCGTGAAAGCGTAATCTGGTTCTCAAGATTATGAATCATGTGCGAACGAGCGACTTGAGTAATAACATAACATCACTTGAGAGAAAGGAGACGGTAAATGATTGCACTAGAAATGCGTAACCTTGCGGGTGGGGAGGTTCTCCATGCGTACCCGCAGGGCGCCGCGGATACGGCGCTGCCTTGCATTGTCTTTTATCATGGTTTTACCTCTTCTAAGCTGGTCTACAGCTATTTTGCCGTTGCGCTTGCAGAGGCGGGGTTTCGGGTGATTATGCCTGATGCAGCGGAACACGGCGCGCGCTACCGGGGAGACGAACAGGGGCGGATGCAGCGCTTCTGGCCGATTCTGATGAACAATTTTATTGAATTTCCGGCACTACAGGAGGCGATTCGGGATCGGGGATGGCTTGCTGACGACAGGCTGGCGGTGGCAGGCGCATCGATGGGCGGAATGACGGCATTAGGGATTATGACCCACCACCCGGAGCTGAAAAGCGTAGCCTGCCTGATGGGGTCAGGCTATTTCAGTTCGCTCTCGCAGGCGCTTTTCCCTTCGCCTTCGTTCGATGCAGAACAGCTGGTGGCGTGGGACGTCAGCCAGCAGCTGGCGACCCTGGCCAGCCGTCCGCTGCTGCTCTGGCACGGCGATGAAGATGATGTCGTGCCGCCGGGGGAAACCTTCCGCCTGCAGCAGGCGCTGCAGCAAAACGCGCTGGCCGACAATTTAACCTGCCTCTGGCAGAAAGGCGTCCGCCACCGCATTACGCCGGAAGCGTTAGCCGCGACGGTGGACTTTTTTCAACGTCACCTTTAAACGCGAATCACCTGTACGTCCTGATCCTCAAGCTGCTTGAGGATCGCCTCATCCGCCTGTTTACCGGTAATCACCAGGTCGATTTGCCCGGCCTGGCTAAAGAGCATTCCGGCGCGTTCGCCGACTTTGCTGCTGTCGACCAGGACCGCGAGTTTGCCGACGACGTTAAGCATTTTTTGCTCCGCCATCGCCGTCAGCATATCGGTTTTATACAGCCCTTCGGCGGTCAACCCTTTGCCGCTGGTGAACATCCAGTGCCCGGCATACAGGCTGTTTTCGCTGCCCTGCGGGCTCAGGGTGATAGAGTGGCTGCGGTTATACTGCCCGCCCATAATGATGACGCTGTCGTGTTCCTGATCGATCAGATAGTTGGCCAGCGGCAAATAGTTGGTGATGATCTGTACCGGTTTGCCGCACAGCTCCTGCCCAAGCAGGAATGCGGTAGAGCCGCAGTTAATGACGATGCTTTCGCCAGGGTTGACCAGCTGCGAAGCCGCACGCGCAATCCGTACCTTCTCATCGTGGTTTTGCGCCTGGTGAATATTCATTGGCGACCAGCGCGGGCGCTGCTCGCTGATGGCTTCCGCACCGTTGCGGACTTTTTTCAGCCTGCCGCTTTCGTCGAGTTTGTTGATATCGCGTCGTGCCGTCGCCGGAGAAATTCCCAGCCGGGAAATCACCTGCTCCACGGTGACAAATCCCGTTTGTGCCAGCAAATCCAGTAAAATTTGATGTCTTTGCGCTTCCGTCATGAGCAAATCCGATTAAAAGTGATAAGCAAAGATGATATTTGAAATCAGGTGAAAATACTAATGCTGACGGGGATAATTTCCGGCGGGCGGTCCCGCCGGAGAAGCCTTACAGGAACGACTTAAAGGGCAGGTCCGGTTCCATCGTGAAGCAATCGTCGAATCCGCGCGGATAATGGTATTCGAAGTTGTCTTTATCCAGCGGCCAGGTGAATTTTCCGCCCACCTGCCAGATGAAAGGCTTAAAGCCATACTGCAGACGATCTTTTTTCATCTCCCACAAAACGCGGATTTCCTGCGGATCGGCCTGGAAGTTTGACCAGATATCGTGATGGAACGGGATTACCACTTTAGCATTCAGCGACTCGGCCATGCGCAGGATATCGGCGTTGGTCATTTTGTCGGTGATACCGCGCGGGTTCTCGCCATAGGAGCCCAGCGCCACGTCGATCTGGTGTTCGTTACCGTGCTTCGCGTAGTAGTTGGAGTAGTGGGAATCGCCGCTGTGATACAGGTTGCCGCCCGGCGTTTTGAACAAATAGTTCACCGCGCGCTGATCCATTCCGTCCGGCAGGACGCCTGCGGCTTTTTGATCCGCGGGTAAGGTGATGAGGGCCGTACGGTCAAAAGCGTCAAGCGCGTGGATTTCAACATCCTTTATTTTAACCACATCCCCTGGTTTCATCACGATACAGCGCTCTTTTGGAACGCCCCAGCCTATCCACAGGTCGACGCAGGTTTGCGGGCCGATGAACGGCACGTCCTCGGCGCAGTTCTGCATGACCGCGGCGGCCACGTTCACATCAATATGATCGTTATGATCGTGAGTGGACAGTACGGCGTCGATCTGGCGAATAGCGAACGGATCGAGAACAAACGGAGTGGTGCGCAGGTTTGGCTGGAGCTTCTTCACGCCGGCCATACGCTGCATCTGGTGGCCCGTTTTCATCAGCGGATTCCCGTGGCTTTGCTTGCCGGTACCGCACCAGAAATCGACGCAGATATTGGCTCCGCCTTCGGATTTCAGCCAGATGCCCGTACAACCCAACCACCACATGGCAAAGGTGCCCGGCGCAACCTGCTCTTGTTCAATTTCTTCGTTCAGCCAGCTACCCCACTCCGGAAAAGTGTTCAGGATCCATGATTCGCGGGTGATGGTTTGTACTTTACTCATTTGTTTTTCCCTCACATATTATCAAAAGTAATCACAATGTGATTTGTTTTGACGAATACTGGCACCGTTTGTTCAGGATTGCAATCCTGAAATTTGCCCTTCATGAGGGGAATCGTGGAGAGTAAAAAGAGGGGCAGGCTGACGTTATGACATGAGTTAGGTTTTATTTCATTGATTTAAATATACTATTTTACATTTTGTAGAAATGAGAATTAATACGATGGCGGATTGTGTGATTATTTGCGGCGTGCGTCACATTTAATCAAATATAATCTTGTTGTGATTATTTTTGATTATTAGAGTGATCGCAACAACCAACCTGGGCGTAGCGTGCGTTCAGAGCGTCCACCTTCTGGAGTGTGTTATGGAGATTCTCTACCACATCTTTACCGTGTTCTTTAACCAGGTTATGACCAACGCCCCGCTGCTGCTGGGTATTGTGACCTGCCTGGGCTATATCCTGCTGCGCAAAAGCGCCAGCGTTATTGTTAAAGGGACGATTAAAACCATTATCGGTTTTATGCTGCTGCAGGCCGGCTCCGGCATTCTGACCAGCACGTTTAAGCCGGTCGTGGCGAAAATGTCTGAGGTTTACGGCATTAACGGCGCTATCTCCGATACCTACGCGTCAATGATGGCCACGATCGAACGCATGGGCGACGCCTACAGCTGGGTGGGCTATGCCGTACTGTTAGCCCTGGCGCTGAATATCTGTTATGTCCTGCTGCGGCGTATTACCGGTATTCGCACCATCATGCTGACCGGGCACATCATGTTCCAGCAGGCGGGGCTGATTGCCGTCTCTTTTTACATCTTCGGCTACCCGATGTGGACGACCATCATCTGTACGGCGGTACTGGTGTCGCTCTATTGGGGCATTACCTCGAACATGATGTATAAGCCGACTCAGGAAGTGACCGACGGCTGCGGCTTCTCCATCGGACACCAGCAGCAGTTCGCTTCATGGATTGCTTACAAGGTCGCCCCGTATCTGGGCAAAAAAGAGGAGAGCGTTGAGGATCTTAAGCTGCCGGGCTGGCTGAACATCTTTCACGACAACATCGTCTCCACGGCCATCGTGATGACCATTTTCTTCGGCGCGATTCTGCTCTCCTTCGGCATCGACACCGTACAGGCGATGGCGGGTAACACCCACTGGACGGTCTATATCCTGCAAACGGGCTTCTCGTTCGCCGTCGCTATTTTCATTATCACCCAGGGCGTGCGCATGTTCGTCGCCGAACTTTCCGAGGCGTTCAACGGTATCTCCCAGCGCCTGATTCCCGGCGCCGTACTGGCCATTGACTGTGCGGCGATCTATAGCTTTGCGCCAAACGCCGTTGTCTGGGGCTTTATGTGGGGCACCATCGGTCAGCTGATCGCAGTCGGTATTCTGGTCGGCTTCGGCTCTTCCATTCTGATTATTCCGGGCTTTATCCCGATGTTTTTCTCGAACGCCACCATCGGCGTCTTTGCTAACCACTTTGGCGGCTGGCGCGCGGCGCTCAAGATTTGTCTGGTGATGGGCATGATCGAAATCTTTGGCTGCGTCTGGGCGGTGAAGCTGACCGGCATGAGCGCCTGGATGGGCATGGCGGACTGGTCAATTCTGGCGCCGCCGATGATGCAGGGCTTCGCCTCCATCGGTATCGCGTTTATGGCCGTCATTATCATTATCGCACTGGCTTATATGTTCTTCGCAGGGCGCTCGCTGCGCGCTGAAGAGGACGCGGAAAAACAACTGGCAGATGCTTCTGCTCAATAAGGAGTTTTGACTATGACCGTACGTATTCTGGCTGTATGTGGCAACGGGCAAGGCAGTTCCATGATCATGAAGATGAAGGTGGACCAGTTTTTGACCCAGTCAAATATCGATCACACGGTAAACAGCTGCGCGGTGGGGGAATACAAAAGTGAACTCAACGGCGCGGACATTATCATCGCCTCCACCCATATCGCCGGTGAGATTAGCGTCTCCGGCAACAAATACGTGGTTGGCGTGCGCAACATGCTCTCGCCTGCGGATTTTGGCCCAAAACTGCTGGAGGTGATCAAAGCGCACTTCCCGCAGGATGTGAAGTAAGGACGCCAAATGAAATTACGTGATTCGCTGGTGGAGAACAACTCCATCCTTTTACAGGCTGACGCCAGCACCTGGCAGGAAGCCGTCAAGCTGAGCGTTGATTTACTGGTGAAGGCGGATGTCGTGGAGCCGCGCTACTACCAGGCCATTCTGGATGGCGTTGCTCAGCACGGCCCTTATTTTGTGATTGCTCCCGGTCTGGCGATGCCGCACGGTCGGCCGGAAGAGGGGGTGAAGAAAACGGGCTTTGCGCTGGTTACGCTGAAAACGCCGCTGGTTTTCAATCATGAGGATAACGACCCGGTCGACATCCTGATCACCATGGCGGCCGTGGATGCCAATACCCATCAGGAAGTCGGCATCATGCAGATCGTCAACCTGTTTGAAGATGAAGCCAATTTTGACCGTTTACGCGCCTGCCGCTCCGCGCAGGAAGTTCTGGAATTAATTGATAACGCTACGGCAGCGGCCGTTTAAAAGGAACACCAAAATGTCATTACCTATGTTGCAGGTTGCGCTCGATAACCAATCTATGTCTTCCGCGTATGAAACGACGCGCCTGATTGCCGATGAAGTGGACATTATTGAAGTCGGTACCATTCTCTGCGTGGCTGAGGGCGTACGCGCCGTTCGCGACCTGAAGGCGCTCTATCCCAACAAAATCGTGCTGGCGGACGCCAAAATCGCCGATGCCGGTAAAATTCTCTCCCGCATGTGCTTTGAAGCCAACGCCGACTGGGTCACCGTGATCTGCTGCGCGGACATCAACACCACCAAAGGCGCGCTGGACGTAGCGAAAGAGTTCAACGGCGACGTCCAGATCGAACTGACCGGCTACTGGAGCTGGGAGCAGGCGCAGGAGTGGCGTGAAGCGGGCGTTCAGCAGGTGGTTTATCACCGCAGCCGCGATGCCCAGGCCGCCGGCGTAGCGTGGGGCGAGGCGGATATCAGCGCGATCAAACGCCTGTCCGGGATGGGCTTTAAAGTCACCGTCACCGGCGGCCTGGCGCTGGAGGATTTGCCGCTGTTCCAGGGGATTCCGATCCACGTCTTTATCGCCGGTCGCAGCATTCGCGACGCCGCTTCCCCGGTGGAAGCCGCGCGGCAGTTCAAACGTTCGATCGCCCAGCTGTGGGGCTAAGGAGCGGCTATGCTGTCGAAACCTATTCCGCTCGGCATCTATGAAAAAGCGCTCCCCGCCGGGGAGTGCTGGCTGGAACGTCTGCGGCTGGCTAAGGCGCTCGGTTTTGATTTCGTCGAAATGTCGGTCGATGAAACTGACGCCCGCCTGGCCCGGCTCGACTGGAGCCGGGAGCAGCGCTTCGCGCTGGTTAACGCGATTGCGGAAACCGGGGTGCGCGTGCCCTCAATGTGCCTGAGCGCCCATCGGCGCTTCCCGCTCGGTAGCGAAGACGACGCGGTACGGGCGCAGGGCCTGGAGATTATGCGCAAAGCGATTCGGCTGGCGCAGGACGTGGGGATTCGCGTAATCCAGCTGGCGGGCTACGACGTCTACTACCAGGAAGCCAATAACGAGACGCGCCGTCGTTTCCGCGATGGGCTAAAAGAGAGCGTTGAAATGGCCAGCCGCGCGCAGGTAACGCTGGCGATGGAAATTATGGACTACCCGCTGATGAACTCGATCAGCAAGGCGCTGGGCTACGCCCACTACCTGAATAATCCGTGGTTCCAGCTCTATCCGGACATCGGCAACCTTTCCGCCTGGGATAACGACGTACAGATGGAGCTTCAGGCCGGGATGGGGCATATCGTGGCGGTGCATATAAAAGACACGAAACCCGGCGTATTTAAAAACGTGCCGTTCGGTGAAGGCGTCGTCGATTTTGAACGTTGTTTCGAAACGCTCAAGCAGACGGGCTACTGCGGCCCGTATCTAATTGAAATGTGGAGCGAAACGACCGACGATCCCGCCGCCGAGGTCGCGAAAGCGCGCGATTGGGTGAAGGCTCGGATGGCCAGCGCCGGTCTGCTGGAGGTGGCATAATGCAAACGCTGAAACGGCAGGTTTTCGACGCCAATATGGATTTACCGCGCTACGGCCTGGTCACTTTTACCTGGGGTAACGTCAGCGCTATCGACCGCGAACGCGGGCTGGTGGCGATTAAGCCCAGCGGCGTCGCCTACGAGACCATGAAAGCGGACGATATGGTGGTCGTGGATCTCGAAGGGAACGTGGTGGAAGGACGCTATCGTCCTTCTTCCGATACCGCCACGCATCTGGCGCTGTATCGCCGCTATCCGAGCCTTGGCGGCGTGGTGCATACCCACTCGACGCACGCGACGGCCTGGGCGCAGGCGGGTCTGGCTATTCCCGCTCTGGGGACGACCCACGCGGACTACTTCTTTGGCGACATTCCCTGCACCCGGGCGTTAAGCGCGCAGGAAGTGGCGGAGGCTTATGAGCTGAACACGGGCCACGTGATTATCGAAACGCTGGGTGACGTTGAGCCGCTGCATACGCCGGGCATCGTGGTCTATCAGCACGGGCCTTTTGCCTGGGGCAAGGATGCGCACGATGCGGTGCATAACGCGGTGGTGATGGAAGAGGTGGCGCGGATGGCGTGGATTGCTCGCGCGATCAACCCGCAGCTGAAGCCCATCGATAGCTGGCTGATGGGCAAGCATTTTATGCGCAAGCACGGGCCAGATGCCTATTACGGGCAAAAGTGAAACAGGTGCTCCGGAGCATTTCATCTTTATGATGAATCAACCGGTCTGCTCCGGAGCCATTTTTAGTTTTGCTGATAAGCCGACGGCATGCAGCGCATGCCAACCAGCGTCACAACGCAGATTATCGCGCCGGCGTAAAACGTCGAGGCGGCGCCCAGAACTTCCCACAGCACGCCCGCACCGGCGCTGGCCAGCAGCAGGGCGATGCCGCTCATCAGGTTGAACATCCCGAACGCTGTTCCGCGCAGTTCAGGCGGGGCGGTGTGCGCCACCATCGCCGCCAGCAGACCCTGCGTCATGCCCATATGAATACCCCACAGCGCGACGCCGGCTAAAAGCGTGCTCCAGTGGCTGCTGAGCGCCAGCACGATATCGGCGGCGATCAGCACCAGCAGGCCCCACTGCAGCATTTTGCTGTGGCTCATGCTGTCCGATAGTTTCCCGAATGGATAGGCGGTCAGGCTGTAAACCAGATTCATGGCGACCATCACCAGCGGAATAGCGAACAGCGGGATCGCCATCTGCTGGGCGCGCAGGACCAGAAAGGCTTCGCTGAAGCGGGCAAGGGTAAAAATCGAGCCGATAGCCACCACCCACCAGTAGGCGGCGGAAAGCTTCTTGAGATTCTCGCGGCGCAGGGGGTTAGTGCGTTTCTGGACGACCGCCGTCCTGGGCTCTTTTAATCCAAAGCCCAGTAAAGCGATAGAGAGAACGGCGGGGATCGCCGCGACCCAAAAAATAGACTGGAAATCGTTATCCCAGACAAACATCAGCGCGACGGCAAGCAGCGGCCCCAGAAAAGCGCCGATGGTATCCAGCGACTGGCGCAGCCCGTAGGCGGCTCCGCGAATTTCCGGCGGGGTGACGTCGGCGACCAGCGCATCCCGCGGCGCGCCGCGTATCCCTTTGCCCACGCGGTCGATCATCCGGGCGCTAAACACCACGCCTGAGGTGGGCGCGATGGCGAAAAGAGGCTTGCTCAGCGCACCCAGGCCATAGCCGAGCAGCGCCAGCCCTTTACGCTTGCCGACATAATCGCTGATGACGCCGGAAAACACCTTCAGTATCAGCGCGGTGGCTTCCGCGACGCCTTCGATAATGCCGATAATAATGACGCTGGCTCCCAGCGTGGTGGCCATAAATAGAGGGAGCAGGCTGTGGATCATTTCCGAGGAAACATCCATCAGCAGGCTAACGCCGCCAAGAACCCAAACCCCTTTTGGGATACGGCTTAGCGTGGCAAAACGCGGAACCATGAAGCACTCCGGATAATCATGCGGTTAAAGAGTGATTAAATCAGGTTACGCTGGCGCTGATAAGTCACGAGAAAAAATAATTCTCAATTGCATTAAGGCGCGATTGTGTGGGTATGACCGCCGGGCAATGCCATCGTTGGCTTCCCCCTGCAACGGGAAGAAGCCAACGATCCGGGAAAACTAGCGGTAAATGGCGGCACTGGCGTGAATGGCGCCGTCGCTTCCCGGTTCATGAATGAGGATCGGCTGGAAGTACTTCGCTCCCTGAGCATCGCTCTGCTGGCTAAGCGCCTGGTCGGCTTCCTGCTCGGTGGCGATGTTGTGGTTGATATAGATAACGCCGAGGCTCTGCACATCGTCCATGTTGCGGGCCTGGCGGGCATCGATTTTAATAGCAGCCAGCGCGTTGGCGCTCAACAAAAGCGCTGCCATCATGGTTATGAGGATGTATTTCATCACCTACCTCCTTATGACGCTCCTGACGTTCACCCGCTTCCCTGGGGTATGGATTGCTTCTGATCTAAGTGTAATCTCTGCCTGTCTGGCGTATCGCGACCATTTCTGATGCAGTTGTTCAAAAAATTGTCGCTTCCGTCGTTGATTAATTTTAAATCACTGGCTTAAGGTCACTTCGCGCTTAGTGCGAATTATTTGCACAATTCACTTGTCTTAAACCCCGCTCGCCCGTATTATGACGCGTCAATTTTTCAGCCGCCCTTTAACACGTTCCTTGCCTCCATGGGCCGCGGCTGACCCAGACAGGAGGCTGAATAATCCGTAAGGAGCAATTCGATGCGTCATTACGAAATCGTTTTTATGGTCCATCCTGACCAGAGCGAACAGGTTCCGGGCATGATCGAACGTTACACTGGTGCAATCACTGCAGCAGAAGGTACGATCCACCGTCTGGAAGACTGGGGCCGCCGTCAGCTGGCTTATCCGATCAACAAACTGCACAAAGCTCACTACGTTCTGCTGAACGTTGAAGCGCCGCAGGAAGCGATCGATGAGCTGGAAACTAACTTCCGCTTCAACGACGCCGTTATCCGCAGCATGGTAATGCGTACTAAGCACGCTGTTACCGAAGCATCTCCGATGGTTAAAGCGAAAGACGAGCGCCGTGAGCGTCGCGAAGATTTCGCCAACGAAACCGCAGATGATTCTGAAGCTGGGGATTCTGAAGAGTAATCCTGATGACCAACCGTCTGGAGCTGTCCGGCATTGTATGCAGGACTCCGCTTCGTAAGGTCAGCCCGTCAGGAATTCCACACTGCCAGTTCGTGCTTGAGCATCGTTCAGTGCAGGAGGAAGCCGGTTTTCACCGGCAGGCATGGTGCCAGATGCCCGTGATAATTAGCGGACACCAGAACCAGGCCATTACTCACAGTATAACGGTCGGTAGCGCAGTAATCGTTCGAGGGTTCATCTCTTGCCACAAGGCAAAGAACGGCTTGAGCAAAATGGTTCTGCATGCCGAGCAGATTGAATTGATAGATTCTGGAGACTAGCCATATGGCACGTTATTTCCGTCGTCGCAAGTTCTGCCGTTTCACCGCGGAAGGCGTTCAAGAGATCGACTATAAAGATATCGCTACGCTGAAAAACTACATCACCGAAAGCGGTAAGATTGTCCCGAGCCGTATCACCGGTACCCGTGCAAAATATCAGCGTCAGCTGGCACGCGCTATCAAACGCGCTCGCTACCTGTCCCTGCTGCCGTACACTGATCGTCATCAGTAATCGGTCACGGTCCATTAATACGACTTTGAGAGGATAAGGTAATGCAAGTTATTCTGCTTGATAAAGTAGCAAACCTGGGTAGCCTGGGTGATCAGGTTAACGTTAAAGCGGGCTATGCTCGTAACTTCCTGGTACCACAGGGTAAAGCTGTTCCTGCTACCAAGAAAAACGTTGAATTCTTCGAAGCACGCCGTGCTGAACTGGAAGCCAAACTGGCTGAAGTTCTGGGCGCTGCTAACGCACGTGCTGAAGCAATCAACGCACTGGGCACCGTTACCATCGCGTCTAAATCTGGCGACGAAGGTAAACTGTTCGGTTCCATCGGTACTCGCGACATCGCTGACGCTGTAACTGCAGCTGGCGTTGCCGTTGCTAAGAGCGAAGTTCGTCTGCCGAACGGCGTTCTGCGCACCACCGGTGAGCACGAAGTGGACTTCCAGGTTCACAGCGAAGTTTTCGCTAAACTGGTTGTTAACGTTGTAGCTGAGTAATTTTTTACTCAACTCACGTCGAGACGCCGGCCTTGTGCCGGCGTTTTGCTTTTCTGTCTTTGTCGAATCTTTTCCTGGTATGGTGGCTATTCTTAGCAACTTTCTGGATAATAAAATAAAACACTATTTTATTTCTGGTGAAGTGAATGGACGCACCCTCGATTTTTTCCCGCAAGAAAGTGGCTTATGCCTGCGCAACCCTCTGCTGTCTGCTGTGGGGAAGCTCCTATCCGGCGATTAAAAGCGGCTATGAACTGTTTCAGATTGCCACTGATGATGTGCCGTCTAAAATCGTCTTTGCTGGCTATCGCTTTCTGTTTGCCGGCGCGCTGCTGCTGCTCTTCGCGCTGGCGCAGCGTAAGCCGATTGCCCGCTTGAATCCCCGTCAGTGCGGGCAGTTGGCGATACTGGGCGTCACGCAAACCTCTATCCAGTACGTTTTCTTCTACGTTGGCCTGGCGTTTACCACCGGTGTGAAGGGATCGATTATGAACGCCACCGGTACCTTCTTCAGCGTTCTGCTGGCGCACTTTATCTATCAGAATGACAGGCTGAGCTACAACAAAGCCATCGGCTGTATTGTCGGCTTTGCCGGCGTAATGCTGGTGAATGTTAATCGTTCATTGAGCGATTTTAGCTTTGTCTGGCAGGGTGACGGCTTTGTGGTGCTGGCGGCGTTTATCCTGTCGGCGGCGACGCTGTACGGGAAGCGCATTTCGCAGACGGTTGACCCGACGGTGATGACCGGCTGGCAGCTGGCGTTTGGCGGCCTGGTACTGGTCGGCGGCGGCTATCTGACCGGCGGCACCCTTGAGGTTCACAGCGCCGCTGCTGCGCTGGTTCTGGCTTATTTGACGCTGCTCTCTTCCATCGCCTTTGCGCTATGGAGCGTGCTGCTCAAGCATAACCGGGTGAGCATGATTGCGCCGTTCAACTTTGTGGTCCCGGTCGCCGGCACCGTACTGTCGGCCATCTTCCTCGGCGAGAATATTCTTGAACTGAAATATGCGGTTGCGCTGGCGCTGGTGTGCGCCGGGATCTGGTGGGTGAATAAGCCGGGGACAACATCCGGGAAATCGCCACAGCAGGCCGGGTAAGCTACCCGGCCGTGAGGCCTTAACGGACGCGAATAAAGCTGCCGTTCGACTGGCGGGTAAATAGCACCTGCTGGCCGCCGCCGGTATCGATAGTCAGCCCGGTGACCACGCCGCTGGCGTTCTGACGGATCTGGACCGTCTGCCCGGTCTGCAGTGAGCTTAGCGGTTTACCGGCGCCTTCCACCTGGGCCATGGCGTAAACGTCGGTCGGCGGCAGGTTGTGGTCGCGGAACAGCTGCGCGAGAGTTTTCCCCGATTCAATACGGTAGGTCCGCCACTGCTGCTCGATGCCGGGAGTCGACTGCGGCTCCTGATAAGGCTGAGATGCGGTCTGCTGCGGCTGATCCGGCTCCGGTGCGACCGGCGCCACCTGATCGGCATCGTTGACCGGCGGCGTGTTGGTGATGGGCGGCAGCGGGACCGCCTGATTGCCGGAAGAGGGCTGCGACTGGGATTGCAGATTGAGATTCGCCTCGCGGCTGGCCTGAACCGGGCTGCTGTTATCCTCGGAAGGGAGCAGAACGCCGATAATTACCAGCAGCGCCCCGGCAATGATGCCGCGGCGGTGCATCGGCGGTAGCGGATCCATGAGGCGAAAATGATCCGGGGCGTGCCAGATCTTCGCCAGGGTAGATGTCAGTTCAAAGCGCCCGGGCATGGCTTTCCTCCTGCTCCGCATATTTTTATCCTGCTCTCTCTAGAGTATAGATGGCTAACTTCCTGAAGGACGAGACAAAGCTATGTTTCGTGAGGTTAACCTTATCTCTCTATTGTTTCTGTTTCCCTTAGATTTGTCATCATCCAGGCGACAAAGTTTTACCCGTCGTGCTATGGCTGATATGCTTCCCACCTCTTTTCTCCGCTCGCCGCCTTTCGCAATTTGAAGGCCCGGGAGCATGAGAATCCCCACCAAAAAAGGAACAAAGATGGCAACCCCAACTTTTGACACGATCGAAGCACAGGCAAGTTACGGTATCGGCTTGCAGGTTGGACAACAGCTGAGCGAATCTGGCCTGCAGGGGCTGCTGCCGGAAGCGCTGGTCGCGGGTATTGCTGACGCGCTGGAAGGTCAACAGCCGCAGGTGCCGGTGGAAGCCGTTCACCGCGCGCTGCGCGAAATCCACGAACGCGCTGACGCCGTGCGTCGCGAGCGTTTCCAGGAAATGGCCGCGGATGGCGAGAAATACCTGGAAGAAAACCGCGAGCGCGAAGGCGTGAACAGCACCGAGTCTGGCCTGCAGTTCCGCGTTCTGACCCAGGGCGAAGGCCCGATCCCGGCGCGTACTGATCGCGTTCGCGTTCACTACACCGGCAAGCTGATCGACGGCACCGTCTTCGATAGCTCCGTTGCGCGCGGCGAACCGGCTGAATTCCCGGTGACCGGGGTGATCGGCGGCTGGATTGAAGCGCTGACTCTGATGCCGGTGGGTTCCAAATGGGAACTGACGATTCCGCACAGCCTGGCCTACGGCGAGCGCGGCGCGGGCGCATCCATTCCTCCGTTCAGCACCCTGATTTTTGAAGTTGAACTGCTGGATATTATCTAAACAGCAGGTGCTTCCTCTCCCGTACGGGGGAGGGAGCCGCTTTAAATAGTGTAAAACCCTTAAGTTGAGCGTTTGGTGGAGCTTTATATTGCATATCTGCTTAATGGGTGTATTTTTGTGAGCTGTTTCGCGTAACCGGAGTGATATAACACTCACTTTAAACATAAAATTAACATTATATCTAAATCATAGTATTCATCCCTCCGATTCTTACCTAATATCGATAAACCCTCGTTCCGGGGTTAATACGAATGAAGGGCCAGTAGAGCCCGAACAACACAGACAGGTACAACAGGAAAAAATCACATGGTAGATCAGGTCAAAGTCGCTGCCGACGAACAGGCTCCGACTGAACAATCGCTGCGGCGAAATCTCACTAACCGGCATATTCAGCTTATTGCTATCGGTGGTGCGATTGGCACCGGGCTGTTTATGGGCTCAGGCAAAACCATCAGCCTTGCCGGGCCGTCAATTATTTTTGTTTATATGATCATCGGCTTTATGCTGTTTTTCGTCATGCGCGCCATGGGCGAACTGCTGCTGTCGAATCTCGAATACAAGTCGTTCAGCGATTTTGCCGCCGACCTGCTGGGCCCCTGGGCAGGCTATTTTACCGGCTGGACCTACTGGTTCTGCTGGGTGGTAACCGGGATGGCGGACGTGGTGGCGATCACCGCCTACGCGCAGTTCTGGTTCCCGGGACTCTCCGACTGGGTCGCCTCGCTGGCGGTCATCCTGCTGCTGCTGGGCCTTAACCTCGCCACCGTGAAGATGTTCGGCGAGATGGAGTTCTGGTTTGCGATGATCAAAATCGTCGCTATCGTGGCGCTGATTGTCGTCGGCCTGGTGATGGTGATGATGCACTTCCAGTCACCGACCGGCGTAGAAGCCTCTTTCGCCCATCTGTGGAATGACGGCGGCTGGTTCCCGAAAGGCATCAGCGGATTCTTTGCCGGCTTCCAGATAGCGGTCTTCGCCTTTGTGGGCATCGAACTGGTGGGAACCACGGCGGCGGAAACCAAAGATCCTGAGAAATCCCTGCCGCGGGCGATTAACTCAATTCCAATCCGCATCATTATGTTCTACGTCTTTGCGCTGATCGTGATTATGTCAGTGACGCCGTGGAGCTCCGTCGTGCCGTCAAAGAGCCCGTTCGTTGAGCTGTTTGTGCTGGTCGGGCTGCCGGCGGCGGCAAGCCTGATCAACTTCGTGGTGCTGACCTCGGCGGCCTCTTCCGCTAACAGCGGCGTGTTTTCCACCAGCCGTATGCTGTTCGGTCTGGCGCAGGACGGACAGGCGCCGAAAATGTTCGCCAAGCTGTCGAAGCGCGCGGTACCGGCGAAAGGCCTGACCTTCTCCTGTATGTGTCTGCTGGGCGGCGTGGTCATGCTGATGGTCAATCCAAGCGTGATCGCGGCGTTTACCATGATTACCACGGTGTCGGCGATCCTGTTTATGTTCGTCTGGACGATTATCCTGTGCTCGTATCTGGCCTATCGCAGAAAGCGTCCGCAGCTGCATGAGCAGTCCAAATATAAGATGCCGCTGGGCAAACTGATGTGCTGGGTGTGCATGGCATTCTTCGTCTTTGTGCTGGTCCTGCTGACGCTGGAAGCCGATACCCGCGAAGCGCTGATGGTGACCCCGCTGTGGTTTGTGCTGCTCGGCGCGGGCTGGCTGTTTGCCGGCAAGAAGCGCCTGGCGAAATAAAAAATCTTCGGCAGCGGTTTTTAACGTTGCTTGCAACGGTCCGTCATAAAAAAGGCCACCCGGGGTGGCCAATAAGACTGACAATGTCGAGGGCGCCTGCGGGCGCCTTTTTATTTACTTTCCGGCGAGGGCACGCGGGAACAGTACGTTATTTTCAAGGCTGATGTGCTCCATCAGGTCATCAATCAGCTCGTTGATGCCGTTGTACATCGCTTTCCAGGTAGTGCAGGCTTCCGCCGGCGGCGTCACGTTCTGCGTGATGTGCTTAATCACCTCCAGCAGCTCGCCCGCTTCATCATGCTCGCTTTCCATGACGCTGATAGGACCGCCGGCCTGCGTTCCCATGCCCTGTTTGATCATCGGGAACAGAATCTGCTCCTCTTTCATCATATGGCTGGAAAGCTCCTGGTGCAGCATGGTCAGATACTTGGTTAAGCCTTTCGGAACGTTGGGTTTGTCGGCGTGAACGCGCTCGACTTTAGTGGCCTGTAAAATCAGCTCCGGCAGCTGCTCGCGATGCCGGTCGTGATAGCGAACGATAATGTGATCGATGATTTCCGCATAGGGCGCAGCCCGCCAGTCGCGCTCTACCGGCTCTTCCGCCAGTTTGGCCAGCTCGGCTTCAATCACCGCGACGTCCAGCTCTTTGCGCGACGCCGCGCGCTCCAGCGTCTGTTTGCCGCCGCAGCAGTAGTCCATATCGTATTGACGGAACAGCGCGGAGGCGCGCGGAATCGTCAGCGCCAGCTCGCCTAAAGGTTGGTCACGGAAAGCCATAGCAGTTACCTCGTCATCAAGAATATAAGTTGTATTTTAAATGCATCTTATGTTCCTGGGAATACCCCTTTAGGATACCAGGCTATTTTTTCTCGCTGACCAGCTCCTGCAGCGCGGGCTTTTCCGGGCGGGCACGCACGGCGGACACCACGCCGAGCACCAGCAGCAGGATACCGCTGAAGGTGAGAAGCGGGGGCAGGCTCTGGCGCAGAATAAAGGTATACAGCAGTCCGGCAAGGGTTTCGAAGACGATCAGCGGCCCGAGGATCACCGTTGGCAGACGCTGGCTGGCAACGTTCCAGCACCACGCGCCGACCCATGAACAGAAGATAGCGATCGCCAGCATCAGGGTGACAAACATCGCCGGACGCGGGCCGAAGGGGAGCGGAAAGTCCGCGTGCTGGCCGTGCAGCCACCCGCAGGCGATAAGGTATCCGGCCAGGGATACCGGCAGGGTCACCAGCGCCTGCGCGGTGGCCCACATCATCGGCGGTTTATCCGGATTTTCCCGCAGCCAGCGGGCGTTGCGCAGCGCGTACCAGGCCCAGCATACCACCGAGATCAGCGCCAGCGCGATACCGGAGCCGTAGCGCCACGGGCTGAAATCGGGTAAGCCCTGATGCAGCTCGGCGATATTGACGCACGCCAGGCCGAGGGCAATACAGACCAGCGCCGGGAACAGGCGTCGCCACGGCAGCTTGCCGTCGCGCTGGCTATAGAGCAGGTTGGCGAAAACCGGCAGCACGACCGGCAGGGTGCCGATGATCATCGTCGATACCGGCGCGCCGGTACGCTGAATCGCGCTGGCCAGGCAGACGTAATAGATTAAGTTGCCCATCATGGTCAGCCCCAGCGCCGTCCACCAGTCTTTCCCGGTGAGCTGGCGCAGCCGCGCGCGGCCCAGCCAGGCCAGCGGCAGGGCGATCAGCCCCAGCGCCAGATAGCGCCCCATCGACTGTAAAACCGCCGGGTATTCCGGCACCAGTAAAGGACCCACGAATATCAATCCCCACATCAGCCCTGCCAGCAGGGCGTACAGCACACCACTAATCATCACGCCTTCCATTACTCTTTTCGTTGGCGACAGTGTAGGCGAGGCAAAAGCGGGAATATTGTATGAGGTTGCGCATTAGCGCGGGAGAACCTGCTTTTGATAACGCACCGGCGTAATGCCGTAGCGGCGGGTGAACGCGCGGGTCAGGTGCGACTGGTCGGTCAGCCCGGCGGCGAGAGCGACGTCGGCGGCGGGCATGCCGTGGGTGAGAAACGCTTTGGCGCGCCACAGGCGAATCGCCATCAGCATCTGGTGCGGCGTGACGTGAAAGTGCGCTTTGAACTGGCGTTGAAAATGGTATGGGCTCAGCGCCGCCACCTGCGCCAGCTCATCGAGGGTGACCGTACGCATATAGTTGTCGTGCAGATAGTCGCGTACCCGCTCGAAGCGGTGGCGGGCCTCGGGCAGCGCAGCGGCGTGATGGGCAAACGGACGGAAGGTATCGATGAGATCCAGCAGCAGGCCCTGCTGCGCCAGCGGATCGTCGGTATGCCACAGGCCATAGATAAGATTGCCGATTTGCCGGGAGCGCAGCGGATCCTGGCGAACCACCTCGCTGAACCACCAGTGGCGTTCGCCGGTCACCTCTTCCAGCGTATCCGGGTCGAGATAAATCATCCGATAGCGCCAGCCGTCGGTGGTCTCCGCCTCGCCGGTGTGCAGCTCATCGGGGTTCATGGTGACGATCGAGTTAACCGAAGCCACGTGCTGGCTGCCGCGATAGCGAAAACGCTCGGCGCCGAGCTCGATCGCGCCGATACCAAAGGCTTCATGGGTGTGCGGTTCAAAGGCGTAGCGGGAGATATGGGCATGGTACAGCTCAACGCCGGGCAGCTGCGCCAGATGGCGAAAGCGCGCGCTGTCTCTTTCATCACTGAACTGTTCTGGTACGCCTTGCATGCGATAACTCCCGACGGACATCCGTGCATTATTGAGGATGGCCCGCCGGGATGCTACAAAAATTAACCAGCCTGTAACTTTTACAGGATGCCTTTGATGCTATCAGCGAGGGTGGTGGTCGGGCGGCCAATCA
The DNA here is from genome assembly GCF_040064575.1 of Klebsiella sp. CN_Kp106. Lineage (NCBI taxonomy): Bacteria > Pseudomonadati > Pseudomonadota > Gammaproteobacteria > Enterobacterales > Enterobacteriaceae > Klebsiella > Klebsiella sp. CN_Kp106. The sequence continues at coordinate 83,393 of NZ_JBEAIG010000014.1, read as the reverse complement.
GCGCGCTCAGGGTGCGGCTATCGTCGAACAGACCGCCTTTGGACGCGCCGGTATCAGAATCCGCCAGCATGTCAGCCAGGCCAGCGGGCAGGCCTACGCCCTTCAGCGCGGCGGCGAAGTCGGCTTCGCTGAGGTTTTGATACACCACGTTTTTACCGCTTTGTTTGCTCAGCTCAGCGGCAAGTTCGCTGAGGGTCCACGCTTCATCGCCCGCCAGCTCGTACACTTTTCCGGCATGGCCCTCTTCGGCGATAACGCGAGCGGCGGCGGCGGCGTAGTCCGCGCGGGTGGCGGAGGCGATTTTGCCGTTACCGGCCGCGCCGATAAATACGCCATGCTCAATCGACGGCGGCGCGCTGGCAAGGTAGTTTTCGGTGTACCAGCCGTTGCGCAGCAGGGCATACGCAATGCCGGAGTCGGCGAGCATTTTCTCGGTGGCGATATGCTCATCCGCCAGCCCCAGCGGGGAGGTATCGGCGTGCAGCAGGCTGGTGTAGGCGATAAATTTCACGCCGGCGGCTTTCGCCGCGTTAATCACGTTGCGGTGCTGGACGGCGCGCTGGCCAACTTCGCTGGACGAGATCAGCAGCAGTTTGTCCACGCCCTGCAGGGCGGCGGTCAGCGCGGCTTCATCGCTGTAGTCGGCCTGACGAACCACTACGCCCTTTTGGCTCAGCGATTCAGCCTTCGCCGGGTTGCGCACGATAGCCACAACCTGGCCTGCGGGGACGGTAGTTAACAGATTTTCCAGGACGTGCTGGCCAAGCTGGCCGGTTGCGCCGGTAATTGCGATCATAGGTCTTCTCCTTCGTGTTCATTGGCAGTTGTGGTAAGCTAACACCTTAACTAACTTTTAGTAAGTACGTACAAAAAGGTAAGTATGAATATGGCGAATCTGACGCTAAGCGAGCAGCTACGCAACGGCAACCTGTTTGCCGAACAGTGCCCCTCGCGGGAAGTGCTCAAGCACGTGACCAGCCGCTGGGGCGTACTGATTTTGGTGTCCCTGCGCGATGGCACCCATCGGTTTAGCGATCTGCGGCGTAAGATCGGCGGCGTCAGCGAAAAGATGCTGGCCCAGTCGCTCCAGGCGCTGGAGCAGGATGGCTTTCTTAACCGCGTGTCGTACCCGGTGGTACCGCCGCACGTTGAATATAGTCTGACTCCGCTCGGTGAGCAGGTGAGCGAGAAGGTGGCGGCGCTGGCGGACTGGATTGAGCTGAACCTGCCCGCGGTTCTGGCGAACCACGAACAGGTAGCCTGAGGGTGATGTCAGGATAGCCCCGGTAAGCGCAGCACAACCGGGGAACCGGCAATTATTTACTCAAATCCAGCTGATAAATGGCAAAGCCGATATCGTCGGTAGCCACCTGGCGCATCGGGTATTGCGCTTTCTCTTTGATAAACGCCGCGGCCTTATCGCCCGGTGAGGTTTCAAAGCGAATATCCAGCGGTACGGTGCTGTGGATCGGCGCCAGGCGCCAGTTGTTATCCGCGGCCGGATGGATCTCGCCGTTTTTCTTCGACTCCGCGCCAATCCACGCCGCCAGCACCGAGCGGTTTTCATCCGGCGAGGCGAACGCGATATGATCCTCGCCGGTGCCCTGGAATTTACCGCCGTAAGCGCGGTAGTTATTGGTGGCGACGAGGAAAGTGGCGTTCGGATCGATTGGCTTGCCGTTAAAGGTCAGGTTTTTAATTCGCTCGGCCTGCGGATTAACGGGCTGACATTCGCCGTCATAGCGCGCCGGCTGGGTGATATCGATCTGGTAGTTCACGCCATCGATGACATCGAAGTTGTAGGTGCGAAAGCCGTCCCAGTTAATCAGCGACTGCGGCTTGCTGCTGCCGGGGTCAATCTGATTGAACTGCCCGGCGGAGCACTCCAGCCACTCTTTAACCTCTTTACCGCTGACTTTCATCACCACCAGGGTGTTGGGATACAGGTAGAGGTCGGCGGCGTTGCGGAAGGTGAGCTGCCCTTTTTCCACTTCAACAAAGCTGGCGGGGTCATTTTTGCGTCCGCCGACTTTAAACGGCGCGGCGGCGGAGAGTACCGGTAGTTTCGCCAGATCCGGGTCGCCCTGAATATAGTGCTCAACGTAGGCCTTCTGGGCCATATTGACCACCTGCACGGTCGGATCGTCCTGCACCAGCGCCAGATAGCTGTACATATTGTCCGAGGATTGACCAATCGGTTTGCCGACAAACTCGCGGGTGGCGTCATGGTCGGCTTTTAGTACCGCCACCATGTTGCTGTCTTCTGCCGCCAGCGATTTCTTCGCCACCGAGTCGTAGATCGGTCGCGCTTCGGCTTTCGCTGCGCTGACCTGCCATTTACCGCTGTCGTTGTTCAGAACCAGATCGACCACCCCAAGGTGATCGCCCCACATGCCCGGCATCACTGCCGGTACTCCGTTCAGCGTACCTTTCGCGATATCCGCGCCTTTGATACCGGCAAAATCTTTGCTCGGGAAGACGGCGTGCGCGTGGCCGAACATAATGGCATCAACCCCAGGCACCTGGCTTAAATAGTAAACGGAGTTCTCCGCCATGGCCTGATACGGGTCGGCGGAAAGGCCGGAGTGGGCAATGACCACCACCACGTCCGCGCCTTTCTCACGCATTTCCGGGACAAACTTGCGTGCGGTGGCGGTAATGTCGTTGACGGTGACTTTGCCGCTGAGATTAGCTTTATCCCAGGTCATAATCTGCGGCGGTACGAAGCCGATATAGCCAATGCGCAGGGTCTGCGTTTTGCCGTCGCTATCCTGTACCTGGGTATCCTGAATCAGATAAGGCGTAAACATCGGTTGGCCGGTTTTGGCGTCAATAATATTGGCGTTCACGTAGGGGAATTTTGCCCCGGCCAGCGCTTTGTGCAGGAAGTCGAGCCCGTAGTTAAACTCGTGGTTGCCGAGGTTACCTACGACATAATCCAGGGTATTCATCGCCTTGTAGACCGGGTGAACATCACCTTCTTTCAGTCCCTTCGCCGCCATATAGTCGCCCAGCGGGCTGCCCTGAATAACGTCGCCGTTATCGACCAGCACGCTGTTTTTGGCTTCCTGGCGCGCTTTCTCAATCAGGGTTGCGGTGCGCACCAGGCCAAATTTTTCCGTGGCGCTGTCTTTGTAATAGTCAAAGTCCATCATATTACTGTGCAGATCGGTGGTTTCCATGATCCGCAAATCGACCGTCGCCGCATTTACGCTGGCGGCGATCAGCGTGGCCAGCAGCGTTGCGCTAAACTTAATCATCAGTGGCGTCCTTTTTTATGAGCAATGGCACAGAAGAAAATGTATTTACATTCTGTTGCTTACAGAAATGTGAATCATGCCAGAAAAGCGGTGAAGGAAACCGCCATCGTTATCACAGATAGCGGAACTCACAATGATGCGATATAAATAAAACAACGAGTTAACGCCACTGTAACCAGACGAGGTGGAGAATGTTAGAACAAGTATGTCAGCTAGCACGGAACGCAGGCGATGCCATCATGGAAGTTTACGATGGAAAACAGCCGATGGACGTTGCCAGCAAGAAGGACGATTCTCCGGTCACGGCCGCGGATATTGCGGCGCACAAGGTGATTATCAGCGGCCTGCTGGCGCTGACGCCCGATATTCCGGTTCTGTCGGAAGAGGACCCGCCGGCCTGGGAGGTGCGCCAGCACTGGCAGCGCTACTGGCTGGTGGACCCGCTGGACGGCACCAAAGAGTTTATCAAGCGCAACGGCGAGTTTACCGTCAATATCGCCTTGATTGAAAACGGGAAGCCGATCCTTGGCGTGGTCTACGCGCCGGTGATGAAGGTGATGTACAGCGCGGAAAAGGGCAAAGCGTGGAAAGAGGAGTGCGGCGTTCGCAAGCAGATTCAGGTCCGCGATGCGCGTCCGCCGCTGGTGGTGATTAGCCGCTCCCACGGCAATGACCCGGAGCTGCAGGAGTATCTGGAGCAGCTTGGCGAACACCAGACCACCTCAATCGGTTCATCGCTGAAGTTCTGTCTGGTCGCCGAAGGGCAGGCCCAGCTTTATCCGCGCTTCGGGCCGACCTCCACCTGGGACACCGCGGCCGGTCATGCGGTCGCCAGCGCCGCCGGGGCGCACGTTCACGACTGGCAGGGGCGTACCCTTGATTACACGCCGCGTGAATCGTTCCTCAACCCCGGCTTCCGGGTCTCTATTTATTGAGCAGCTTGTGCAGCAGGGCAACCACCTGCTGCACCTCTTCCTGGCTAAGCGCGCCGTCTTTAGCCCACTGTACGCGGCCATCTTTATCCAGCACCACGATGGCCGAACTCTCTTCATTAAGCTGCCACGCTTTGCGGACCACACCGTTGCTGTCGACGATAAACTGCGACCAGGGGTAGAGCTGCTTGTTGCTCTCAATACTGCTGCGGACAAACATGCCTGAACCCGGGATAGCGTCATCGGTATTGACGATTGTGGTGGTTTGATAGCGATCGTGCGGGAGCTTCGCGCTTTTAATCGCTTCAATCAGGGTCGCGTTTTTTTCTTTTGCCGACGAGCGCCCGGCAATATGCTGCACGACGCGCACTTTCCCCACCAGCTGCGCGCTATTCCAGCTTTTATAGCTAAACTTATCGTTGCTCAGTACCAGCTCCCCCCGATCCGCGACGCCGACCGGCGCAACGCGCTGGCCATCGACAAAGTTATGCGCCGACGCCATCAGCGGGAACAGGAGACATGAAACGGCCAGTAATCTACGTAGGGTCATGGTGTTTCCTTTTATTATCTGTGCAGGTGATCCGACCACTTGGTCTGCTTTAATCATAAGTGCGATTTATGGGCATTACCCGCAATGATGGTGCCAGTTTGCGTGTTGACGCACAATTCCGTCTAAAATCGGCGACTTATACTACCTTCATCGGATGCCTGAAACGAAAACTCTGAATTATTGTCATCATAAGGTAAATAAACTTATACAAACTGGGTATCACTCAGATTCTGGACTATAGTTTCAGGGCATTAAAATTTGCGATTCCGGTACGTGGGCTAACTGTGGCACCACAGGAGCGTAACCCTGGCAGGAGACAACAATGAAAATTTTCCAACGCTACAACCCGCTACAAGTAGCGAAGTACGTGAAGATCCTGTTCCGTGGACGTTTGTATATCAAGGACGTTGGCGCTTTTGAGTTTGATAAGGGCAAAATCCTTATCCCGAAGGTTAAGGACAAGCTGCATTTGTCAGTGATGTCTGAAGTCAACCGCCAGGTGAGCCGTCTGCAAACAGAGATGGCATAACCTGAAAAGAGGTATGACTACACGGTAAAAAGGCGGCTCCCTAAGGGAGCCGTTGATGTTTCTGGACCTATCCCTTCATTTCCGCATAGCGTTTACGGTACTCGCCCGGGGGAATGCCGTTATGTTTACGGAAAATGCGCGTGAAATAGACCGGGTCTCCGTAACCTACCGACAGGGCGATTTTGTTAAGCGGCAGGGAGGTGCTCTGGATCAGCCACCTCGCGCGGTTGATGCGCTGCGCCTCGCGCCAGGCGTAAACCGTTTGCCCCAGCTCATTTTTGAACAAATGCGCCAGCCGCGAAGGGGAGAGAAAAACCATCGCCGCCAGGGTCTCGATCTTCATCTCCTGGGCAATATGTTCGTTAAGATAGTCGCACACCGCGTTAATCCGCGGGTCGTGGGCGTGGCGGTTGCTGATCGGCTGTCGCTGAAAGCAGTTCAGGATCAGGCGCTCCAGCGCATTCATCGCCAGCGCCTCCGACAGCGGGGCGGAGGCGGAGTGGTGGCGGATAACTTCATAGAACAGATCGCGCAGACTCTGCAACTGCTCAGGATCGTTGACCGTAGTTTTACCAATGCCGTGGGTCGTTTGATCCCATTTTAGCCAGTCTATCCAGTAGGGCCGGGGGATGAAGTAGATCCATAAATGATCCCAGTATTCGCTGTGTTCGTCCCGTCCGTAATGGTGCGGAACGCCGGGTGGGAAGAGCAGCAGATCGTTTTCACGACACAGAAGGGAGCCGTCTCCCGCTTTCGCGCGCGCCTGGCCGCGCAGCGTCAGATTGATGATGTAACCTTTCATCCCCTGCGGGCGGTTTATGTAGTAGTCCAGCTTTGAGCCGCGGGTGATGGGGGTAAAGCCGGCGACGACCCAGGCGTTGAAGGTAAAGGTCTTCATCAATGGCGAGAAGTTCAGTAGCTCATTGATATCCAGTTCCATCGTTTCTCCCGCCCGAGCGCCGCCGCCCGCTTAACTTTCGATGATAGTAAATTCCCATGCTTTGAGGCGCAACGGCTGACCGCAGCTAACTTTTTCCCCGCTCAACAGCGCGTTGCCCGATGTCTCGCTGATAAACGCCTGCGGTTCGCCGGAGTAGTTGAACAGGAAGTGGATGCTGTTGCCGTTTCGGTTGCGCATCTTTTTGACCACCAGCGGATAGCGGTAGGCCGATGTACGTGAACGCAGATCCAGTCCTGCGGTCAGCCGATCGAACAGCTGGCTAATCAGCGTTTTCTGCGGCAGGAAGCCAACGTAAATCGCCCGACCCTGAGCGTAATCCGCCTCGGTGGCGGCGGCATAGTCGCCCCATGCCGGATGCTGATAGCGCAGTAGCGTACGGGTACCGGCGTCCGGCGTCAGCAGCTCCATCCACAGCTCGGCCTGATTGTCTTGACGGCAATCAATGTCCGCGCTGCAGGCGCTTACCGTGGTTTCTTCCGGCAGGGTGAATTGACTGTAGCTCACGCCGCAGCTCTCGCGCAAAATTCCCGGCTGCGCGCCGCTGCGCACCTTCACGTTTTCATCGCTAAAGCCTGATTTAAAGCCGATCAGCGCTCTGCCGCCCTGCTCGATATAGCGGTTGATGCGCGTCAGCAGGCCATCATCGGCGGCGTAGAGTCCGGGTACGATCAGCGCGCGGTAGCGCGCGGTTTCCTCGTTAACGTCGTGGATAATATCGAGGCTGATATTGTGGTCGTATAGCGCATCGTGGAAGCGGCGGAAAATATCGTTATAAATATTGCCCTGCGCGTCGCCGGGACGGAACTGGTTAAGGGCGTCCATCGCCTCATTGCTTATCAGCAGCGCGACGTCGTTTTCTGCCTTCAGCTCCGCCAGCTGCGGCGACAGGCGGGCAAAGTCAGCCCCGATAGTGGTGGCCTCCTGCCAGGTCGCGTTGCGCGAGAAGTCGTGGCTTAACAGCCCCTTCCAGTAGGTCTCGAACGCGTTATGAATCGAATGCCAGTGCCAGTAAGAGACCATTGCCGCCCCCGATGCCACGTGGCTAAAAGCCTGCAGGCGCAGCTGGCCCGGATAAGGTGTCCACTGGGCAAAGCCCTGCGCCTGGGTTTCCAGCACGAAGTAATTCTTACCCTGCTTTAGCGAACGCGTAATGGCGCCGCCAAACGCGATTTCTCGCCCGGTCAGGTGTTTCTGGCTCGGGTGATAGATATCGACACCGGCAATATCCAGCGTCTGTGCCGCCGCAAAATGGTCAACTCGCGGCTGCACGCCGTAGGAGTAGCCGCGCCATTCAAAATCGAAGTTGTGGGTGACGAACTGATGCGGCTGGGCATATTCGCGCACGATCTCCGCCTGCCAGGCGAGATACTCCGTCACCTGCTGGCGCTGGTAGCGGGAGAACGCGCAGGCGAGGCTGGCGTTGATAGTGTTTTCGACCGGCGGAAAATCCTGCCAGCTATCGATGCGGTTGCTCCAGTAGTCCAGACCAAAATCGTTATTCAACCGGTCAAGATCGGGGTATTTTTCCCGCAGGCTGCGTACAAAACCCTCCTGCATATGGCGGCCGATATTATCGTAATGCTTGGTTTCGTTATCCAGCTGCCAGCCAATAATCGCCGGATGGTGCTGCACGTGCGCCATTAGCGTACGGATAATCTTTTCGGCATAGCGGCGAAAGGTCGGGTTGACGATATCCATAATCTGGCGCGGGCCATATTTTTGCTGCCCGTTGACGGTAGTGACCAGAATATCCGGGTGCTTCGCCGCCAGCCAGGCCGGGACGGCGTAGGTTGGCGTGCCGATAATCACCGCGATCCCCGCTTTATGCATGGCATTCAGCACCCGGTCGATATGGTAGAAGTTATATTCGCCCTCCCGGGGCTCCAGCGTACTCCAGGTCGATTCGGCAATCCGCACCACGTTAATGCCCGTTTCCTGCATTAAGGCGATATCTTTCGCCAGCCGATCTTCCGGCATATATTCATCGTAATAGGCCACGCCATAAAATAAATCAGACATACAGGTTACCTCCTTAAATTAATGCGCGGGCGCCGGCTGCGGGGCAAAAGCGCGCGCTTTGTCCAGCGTAATAAATGAAATCAGGGTAAAGCACAGGGCGATACCGCCGAGCACGATATAGCTGCTGGTAAAGCCCATGCTCTGGTACATATGACCGATGCCGGTAGAAAGGAAAATAGAGCTAAAGCTTTTCGAAAACTGGAAGCCGATTAAATAAACCGTGGCCGAAAGCAGCGGGTTGAAGTTGGCAGTAATATATTTCAGCGCGGCGACGAGTAATACCGAGCTCTCAAAACCGTGCAGCAGTTTAATCAGGCTAATGGACACCGGACCCATAGCCCAGGCCGAGCCGATAATGCGCAGACTCATGATCATTCCGCAGTACAGCAGAGCATTTTTCGGGCCGATTTTATTCACGAACCATGGGGCGAAAAACATCACGACCGCATCAAGGAAAATCTGACCTGTGGTTAAATAGCCGAAGACTTCCGCGCCGCGCGCTTTGCTCTCAAAGAAGTGGCTGTAATAGATGGCGAACTGCTGGTCGTAGGTTTCATATACCGCGCCGACGCCGATCGTGTAGATCGCGAAGAACCAGAATTTCTTCATTTTCAGCAGCGAGGTGGCGTCGCTCAGGGTGACCGGCGAGGCTTTACTACTGTGTATCGCGCCTTGTTTATTCGCGCTAATCTGCATTTTCCAGACAATGACCAGCAGGCATACGCCGGCACCGCTGGCCAGCCAGAAAATCATGTTCTGGTCGATCCCGTAGAGCTTGCCTGCCGCGAAGGTGCCGATAGCCGCGCCAATGCCGCCAAACATTCTGGCGCGACCAAACTCAAAACCGGAAGCGCGGCTGACTTTATCAATGTAAGCTTCGCAAATACCGCAGCCTGCGCCGTAGGCCATGCCAATATAGATGCCGCCCGCCAGCGCCCCGAGAAAAACGTTAACTTTTAATAATGGCGCAAAGACGTAGATCCAGTAGGGGGCAAAGAGGGTAATAATGATGGCCAGCAGCCACATCAGATTTTTACGATAGACCAGCCTGTCGGATATAAAACCGAATAGTGGTTGAACGCAAACGGCAATAATCGCGGTAAAGGAATAAACCAGACCGACGTCAGTGTAATTAATGCCGATGGTTTCCGTTAACCACAATGATAAATAAGGATAGCAGCATCCCCAGCCAATAAAGAAGAACAGGAAGAACAGACAGCTTATATAGTAGTTTTTATTTGATTCTATCATGGTAACCCTCGCTTCCTTTATTCAGGAATATGATCGTGTAGACGCGAGCAAAGTTACCTTTTTGCGCAGAGGGGAGTCATGAACGTTTCGCTGTGGAGCAGTAAAAATCTGCTATTGCCCGAGGGGCGTGAGCAGCCTCACATTCGGACAATAAAAAAGGCGGATTTTCATCCGCCTTGTCGGTTCGTCAACGGTTTTACGCTGACTCTTTATCGCTGTTGGCCGCATCCGGCAGCTTGGGCACCAGCACCGTCGGCTTATTGTCGATACGGGTCACCAGCAGCTGATCGATGCGGTAGTTGTCGATATCCACCACTTCGAACTTATAGCCGGAGAATTTCACCGCGTCGGTGCGCTTGGGAATTTTACGCAGCATAAACATCATAAAGCCGCCGATGGTCTCGTAATTGCCGGACTGCGGGAAATCATCGATATCCAGCACCCGCATCACGTCGTCGATCGGCGTTCCGCCGTCAATGAGCCAGGAGTTTTCATCGCGCGCGACGATCTGCTCTTCCAGCCCCTGGCCGACGAGGTCGCCCATCAGGGTGGTCATCACGTCGTTCAGGGTGATAATCCCGACCACCAGCGCATATTCGTTCATGATCACGGCGAAGTCTTCACCGGCGGTTTTAAAGCTTTCCAGCGCTTCAGACAGCGTCAGGGTATCCGGGACAATCAGCGTATTGCGAATCTGCACGCCGCCGGTCAGCACCAGACTCTGGTTTGCCAGCACGCGGTTCAGCAGGTCTTTGGAGTCAACGTAGCCGATGATGTGGTCGATATCTTCATTACAGACCAGGAACTTAGAGTGCGGATGCTCCGCGACCTTATTCTTCAGGCTCTGTTCATCTTCGTGAAGATCGAACCAGATGACGTTTTCACGCGAGGTCATCGATGAAGGCACGGTGCGCGATTCCAGTTCGAACACGTTCTCAATCAGCTCATGCTCCTGCTTACGCAGCACCCCTGCCAGCGCGCCGGCTTCCACCACGGCGTAAATATCATCGGAGGTAATGTCGTCTTTACGCACCATCGGAATTTTGAACAGGCGGAAGATATTGTTGGCCATGCCGTTAAACAACCACACCAGCGGGCGGAAGAGAAACAGGCAGAAGCGCATCGGGTTGATGATGCGTAAAGCGACGGCTTCAGGCGCGATCATACCGATGCGTTTCGGAGTCAGGTCAGCAAACAGAATGAACAGGCTGGTGACCAGGGTAAAGGAGATAATAAAGCTCAGCTGCTCGGAGAGCTCCGGGGACATATAGCGGCTAAAGAGGCTGTTAAACGCCGGCGAAAATGCCGCATCGCCGACGATACCGCCGAGAATCGCTACCGCGTTGAGGCCGATTTGCACCACGGTAAAGAACATCCCGGGGTTTTCCTGCATCTTCAGCACGCGTTGAGCGTTGATGTTGCCGTCATCGGCCAGCAGCTTGAGTTTGATTTTACGTGATGCGGCCAGCGAGATTTCCGATATCGAAAAGAACGCACTGACGGCTATCAGACAAAGTATTACTAAAATACTGTTTAACATATCTTATCTGACCGTTGAGATCAGATCCTCGGAAGGGAAGTGGATAACGCTAAGTGGAATTCACAAAAAGCCGGTCCGAAGGCTCTGGACCGGCGATAGCACGGCGTAGTATAGCGTAAGGTACTGTAAAGCCGCCAGAGCGTAAATTATTCAATCCGGCGGCCTGCCCTACGGTGCAGCCGCATCAGGCCTGCGGCGGCAAACAAACCCCAATTCCGCCAATGCCGCAGTATCCGTACGGATTTTTATGCAGATACTGCTGATGATCGTCTTCCGCATAGTAGAACGGCTTCGCCGTCGCGATCTCGGTGGTGATAGTGCGCGGGTCGTTGGCTTCATTCATTGCCGCCTGGAAACGCGCCAGGCTGGCCTTCGCCGCCTCGCTCTGCTCAGGCGTTAGCGGATAAATCGCGGAGCGATACTGCGTTCCGCGGTCGTTACCCTGCTGCATGCCCTGCGCCGGGTCGTGATTTTCCCAGAATACCTGGAGCAGCTGCTCATAGCTGATAACCTGCGGATCGTAGACCACGCGCACGGCTTCAGCATGGCCGGTCTCGCCGCTGCAGACTTCGCGGTAGGTCGGGTTGGGCGTATAGCCGCCGGTATAGCCGGCGGCGGTGCTATAAACGCCGGGCAGCTGCCAGAACAGGCGTTCAACGCCCCAGAAGCAGCCCATAGCAAACAGAGCGACTTCCATTCCTGCGGGAACGTTGGTCATCGAGTGACCATTGACGGCGTGGAGCGTAGCCACCGGCATCGGCGTGTTGCGTCCCGGCAGCGCGTCCGCTTGGGCGACAAGATGCGTTTTATCAAATAGACTCACGGTGGGCCTCTCAAAACAGAAAATGTGGTTAAGGTTGTAACCAAGCGTGTCTTTGAACACAATAAACGCGCTTAATACGTCTAGATTTAAACATAAGAATTATTTGGGATAACGTCTATTTTTCAACCCTTAGTTGTTAGGGTTTTGTTAAGCCGTGGAGCGGCACTTTCGTTTCCTTCGGGGGGAAACAAGGATATTCAGGAGAAAAAGTGCTACAAATCCGCCAGTTATGTATCGCCAGCGTTTTGCTGGTCAGCGGGGTCGCCAGCGCAGCGAGCGTGCGTTTGCAGGTTGAGGGACTATCCGGGGAACTGGAAAAAAACGTCCGCGCCCAACTCTCTACGATCCAGAGCGATGAAGTCACGCCGGACCGGCGCTTTCGCGCGCGCGTTGATGATGCTATCCGCGAAGGACTGAAAGCGCTGGGCTACTACGAACCCACGATTGATTTTGATTTACGTCCGCCGCCGGCGAGGGGGCGTCAGGTGCTGATCGCCAAAGTCACGCCCGGCGAACCGGTGCGCATTGGCGGCACTGACGTGATTTTACGCGGCGGCGCCCGAACCGATCGCGACTATCTGGATTTGCTAAACACGCGCCCGGCGATCGGCACGGTCCTCAATCACGGTGATTATGACAGCTTTAAAAGCTCTCTGACCCGGGTTGCGCTGCGTAAGGGCTACTTTGACAGCGAGTTTAATAAAAGCCAGCTTGGCGTTTCCCTCGACCGGCATCAGGCCTTCTGGGATATCGACTACAACAGCGGCGAGCGCTACCGCTTTGGCCCGGTCACTTTTGAAGGCTCGCAAATTCGCGACGAATATCTGCAAAACCTGGTGCCGTTTAAGCAGGGCGACTACTACACCTCGCAGGATTTAGCCGAACTTAACCGCCGCCTGGCGGCAACCGGCTGGTTTAGCTCCGTCGTGGTGGCGCCGCAGTTTGACAAGTCCCGCCAGACGAAAGTGCTGCCTTTGCAGGGCGTGGTCTCTCCGCGTAAAGAGAACACCGTGGAAACCGGGGTTGGCTACTCAACCGACGTCGGGCCGCGCGTCAAAGGCACCTGGAGAAAGCCGTGGATGAACTCCTACGGCCACAGCCTCACTTCCAGCCTCAGCCTTTCCGCCCCTGAACAGCAGCTTGATTTCAGCTACAAGGTACCGCTGTTAAAAAGCCCCCTGGAGCAGTACTACCTGATGCAGGGCGGCTTTAAACGTACGGATCTCAACGATACCAAATCTGACTCCACTACCCTGGCCGTTTCGCGCTACTGGGAGATGTCGAGCGGCTGGCAGCGCGCGCTGAACCTGCGCTGGAGCCTTGACCACTTTACCCAGGCCAACGTCACCAACACCACCATGCTGATCTATCCCGGCGTGTCGGTGAACCGTACCCGTTCGCGCGGCGGCCTGATGCCGACATGGGGCGATTCGCAGCGCTATTCGGTGGACTACTCCAACACCATGTGGGGCTCGGATATTAACTTTATTGTGATGCAGGCGCAGGACGTCTGGATCCGCACTCTTTATGACCGCCACCGCTTCGTGGTGCGCGGCAACCTCGGCTGGATTGAGGCGGATAACTTCAGCAAAGTCCCGCCGGATCTGCGTTTCTTCGCCGGCGGCGACCGCAGCATTCGCGGTTATAAATACAAATCTATCTCGCCAAAAGATGACGACGGCAAACTGATGGGGGCCTCGAAGCTGGCTACCGGCTCGCTGGAGTATCAGTACAACGTGAGCGGCAAATGGTGGGGCGCGGTGTTCGTCGATAGCGGCGAAGCGGTAAGCGATATCCGCGAAAGCAACTTTAAAACCGGCGCCGGCCTCGGCGTGCGCTGGCAGTCTCCGGTCGGGCCAATCAAGCTGGATATCGCCAGACCGATCGGCGACAAAGAAGAGCACGGTTTACAGTTTTACATCGGTCTGGGGCCTGAATTATGAGTTTATGGAAGAAGATAAGCCTCGGCGTACTGATTTTTCTGCTGCTGCTGCTGGGGACGGTAGGATTCCTGGTGGGGACGACGACCGGTCTGCATCTGGTTATCAAAGCCGCCGATCGCTGGGTCCCGGGGCTGGAAATCGGTAAAGCCACCGGCGGCTGGCGCGATCTGACGCTGGAGAACGTGCGCTTTGAGCAGCCGGGCGTGGCGGTCACCGCCGGCCAGTTCCATCTGGGCGTTAAGCTACGCTGCCTGTGGGACAGCAGCCTGTGCGTCAACGATATCTCTCTGCGCGATATCTATGTGGCGATCGATACCAGCAAGATGCCGCCAGCGGCGCCGGTTGAAGAAGAAGAGAGCGGGCCGCTGAATCTCTCCACGCCTTATCCCGTTACCCTGAGCCGGGTGGCGCTGCATAACGTCAACGTAAAAATTGACGATACCGCCGTCTCGGTGCGCGACTTTTCCACGGGGCTTAACTGGCAGGAGAAAAATCTCACCCTGACGCCGACCTCGCTGCAGGGGTTGCTCATCGCGCTGCCGAAGGTGGCGAAGGTGGCCCAGGAGCAGGTTGTCGAGCCGAAAATTGACAACCCGCAGCCGGAAGAAAAGCCGCTCGGCGAGACGATGAAAGAGCTGTTCTCGAAACCGGTGCTGCCGGAAATGACCGACGTCCATCTGCCGTTGAATCTTAATATTCAGGCGTTCCGCGGCGAGCAGCTGCGTCTCACCGGCGATACCGATATAACCATCTACAATCTGCTGCTTAAAGTCAGCAGCATCGATGGGCAGATGAAGCTGGACGCGCTGGACGTGGACTCCGACCAGGGGAAAGTCACGGCTTCCGGTAACGCGCAGCTGCAGGATAACTGGCCGGTCGATATCACCCTCAACGGTACGCTGAATATTGACCCCCTGAAGGGCGAGAAAGTGCAGCTAAAAGTGGGCGGCGAAGTGCGTAAAAAGCTCACGGTCGGCGTCGATCTGAATGGTCCAGTCGCGATGACGCTGCGCGCCGAAACGCAGCTGGCGGAGGCCGGCCTGCCGCTGGATATGGAGGTGAAAAGCAAGCAGCTCTACTGGCCGTTTACCGGCGAGAAAGCGTATCAGGCTGACGATCTTCTGCTGAAATTTAACGGCAAGATGACCGACTACACCCTGGCCTTTAGCACCGCGGTGAAAGGGCAGTCGCTGCCGCCAGCGAAGATTAACCTGAACGCGAAGGGCAACGAGCAGCAGGTAAATCTCGATAAGCTCACCGTCGCCGCCCTCGAAGGGAAAACCGAACTGAAGGCGCTGCTCGACTGGCAGCAGGCGATCAGCTGGCGCGGCGAACTGACGCTTGACGGTATCAACACCGCTAAAGAGGTCCCGGACTGGCCGTCGAAGCTCAACGGTCTGATTAAGACCCAGGGCAGCCTGTACGGCGGCAGCTGGCAGATGTCGGTGCCGGAGCTGAAAATTACCGGTAACGTGAAGCAAAACAAAGTCGATGTAAGCGGATCGCTGCAGGGCAACAGCTATATGCAGTGGAAAATCCCCGGCCTGCATCTGGCTTTAGGCCCTAACAGCGCCGACGTGAAAGGCGAGCTGGGGGTCAAAGACCTAAACCTCGACGCCACCATTGATGCGCCGCATCTCGATAACGCCCTGCCGGGCCTGGGCGGGACGGCGAAAGGGCTGGTGAAGGTTCGTGGCACCGTCGACGCGCCGCAGCTGCTGGCGGATATCACCGCCCGGGCGCTGCGCTGGCAGGAGCTGTCGGTGGCTCAGGTGAACGTGAAGGGTGATGTGAAATCCACCGACCAGATTGGCGGTAACCTTGACGTACGCGTAGACCGTATTAGCCAGCCGGGCGTGAATATCAGCCTGGTGCAGCTCAATGCGAAGGGCAATGAGAAGCAGCACGACCTGCAGCTGCGGGTGCAGGGCGATCCGGTCTCCGGGCAGCTCTCGCTGGCGGGGAGCTTTGACCGCAAAGCGGAGCGCTGGAAAGGCACGCTGAGCAATACCCGTTTCCAGACCCCGGTGGGGCCGGTGGCGCTGACGCGTGATATCGCGCTGGATTACCGCAACCTTGAGCAGAAAATCAGCATCGGCCCGCACTGCTGGACTAACCCGAACGCCGAGCTGTGCGTACCGCAGACCATCGACGCCGGCGCGAGCGGGCGCGCGGTGGTGAACCTCAACCGTTTCGATCTCGCGATGCTCAAGCCCTTTATGCCGGAAGCGACCCAGGCCAGCGGCGTGTTTAGCGGTAATGCCGATGTGAGCTGGGACACCACCAAAGAGGGGCTGCCGCAGGGTAAGGTCACCCTGAGCGGGCGTAACGTGAAGGTGACGCAGACGGTCAACGACGCGCCGCTGCCGGTGGCTTTCGATACCCTGAACCTCACGGCCGATCTGCACAATAACCGCGCCCAGCTGGGCTGGCTGATTCGCCTGACCAACAATGGCCAGCTGGACGGACAGGTGCAGGTCACCGATCCCCAGGGCCGACGCAATCTGGGCGGTAACGTCAATATCAGCAACTTCTCGCTGGCGATGATCAACCCTATCTTCTCGCGCGGTGAAAAGGCGGAAGGGAGACTGAACGCGCGTCTGACGCTGGGCGGTAACGTCCAGAGCCCGCAGCTTTTCGGTCAGATGCAGCTGAACGGCGTGGATATTGACGGTAACTTTATGCCGTTTGATATGCAGCCGAGCCAGCTGGCGATGAATTTTACCGGTACCCGTTCGACCCTGCAGGGGACGGTGAACACTCGCCAGGGACAGATTGCGCTCAGCGGCAACGCCGACTGGACGCAGATTGACAACTGGCGCGCGCAGATTGCGGCGAAGGGCAGCCGGGTGCGGATAACCGTGCCGCCGATGGTGCGCCTGGATGTGTCGCCGGACGTGGTCTTTACCGCCACGCCAAGCCTGTTTAACCTGGATGGCAGCGTTGACGTACCCTGGGCGCGTATCGTCGTCAACGAAGTGCCGGAAAGCGCCGTTGGGGTCTCATCTGACGAAGTGATGCTGGATAAAAATCTGCAGCCGATTAAGCAGCAGAGCGCCGGTATCCCTATCAACAGCAACCTGACGATTCACGTGGGCAACAACGTTCGTCTCGACGCCTTTGGTCTGAAAGCGCGTCTGACCGGCGATTTGAAAGTGGCGCAGGACAAACAGGGGCTGGGGCTCAACGGGCAGATCAACATTCCGGAAGGGCGCTTCCATGCCTACGGCCAGGATCTGATCGTGCGTAAAGGCGAGCTGCTGTTCTCCGGTCCGCCGGATCAGCCGCTGCTGAATATCGAAGCCATTCGTAATCCGGACGCCACCGAGGACGACGTTATCGCCGGCGTTCGCGTGACCGGCTCGGCCGATCAGCCGAAAGCGGAGATTTTCTCCGATCCGGCGATGTCGCAGCAGGAAGCGCTCTCTTACCTGCTACGCGGGCAGGGTTTAGGCAGCGGACAGAGCGATAGCGCAGCCATGACTTCAATGCTTATTGGTATGGGGGTTGCACAAAGTGGTCAGGTTGTGGGTAAAATCGGCGAGACGTTTGGCGTAAGCAATCTGGCGCTGGATACCGAGGGAGTGGGCGACTCCTCCCAGGTGGTGGTCAGCGGCTATGTACTGCCGGGTCTGCAGGTAAAATATGGGGTAGGGATCTTTGACTCCCTGGCGACGTTGACGTTACGCTATCGCCTGATGCCTAAGCTATATATGGAAGCTGTGTCTGGCGTAGACCAGGCTCTCGATTTGCTCTATCAGTTTGAGTTTTAGCAATGCGAATATTTGTTTACGGCAGTTTACGACGCAAACAAGGCAACAGCCACTGGATGACCAACGCTCAGTGGCTGGGCGATCATAGTGTCAATGATTATCAACTGTACAGCCTGGGCCACTATCCAGGCGCGGTGCCCGGCGATGGCACGGTACATGGTGAGGTCTATCGTATTGACGCATCGACGCTGGCTGAATTGGATGCGCTGCGTACCAAAGGCGGCGAGTATGCTCGTCACCTGATCCAGACGCCCTACGGTAGCGCCTGGATGTATGTCTATCAGCGCCCCGTTGAGGGCTTCACGCTGATAGAAAGCGGCAACTGGTTGGATAAAGACCAGTATTAATAACGATAACGCCACCTTCGGGTGGCGTTGTTTTTTGTGGCGTTAGGTGCTGTCGCCGGCTAAGGCGTCAGCCGCCGCTCGGGCATGGATCAACGGCCAAAAAAAACACCGCCCGGAGGCGGTGTTTTTGCGAACCTGAGTGCGGCAGAATTACTTCTTAGCGCGCTCGAAGGAAGCCACGATTTCAGCTTTCGCCGCTTCAGCGTTGTCCCAGCCGTCAACCTTAACCCATTTGCCCGCTTCGAGGTCTTTATAGTGCTCGAAGAAGTGGGTGATCTGTGCTTTCAGCAGTTCCGGCAGGTCGTTCACATCTTTAATGTGATCGTACTCTTTGCTCAGCTTGGTGTGCGGTACCGCAACCAGTTTCGCATCTTCACCGGATTCGTCGGTCATTTTCAGCACGCCAACCGGACGGCAGCGGATGACTGAACCTGGCTCCAGCGGGTACGGCGTCGGGACCAGAACGTCAACCGGGTCGCCGTCCAGGGACAGGGTGTGGTTGATGTAGCCGTAGTTGCACGGATAGAACATCGCCGTGGACATGAAACGGTCAACGAACAGTGCACCGCTCTCTTTGTCGACTTCGTATTTGATAGGATCTGCGTTCGCCGGGATCTCGATCACGACGTAGATGTCTTCCGGCAGATCTTTGCCCGCAGGTACGTTGAGTAAGCTCATGTCTGTTTCCTTTAAAATGTATGGCAAACAAGTGCCCGGTATTATAGCCAACTCACATCGAATGTCTTCGCTTCTTTTTCCCCAGAACGGGTGGGTGGAGTCTGAATTTTTCAGCGTAAGACAGCCTGAAAATCCATAAACATAGCCGCATACTGAATAAAATTATGTAACCGTTTTCATTGCATATGCTTGATATCTCAAAGTGTGCAAAATTTCGTCATAAACGGCGAAGCTCGCGCGGCTCGCGAAGCCTCACCGGCTCTCCGCTGGTGAGATGCCCGCTGATTAACATCTAATTAACTTTTTTGAAGTGTGATGTAACGCATTCAGTTACATCTCCGATTGTCTATAGTTTGTCCGCAGGTGAGGCTTTAACCAACAATAACCCTACGAGGATCCTCTTATGTGGAAGCGCTTACTTCTTGTCACAGCAGTTTCCGCAGCTATGTCGTCTATGGTCATGGCTGCCCCTCTTACCGTAGGTTTTTCGCAGGTCGGTTCTGAATCCGGCTGGCGCGCGGCCGAAACTAACGTCGCGAAAGAGGAGGCCGCGAAGCGCGGCATCACTCTGAAGATTGCCGACGCGCAACAAAAACAGGAAAACCAGATTAAAGCCGTACGCTCCTTTATCGCTCAGGGCGTCGATGCCATCTTCATCGCGCCGGTCGTAGCGACCGGCTGGGAGCCGGTACTGAAAGAAGCGAAAGAGGCCAAAATCCCGGTATTCCTGCTCGACCGCTCAATTGATGTTAAAGACAAAGATCTCTACATGACCACCGTTACCGCGAACAACGTGCTGGAAGGCCAGCTGATCGGCGAGTGGCTGGTCAAAACCGTTGACGGTAAGCCGTGTAACGTTGTTGAACTGCAGGGCACCGTGGGGGCCAGCGTGGCGATTGACCGCAAGAAAGGCTTCGCTGAGGCCATTTCTAAAGCCTCTAATATCAAAATTATCCGCTCCCAGTCCGGCGACTTTACCCGCAGCAAGGGCAAAGAAGTCATGGAGAGCTTTATCAAAGCGGAAAACAACGGCAAGAACATCTGCATGGTTTACGCCCATAACGACGATATGGTGATTGGCGCCATTCAGGCGATTAAAGAGGCCGGGCTGAAGCCGGGCAAAGATATCCTCACCGGCTCTATCGACGGCGTGCCGGATATCTATAAAGCGATGATGGCCGGCGAGGCCAATGCCAGCGTCGAGCTGACGCCGAATATGGCCGGTCCGGCGTTCGATGCGCTGGAGAAATACAAAAAAGACGGCACCCTGCCTGAAAAAGTCACCATCACCAAATCGACCCTCTACCTGCCGGATACGGCGAAAGAAGAGTTAGAGAAGAAGAAAAATATGGGCTACTGAGTAGCCGAATCACAGGTTCACCGCCGCCTCCGGGATGTCCCCGGTCGCTAAAGCGCGGCTGATTTCCCTCTCCTCCCATCGGGGAGAGGGCAAAGGTGAGGGGGGAGAGCATGAACGGCGAATTACATCAGGAAATCCTTCGTACTGAAGGGCTTAGCAAATTTTTCCCCGGCGTGAAGGCGCTGGATAACGTTAATTTTAGCCTGCGCCGGGGCGAAATCATGGCTCTGTTAGGCGAAAACGGCGCGGGTAAATCCACCCTGATCAAAGCGCTGACCGGCGTCTATCATGCCGATCGCGGGTCCATCTGGCTGGAAGGGCGGGAGATCGCGCCGAAAAATACCGCTCACGCCCAGCAGCTGGGGATCGGCACCGTCTATCAGGAAGTGAACCTGCTGCCTAATATGTCGGTGGCGGACAATCTGTTTATCGGCCGCGAGCCCAGACGCTTTGGCCTGCTGCGGCGTAAAGAGATGGAAAAGCGCGCCACCGCGCTGATGGCGTCCTACGGTTTTTCTCTTGATGTCCGTGAACCGCTGAACCGCTTTTCGGTGGCGATGCAGCAGATTGTCGCGATCTGCCGGGCGATCGACCTGTCAGCAAAAGTGTTAATTCTTGATGAACCGACCGCCAGCCTGGATACCCAGGGGGTGGAGATGCTCTTTACCCTGATGCGCCAGCTGCGCGATAGCGGGGTCAGCCTGATTTTCGTCACCCACTTCCTCGACCAGGTGTATGCCGTCAGCGATCGCATCACCGTGCTGCGTAACGGCGGTTTTGTCGGCTGCCGGGAAACCCGCGAGCTGCCGCAAATTGAACTGGTGAAGATGATGCTGGGCCGTGAGCTGGAGCATAACGCCCTGCAGCGCGCGGGCCGCACCCTGCTGAGCGATAAGCCGGTGGCCGCCTTCGAAGATTTTGGCAAAAAAGGCACCATCGCACCGTTTAGTCTGCAGGTCCGTCCCGGTGAAATCGTCGGCCTGGCGGGGCTGTTAGGCTCGGGACGTACGGAAACGGCGGAGGTGATCTTTGGCATTAAACCCGCCGACAGCGGCAAAGCGTTGATCAAAGGCAAGCCGCAAACCCTGCGCTCGCCGCATCAGGCATCCTGCCTCGGGATCGGCTTCTGTCCGGAAGATCGTAAAACCGACGGCATTATCGCCGCCGCCTCGGTGCGGGAAAATATCGTTCTGGCGCTACAGGCGCAGCGCGGCTGGCTGCGGCCGATTGGTCGGCGCGAACAAAATGAGATTGCTGAACGTTTCATTCGCCAACTGGGTATTCGTACCCCCAGCGCTGAACAGCCGATTGAATTTCTCTCCGGCGGTAATCAGCAGAAGGTGCTGCTCTCCCGGTGGCTGCTGACGAAGCCGCAGTTCTTGATCCTTGATGAACCGACTCGCGGTATTGACGTTGGCGCCCACGCCGAAATCATCCGCCTGATTGAAACCCTGTGCGCCGATGGTCTGGCGCTGCTGGTCATTTCTTCAGAGCTGGAAGAGCTGGTGGGTTACGCCGATCGGGTGATTATCATGCGCGATCGCCAGCAGGTGGCGGAGCTGGCTCTGAGCGAGCTCTCCGTGCCGGCGATCATGAACGCTATTGCGGCATAAGGAGTAACCGATGATGCCTCAATCTGTTCCGAAAACCGGCCAGCCGAAACGGCGCTTTAACTGGCCAAAAGGGATGCCGCAAATTATTGCGCTGCTGCTGGTGCTGGTCGTTGACAGCCTGGTCGCCCCGCATTTCTACCAGATCGTGCTCCAGGACGGGCGACTGTTCGGCAGCCCGATAGATATTTTGAACCGCGCCGCACCGGTGGCGCTGCTGGCGATTGGCATGACGCTGGTTATCGCCACCGGCGGGATTGATCTCTCCGTCGGGGCGGTGATGGCGATTGCCGGCGCAACGGCGGCGTCAATGACCGTGGCGGGGCACAGCCTGACGGTTGTGCTGCTCGCATCGCTGGGGGCAGGCGCGCTGGCCGGTCTGTGGAACGGCATTCTGGTGGCGGTGCTGAAGATCCAGCCATTCGTCGCCACGCTGATCCTGATGGTCGCCGGACGCGGCGTGGCGCAGCTGATCACCTCCGGGCAGATCGTGACCTTTGACTCTCCGCATCTGGCGTGGCTCGGCAGCGGATCGCTACTGCTGTTCCCGACGCCGGTGATTATCGCCATCGTGACGCTGGTGCTGTTCTGGCTGTTTACCCGCAAAACCGCGCTGGGGATGTTTATCGAAGCGGTGGGGATTAACATTCGCGCGGCAAAAAACGCCGGGGTAAATACCCGCATCGTCGTGATGTTGGCCTACGTGCTGAGCGGCGTTTGCGCGGCGATTGCCGGCATTATCGTTGCGGCGGATATTCGCGGCGCGGATGCCAATAATGCCGGGCTATGGCTGGAGCTGGACGCCATCCTGGCGGTGGTTATCGGCGGCGGCTCGCTGATGGGCGGGCGCTTTAACCTGCTGCTCTCGGTCGTCGGGGCGCTGATTATCCAGGGGATGAATACCGGGATCCTGCTGTCAGGATTCCCGCCGGAGCTTAATCAGGTAGTCAAAGCGGTGGTGGTGCTGTGCGTACTGATCGTCCAGTCGCCGCGCTTTATCAGCATACTGAAGGGGATGCGCGGCCATGATAAAACGTAATTTACCGTTAATGATTACCATCGCGGTCTTCGTACTGGGATACCTTTACTGCCTGACCCAGTTTCCCGGCTTTGCCTCGACGCGGGTGATCTGCAATATCCTGACCGACAATGCCTTTCTTGGGATCATCGCCGTCGGCATGACCTTCGTGATCCTCTCCGGCGGGATCGATCTGTCGGTCGGGTCGGTGATCGCCTTTACCGGCGTATTTCTCGCTAAAGCGATCGGTTTCTGGGGGATTTCGCCGCTGGTGGCGTTTCCGCTGGTGCTGGTGATGGGCTGCGCCTTTGGCGCGTTTATGGGCCTGCTTATTGATGCGCTGAAGATCCCGGCGTTTATCATCACCCTCGCCGGGATGTTTTTTCTGCGCGGCGTCAGCTACCTGGTCTCGGAAGAGTCGATTCCCATTAATCATCCGGTGTATGACGCGCTATCAGGACTGGCATGGACCATCCCCGGCGGCGGGCGTCTGAGCGCGATGGGGCTGCTGATGCTGCTGGTGGTGATCGGCGGAATTTTTATGGCCCACCGCACCCGCTTCGGCAATCAGGTTTATGCCATCGGCGGCAACGCGACGTCGGCGAACCTGATGGGGATTTCCACGCGGAGCACGACGATCCGCATTTATATGCTCTCTACCGGGCTGGCGACGCTGGCGGGGATCGTCTTCTCCATCTATACCCAGGCGGGCTATGCGCTGGCGGGCGTTGGCGTTGAACTGGACGCGATTGCATCGGTGGTTATCGGCGGTACGCTGTTGAGCGGTGGGGTGGGGACGGTTCTCGGCACGCTGTTTGGCGTCGCCATTCAGGGGCTGATTCAAACCTACATCAACTTCGACGGTACGCTGAGTTCATGGTGGACCAAGATCGCTATCGGTATCCTGCTGTTCATCTTTATCGCGCTGCAGCGCGGCCTGACGGTGCTGTGGGAGAATCGGCAGAGTTCGCCGGTGACAAGGGTGGGGCACTGACGGAAGGTTTTCCCCTCCCGTAAGGCGGGAGGGGAAGAGGCGGGTTACGCGTCCGGGAACTCTTTAATAAAGTTTTCGACGTCTTCAACCATATGGTTGTTGCCGACGAAGAAAGAACGGCGCTGATGCAGGCTTTCCGGGATGATATCCAGAATACGCTCTTTACCATCGCTGGCCTTACCGCCCGCCTGTTCCGCAAGGAACGCCATCGGGTTGCATTCGTACAGCAGGCGCAGTTTACCGTCCGGGTGGCTGGCGGTGCTCGGATAGAGATAGATGCCGCCTTTAAGCAGGTTGCGGTGGAAATCCGCCACCAGAGAGCCGATGTAGCGTGAGGTATACGGGCGCTGGGTCTCTTTATCTTCTTCCTGGCAGTGCTTAATGTACTTCTTCACGCCCATCGGGAACTTAATGTAGTTACCTTCGTTAATCGAGTAGGTGTTGCCTTTTTCCGGGAAGCGCATGCGCTCCTGGCACAGGCAGAAGACGCCAAGGGAGGGGTCATAGGTAAAGGCGTGGACGCCGCAGCCGGTGGTGTAAACCAGCATCGTCGAGGAGCCATACACCACATAGCCCGCGGCGACCTGTCGGTTGCCCGGTTGCAGGAAATCTTCTTCGGTAACGGGGGTGCCCACCGGCGTGACGCGGCGGTAAATAGAGAAGATCGTGCCAACAGAGACGTTAACGTCGATGTTAGAAGATCCATCCAGCGGGTCCATCAGCACCACGTATTTGGCGTGTTCGCATCCTTCAAAGACGACGATCTCATCTTCTTCTTCAGAGGCGATCCCGGCAACAATATCGCGTGCTCGCAGTGCGGCTTTCAACTTTTCATTGGCAAACAGGTCGAGTTTTTGCTGAACCTCGCCCTGAACGTTTTCAGCACCGCTGGCACCCAGGATATCGACCAGGCCGGCCTTGTTGATATCGCGGTGGATGATCTTGGCGCCTAACTTTATCGCCGACAACAAAGCAGTAAGCTCGCCGGTTGCGTGAGAGAACTCGTGCTGCTTTTCGACAATAAATTCACCTAACGTTTTCATAACCCGTTCCCTGCATGTTTATGTGAAGTAAAACGAACATAACAATCTTAACAAAGAATAAAAAAAGTTCGCACTGGTGAATCGCGCCAGCAAAATACGGATTCGCCTGAAATGCATTTCTTTCCCCCCCAACATCCCGGTAAACTGTGCTTCAGATAAGAGAAGGAAATGACGAATGCGCATTCATATTTTAGGAATCTGTGGCACGTTTATGGGGGGGCTGGCGATGCTGGCGCGTTCCCTCGGTCATGAGGTAACGGGGTCGGATGCGAACGTCTATCCGCCAATGAGTACCCTGCTGGAAAACCAGGGAATTGAGTTAATTCAAGGATATGATGCCAGCCAGCTGGATCCGCAGCCTGACCTGGTGATCATCGGTAACGCAATGACGCGCGGAAACCCGTGCGTGGAAGCGGTGCTGGAAAATAATATCCCTTACATGTCCGGTCCCCAGTGGCTGCACGATTTCGTGCTGCGCGATCGCTGGGTGCTGGCGGTTGCCGGAACGCACGGAAAAACCACCACTGCCGGCATGGCGACCTGGATCCTCGAAGCCTGCGGCTACAAGCCGGGCTTTGTTATCGGCGGCGTTCCGGGCAACTTCGATGTTTCCGCGCGCCTCGGCGACAGCCCGTTCTTCGTGATTGAAGCCGATGAATACGACTGCGCTTTCTTCGATAAACGTTCCAAATTTGTTCATTACTGCCCGCGCACGTTGATTCTCAATAACCTTGAATTCGACCACGCGGACATCTTTGACGATCTAAAAGCTATCCAGAAGCAATTTCATCATCTGGTGCGTATTGTGCCGGGCAAAGGCAAGATTATCCTGCCGGAGAACGACATCAATCTGAAGCAGACGATGGCGATGGGCTGCTGGAGCGAGCAGGAGCTGGTTGGCGAACAGGGGCACTGGCAGGCGAAAAAGCTCACCACCGATGCTTCCTCCTGGGAAGTGTGGCTGGACGGCGAGAAAGTCGGCGAAGTGAAGTGGGCGCTGGTCGGCGAGCATAATATGCATAACGGCCTGATGGCCATCGCCGCCGCCCGGCATGTCGGCGTGCTGCCTGCCGATGCGGCCAACGCGCTGGGCAGCTTTATCAACGCCCGCCGCCGTCTGGAGCTGCGCGGCGAAGCCAACGGCGTGACCGTATACGATGATTTCGCCCACCACCCGACGGCGATTCTGGCGACCCTGCAGGCGCTACGCGGCAAAGTTGGCGGTACCGCGCGTATTCTTGCCGTGCTTGAACCCCGTTCTAACACCATGAAAATGGGCATTTGCAAAGACGACCTGGCGCCGTCTCTCGGTCGCGCGGACGAGGTCTTCCTGCTGCAGCCGCAGCATATTCCGTGGCAGGTTGCTGAAGTGGCTGACGCTTGCGTACAGCCTGCGCACTGGAGCGCCGATGTCGATGCGCTGGTGGATATGATTGTTAAAACCGCCCATCCTGGCGACCACATTCTGGTGATGAGCAACGGTGGATTTGGCGGCATTCATCAGAAGCTGCTCGATAAGCTGGCGAAAAAAGCCGAGGCGGCCGAGTAGGCTATTCTCCTCGTTTATCCGCCCTCCGCGTGAGGGCGGATAGTTTTTGTGGCCAGGAGGGTTCATGTTGAATTCAGAAAGAGTGACCTCTACCGATTCCTCGCATTTTCCCCCGCTTGACGCACTGTACGGCAGGGCCTTTCCGTGGCACGAGCAGCGTGAAGCCGAGGCTAAGCAGCAGGCGCTTGATAATCCGCATTATGAACTGGAAGCCTGGTTCGATGATGGCCAGTTTATTGGCCTGAGCGGCTGCTGGCGGTTTGCTGACTATCGCTACGTTGAACATCTGGCCATCGACGATACCTTGCGATCGCGCGGCTACGGCAAGCGGCTGTTAGCTGAAATACTTCAGCGCGCGCCGCTGACCGTTCTGGAAATCGATCCGCTGACCAGCGAAGTTGCCCATAAGCGCCTGCGCTTTTATGAAACCATGGGATTTTGCGCGAACCCCTGGGCGCATCGCCATCCGACCTATCATCAGGGCATCGCCGATCATGAACTGATCGTGTTGAGCTATCCGCAGCCGATTAATGAGGCGCAGTACCAGCGCTTTGCGCAGGATTTGCGTTTGGTGGTCATGGAGCAGGCTGGCGCGGTCAAGGTTTTGTAGCCCGGACAAGGCGCGTCAAGCGCCGCCTCCGGGAGGCAGCGCGCAATGTCATCTCCGCTTTTCTCCCGGCTCGCGCTGCGCTTAGCCGGGCTACGGGTTCAGCGCCGTCTGCGGGCCGGTAGCCCGGGTCAGGCGTTACGCCGCAACCCGGGACGGGCTCAAAGCTTACGCTACTCCTTCGCGATAGGCGTTTCGTTTTCCGCCACTTTGGTATCGCCCTGAATGGCCGCGATTTTCTTCTCCACGTCGGCAACCTGCTCGCTGCTGTGCAGCAGCGTATAGGTCAGATCAAACTGGGTGCTTGCCCCGGGCTGAAGCTGCTTAACGCGTTTTTGCTCGCGCTCGATGGTTACCGGATAGGCGTAGCTGGTACCCGGCTCAATACCGGTCACGTAACCCTGTTTCTCGGTATCGGTGTTTTTCCACAGCGTCAGCACCGGCAGCTGGCGGGTATCAAACTGAATCGATGCCCCTTTGTCGCCGGCTTTGTTGACCACGGCGGCTAGCGTTTGATGATTTTCGTCCGCCAGCGGCTGCATGTTAAACACCATTTCATCGAAACCTTTGGTTGGACCGGCGTAGGTTTGCCAGGTTTTTAAGCCGGCTTTGGCGTAGTCATTGAACGGGCTGATGCTGGCGATCGGCGCCATAAAGCGGGCCCCCTCTTCGAGGATCGGCTTGCCAAAGTTGCTGTGATAGATAATCTGATAGTCATGCGGATAGTCAGCATGGTTGGTTAAGATATCGTGCAGGCTGAAGTTGTTGCTGCCGGGTACATAGCGCAGCTCGGTCATGGTCTGCAGATCCGCTTTCTTAAACGTGCTCTCCTTCACCAGCCCGCGAACGCGAATTTCATACGGCGCGGTGTCCGCGACTTCCACTTCCACCTGTGAAGCCGGCGTGTTGCCGACTTTACCGTGCAGGGTATAAATCTGCCCGTCTGCGGTTACCGGGTGGCCGGTCCATTCATAGCCGCAGCGCACCATCATTTCATTGAAGCCTTCCAGCCAGCCCAGCCCGTTGCGGCTTTCGAGGTTAATAAAGGCCGGGTTGACCACCTCTTTTACCGGTGAGTCCCAGCCCATCCGTGAACCAAAACCTTCGATTTTCAGTAGATTCATGCCGCGAGTCGGGCTCAGGGTAATCCTCAGGCCGTCTTTGCTGTGGATCACGAGGATTTTGCTGCCTTCCTGTTTCCCGCCGTGAAGGACTTTTTGCTCAATGCTGAAGTTATGATCTTTTATCTTCAGCTGGTCGCTGGTTATCTGCCAGTTTCCTTTATCCATACCGCTTTCAGCGCTTGTCAGCACCCATGTTTTCGCGACTACAGGCCCAGAAACAAGCATGGCGATTGCTGTTAAAGCTAATATTTTTTTCATTTTTTAACCCTTTTGCTGAATCGATTGTGTTGCTGATGCAGGGAATTTAGTTGTAAGTGGATTATGAAAATGTGAAGTGTCTCACCTGGTGAGAAAACGGCCGTTTTTATATTTTTAAATGAGATTTAAATCGCTTTTTTTAAGTAATTATAAAAGTTGTTGCTAAAAAAATGTGAATCAAGATGATTTTAGCTTTAACGATTCAGCTATTGCTGGCTACGGCTATGATGAAGCCTTTAGAAACGACAGGGCCGCCGGGCTTTGGTGGCCCAGGCGGCCCTGGTTGAAGCGGTTTTACCGTGTAAAAAAACGCAGCGGGGAGATTATCAAGCGCCGTAGAACGCTTTGGTATAGAGCCCTTTGACATCCTGAACGGACGGATAGTTAGGATTCGTTAATGTGCAGGGATCGTCAACGGCATGGTGACTCATTCTGTCGAGGACGTTCACAAAGGTGATTTCATTGATTTCAACTTCGCCGCACTGGCTTAGCGTTTTCGGCACGCCCAGACGTTGATTCAGCGCGTTGATCGCTTCAATCAGGTTTTTGATGCCTAACGCCGCTTCCAGCTGACGATATTTTTTGGTGAACTTCGCATTATATTGAATGATATAAGGCAGCATAATCGCGTTTGCCAGACCGTGGGTAATACCAAACTCGCCGCCAATCTTGTGCGCCATTGAATGAACTAACCCCAGCGAGGCGTTGGTGAAGGCGATTCCCGCCAGCGCAGAAGCATTGTGCATATGCATGCGGGCGTTTAAATCATCAGGTGAGCGCCAGGCGATTTCCAGATACGTAAACACCAGCCGAATCGCTTCTACCGCATAGGGGTCAGTAAACGAGTTGGCCGCGGTGGACACATAGGCTTCAATGGCGTGGGTCAGAACGTCCATTCCGGTATGAACGGTAACGTGCGGCGGCATTTTTGCCGGAATGGTGGGGTCGAGAATGGCGATATCCGGTACCAGATCGGCGGCAACAATCGGGTATTTGATATGATTTGCCGTGTCGGTGATCACTGAAAATGCGGTGATCTCAGAGGCGCTGCCGCTGGTGGAAGGGATCGCCACAA
This sequence comes from Klebsiella sp. CN_Kp106, assembly GCF_040064575.1. Classification (NCBI taxonomy): domain Bacteria; kingdom Pseudomonadati; phylum Pseudomonadota; class Gammaproteobacteria; order Enterobacterales; family Enterobacteriaceae; genus Klebsiella; species Klebsiella sp. CN_Kp106. The sequence goes on along the minus strand of NZ_JBEAIG010000014.1, from coordinate 54,149 downwards.
ATCGGGCTTTATTGCGTAGCGCCGGCATGGAACCGACCGGAAGAATATCCTCGAACTTCAGCTGCGGATGCTCGTAGAAACACCACATTACTTTTGCGGCATCAAGCGCGGAGCCGCCGCCAATCGCCACTATCCAGTCCGGTCCAAAAGCCTGCATCGCTTTTGCGCCGCGCCAGACGGTTTTAATGGACGGATTGGGTTCGACATTATCGATAATAATGCACTCCATACCCGCTTTATTAAGTTCGCTGACGGCTTTATCCAGAAAGCCAAAACGCTTCATGGAACTTCCGCCAGTGACTAACGCGGCTTTTTTGCCGCTCAGGGTGGAAAGATGTTCTAAAGCATTTTCGCCATAAATAATACTGCGAGGAATTGAGAAGGCCTGGGTCATAGGAAACTCCATTTAATATTAAGGATTTTTTTAGTGTGCATTCGTCATTTACGATTCAGCGACACGTGCAGAGTAAAAAAATCGAATTAATGCTCCAGATATTGCTGAAGCAATATCTGGAGGGAGTTGACCGTCATACTTCGAGCGGCTGGTGTGTTGACTGCAACTTGAATTATTTGGGGTATTAGCGGCGTTTAAATCGTACCGTCCCAGGAGTCGACTTTTTCGCGTTTCGCTTCCTCTTCATCAAACCAGCGCGAGGTCACGCATTTTGATTCGGTGTAGAAACGGACGCCGTCTTTGCCCAGGCAGTGCAGGTCGCCGAAGAAGGACTGCTTATGGCCTGAGAACGGGAATACGCCGACCGGCACCGGGATACCGACGTTGATACCGACCATGCCGCCGTGGGTGCGTTTCTGGAATTCGCGGGCGTAGTAGCCGCTTTGGGTGAAAATAACCGAGCCGTTGGCAAACGGGTTATTGTTCATAAGTTGCAGACCTTCTTCGAAGGTTTTGACCCGCTTAAAGCACAGCACCGGCCCGAAAATTTCCTGCGTGCCGACGCTCATCTCTTCGGTTACGCGATCCAGGATGGTTGGCCCGACGTAGAAGCCATTTTCCTGGCCCGGCACCTGAATAGCGCGACCATCGAGCACCAGCTTTGCCCCCTCCTCAATGCCTTTATTAATCCAGTTGATGACCGATTGCTTATGATCTTTAGAAATCACCGGACCCATATCGGTGTCGCGCAGATAGCCGGGGCCGATTTTCAGCTGTTTGGCTTTCTCGACGACGGCGGCAATCAGCTTATCAGCGATCTCTTCCTGCACCACGACAACCGGCAGCGCCATGCAGCGTTCGCCCGCGCAGCCAAACGCGGCGTTGATAATCCCCGCTGCGGTACGGTTAATTGGCGCATCGGCCAGCACCAGGGCATGGTTTTTCGCTTCGCACAGCGCCTGAACGCGCTTGCCGTGAGCGGCGGCTTTGGAGTAAACGTGCAGGCCCACGGAGGTTGAGCCGACGAAGGAGACGCCGTTGACGTCCGGGTGGGTCAGCAAGATATCGGCTTCATTGCGTGAGCAGGTCACGACGTTAATCACCCCATCCGGCACCCCTGCTTCCTGATAGAGTTTGGTGATTTCCATACAGGTCATCGGCGTCATACTGGCCGCTTTAATCACCATGGTATTACCGGAGGCGACGCATAATGGCGCCATCCATCCCATCGGGATCATTGCCGGGAAGTTAAACGGCACAATACCGGCGAACACGCCAATTGGCTCACGATAAAGGTTGGTGTCGATCCCGGCAGAGGCGTCCATCAGGTTTTCACCGGCCATGAGAGTGGGAATCGAGCAGGCAAGCTCGGTACCTTCTTTCGCTTTTAATACATCGCCCTGGGCGTCGCCCCAGGCTTTACCGTTTTCTTTTGCCACCAGCTCGGTTAAGCGGTCCTGATGCTGGATTAATAATTCGCGAACGCGGAACATAATTTGCGAGCGTTTAATGGCCGGCGTATCTGACCACGCCGGAAAGGCTTTGCGCGCCGCGGCAACGGCATCCAGCACTTCTTGCTCGGTGCAGCAGGGGGCCTGAGCCATGACTTCCCCGGTACTTGGGTTATAGACGTCCATATAGCGTTCGGTCTGCGATACGCGCCATTGACCATCAACGAAATATTTCAGCCTTGGTACAGTAGTCATATTTTTCTCCATGATGATAGCTGTCGACTCTCTAAAATCTGGCTCCGGTCGGCGGCAAATAACCGACCGCCGGGTTAGCCCCTTTCGTGAAAAGTGAATTCCTGCTTCTTGCCGGACGATGGCCTCCGCTGGGCGATTCACCTGCGGCGGTGCGGATGATTTTGTCGACTTTCTGCTGAGGAAAGCCTGCAGACGCCAGGTTTTAATGAACAGAACTCACTGGCCAAAAATACGCGCACGCACCGTTTCGGTTCTCGTACTCTAATGAAATTTATTTTTCATTATTATGATGTATGAAATATCAAAACCGTTTTGAGAGGTGGATCAAAGATAAGCAAACTGCTGATAAAGTCAGCGCCCTAAAGGCAGGGTTATATTCTTTTATTTAATAAACTTAACAGGTTGTGTTGGTGGCATTGGCGTTGATGGCGAGGGGAGATTGCCAGTCGGATTGCAATGGAACGGCTTTCTTGTGAAATAAAAGTTAAATATAAGCGCGAAATCGAATGAAAATGAAAAATTAAAACCGATTTAAATGCAGGGGAAATTCGAATTGACCATTGTCCATGGCATTGCGTTCGAGGGAGTGGGTCGCCCGGATCGGGCAATAGCCGTAATCCGGGGGAGTCATACAGAATTAGCCTTCGCTTTCGGCCAGTTCGCGCAGGTACTGGAAGATAAGACGCGCGGACTTCGGCGGCTTGTTGCCTTCTTTCTCTTTTTTGGCGTTGCGGATCAGCGAACGCAGCTGCTGACGATCGGCATCTGGCCACAGGTTCAGCACTTCAGCCACGGCATCATCACCATTATCAATCAGACGATCGCGGATCTGCTCAAGCTTATGGAACAGCGCAACCTGCTGGTTGTGGCGGTTCTTCAGCTTGTCCAGCGCCTGACGAATCGGCTCGACGTCGCGGCTGCGCAGCATTTTACCAATCAGCTGCATCTGGCGGCGGCGGCCTTCTTTCTTGATACGCTGGGCGAGTTCAATCGCGTCGCGCAGGTCGGTATCCAGCGGGATTTTATCGAGCGCGTTTTTACCCAGCTCGACCATTTCCGCGCCAAGACGCTTCAGTTCTTCGGCGTCACGCTTAATTTCACTTTTACTGACCCAGATAATTTCATCGTCTTCATCTTCGACGTCATCACCAGGGACGTCGTCGAGCCAGTCTTCGGGCTGCTTTGTCATCTCAGGCTCCTTAAAAAAGAGACTAATGTTACCAGTTAAGGCGCGCACTGAAAAACGGTTCTCTGTTAGACTTCAGTTAACTCCTTCTTACATTATGGCATTAGCGATGAAAGTCATCTCTCAAGTTGCACAACAGCGTAAGACGCTGGAAGAGGCCGTGACCACGGCGCTGGAACTGGCGGCAGGCAAATCCGACGGCGCGGAAGTCTCCGTCAGTAAAACTACCGGTATCGGCGTGAGCACCCGCTACGGCGAAGTGGAGAACGTAGAATTCAACAGCGATGGTGCTCTCGGCATCACCGTTTATCACCAGAATCGCAAAGGCAGCGCGTCTTCGACCGATCTCAGCCCGCAGGCTATTGCCCGCACGGTGCAGGCGGCGCTGGATATCGCCCGCTATACCTCGCCGGACCCGTGCGCGGGCGTGGCGGATAAAGAACTGCTGGCTTTTGAAGCCCCGGATCTTGACCTGTTCCATCCGGCGGAAGTTTCCCCGGATGAAGCCATCGAGCTGGCCTCCCGCGCTGAACAGGCGGCGCTAAAAGCCGATAAACGCATCAGCAATACCGAAGGCGGCAGCTTTAACAGCCACTACGGCATTAAAGTGTTCGGCAACAGCCACGGCATGCTGCAGAGCTACTGCTCTACCCGCCACTCGCTCTCCAGCTGCGTGATTGCCGAAGAGAATGGCGATATGGAGCGCGATTACGCTTACACCATCGGACGGGCGATAGACGACCTGCAGTCGCCGGAGTGGGTTGGCGAAGAGTGCGCCCGTCGCACCCTGTCGCGCCTGGCCCCGCGTAAGCTATCGACGATGAAAGCGCCGGTGATTTTCGCCAACGAAGTCGCTACCGGTCTGTTTGGCCATCTGGTCGGGGCGATCGCCGGCGGTTCGGTTTACCGTAAATCCACCTTCCTGCTTGATGCGCTGGGTAGCCAGATCCTGCCGGACTGGCTGACCATTGAAGAGCATCCTCACCTGCTGAAAGGTCTGGCTTCGACGCCGTTTGATAGCGAAGGCGTCCGTACGGAACGCCGGGATATCATTAAAGACGGCGTACTGACCCAGTGGCTGCTGACCAACTACTCGGCGCGTAAGCTGGGGCTGAAGAGCACCGGCCACGCGGGCGGTATTCACAACTGGCGGATCAACGGCCGCGGCCTGAGTTTTGCAAAGTTGCTTAAAGAGATGGGGACCGGTCTTGTCGTAACGGAACTGATGGGGCAGGGTGTAAGCGGCGTCACCGGCGACTACTCACGCGGCGCGTCCGGCTTCTGGGTAGAAAACGGCGAAATTCAGTATCCGGTCAGTGAGATAACCATTGCAGGAAATCTGAAAGATATGTGGCGTAATATCGTGACCATCGGCGACGATATCGAAACGCGCAGCAACATTCAGTGCGGTTCCGTACTGCTGCCGGAGATGAAGATCGCCGGGCAATAACACCTGTGTGCTTAATAATAAAAAAGGAAGTGAGCAATGCGTAAAAAACTGTTAGCGATGCTGGCCGTATCGGCTTTTGCGCTTGGTTCGGCATCGGCTTTCGCCGATCTGGGCGAAGACATGGATACCCTTGCTGAGAACCTGCAAGTGGTGCAGAAAACTTCAGATGCCGGCGAGCTGAAAGCGGCGCTGAATAAGATGCGCACAGCGGCGGCTGACGCCCAGAAAGAGACGCCGCCGAAGCTGGAAGGTAAAGCGGCGGACAGCGCGGAAATGAAAGACTATCGTCACGGTTTCGATGTGCTGATCGGCCAGATTGACGGCGCGCTGAAGCTGGCTGATGAAGGCAAAGTCAAAGAAGCCCAGGCCGCAGCGGAAGAGTTTAAAACCACCCGCAATACATACCATAAGAAGTACCGTTAATTTCTCTTTGTGGGGAGGCGTCAGCCGATGCCTCCCACATTCTGTTAATTCAAAACTCCATCACCGTCACATTTTTCGCTTTTCCTGCATGCCGGTTTTCGCCACCGTGACACCGATGATCTTGTGATGTTCATCACGAGAATTGGTTGAGGCGAATACATTCACAATAACTATGTGAAATAGATCACGCCTGCCTTCTTCCTTTCCACTTCGAAGTGGAAAACAACTCGCTACAAACTCTTTGCCCCCGGCATTAGTGTTATCCCCAGAGACATCAACGGGGTAATTCAAGTGAATAACGGAGCGGTAACACACGTCCCAGAGGAGCAGGCCACGCTAACCGAACAGCTGGCCGACAAGATGCTGCAGCAGGTTTTCGCACTATTAAGCCGCCGCAACATCGTCCCCAACGACGTTCAGGAGCAAATGCTGACTTCCCACGTTCGGGCGATGGCCCATCGGTCAATCAGCGGCGAGCCGCTGCCGGAAGTGGATGCCAGCCTGTTCGAAGAGATCTCAGAAGATTCAATGATGCTGGCCCGCGAAGTGGTCGCGCAGTTCGGCAATCTGCCAGATGAAGAAGCCTGGCTGCTGTCCGTCCACTTCGAGGTCGCGAAAGATAACCTGTAAGGAGCACACAAATGGAACAAATCACCGTTGTTATTGGCGATCGCCTGGGTAAAGGACAAAAAGTTGCCGCAGGTGCGGAAAAAGCCGGCGCTCGCGCCGTGGTCGTGCCGGGCGTTGCCGCGGATATGAAGCTGGGCGACATGATGAAGGCGGAAAACGCCACCTTCGGTATCTCTTTCTGCGGCAGCGGCGGCGCAGGGGCTATCACCGCGCAGAATAAGCACGGCTACAAGGCGAAATATGGCATGCGTTCCGTTGATGAAGGCGTCACCGCGATCAACGAAGGCTACAACGTACTGGGCTTCGGCTTTATGGATAAAGAAGAGCTGGGTGAACGCCTGGTTGAGGCCTGGAAGAAGAAGTACGGCGCGTGAGCATGAAAGAGCAATTCACCACCACGGTGAGCGTTACCGGCAAAGGCGAGAGCAAAACGCGCGCTTTTGCCGATGCCCTGAACCATGTCCAGGCGGCGGTGATGAAAACGTCGCCGCACATCTTACTGCGTATTGAACCACAGGACGTGGAGGTTGTTCATGCGCGTGAAGCGGTACGGAAAGAGGCCTTTTTATTCTTCTTTTTGCGCCGTGAGCGACGAACCTACAGCGTGGAGCTGAAGGTCACCGTCACCGTGACCGCCATTAATCTCGATAAAGTGGATTTCGTCACGCAAACCTGATTTTCACCAAAGGGTCAGACTATGTTCCTGATAATTTTAATAAAATCGCTCATCATCGGCGGCCTGGTTGGCGTCGGCGTAGGCGCCGGAGCGGCACGCATGTTTCATGCGCCCACCACGCAGGGGATGGGGGCGTTTCGTACCTTGGGCGAGCTGAATTCATGTGAAGGCGATCCGGCTTCCCACTTCTCATTTGGCCTGGGCTTCTTCTTCAACGCCTGGGCCTCTTCCGTCGCGGCAGGCTCCTTCACTCAGGACGTTGACCACCGCATTATCCCCAACTGGGGGGCGGCAGCGCTGATGATTAAAAACCGCAACGTCGGCGAGACGCTGCACGATCCGAAAAAGATGGCCATCGCGTGCGGCATTATCGGCATGATCGTGGTCGCTTTCCTCAACCTCACCGCCTCTTCTGTACCGGAAGCGCTGCAGGTGACGGCGGTTAAAGTGCTGGTTCCGGCGGCAAACCTGCTGGTGAATACGGTGATGCCGGTCATCTTCTGGCTGGCGGCGATTGATGCCGGTAAAAAATCAGGCTTCTGGGCGACGATTTTTGGCGGCGCGGCGCAGCTGATTATGGGCAACGCCGTTCCGGGCCTGGTGCTGGGCATCCTGATCGGGAAAGGCGTTGAAGAGAGCGGCTGGCACCGCGTCACCAAGGTGATGATGGTGGCGATCGTCGCGCTGTTCGTTCTGAGCGGCTTCTTCCGCGGTTTCGACATGAAGATGATTGAATCCTTCCATCTGACCGTGCCGAACTGGCTGGAACTGATCCACAACTCGCTCAGCGGTAAATAACAGGAGCCTCTCATGGAACAAAATAAAGGTTTTTGGTATGCCGACTGGTCGTTCCCGATCTTTGTTGGCCTGCTCTCCGCCGGCGTCTTTGCCGGGACGCATATGTACTACCTCTACGGCATCGGCGCGTTTAACGAAGTCGCCTTCGTGGCGATGCTGAAAGCGGGAATTGATACCGGGGCCTACGGCGCGGTAGCGGCGTTCGGCGCCAGCTTCCTGTTCGCGCGTATTATCGAAGGCTCGCTGGTGGGGATTCTGGATATCGGCGGGGCGATTCAGACCGGCGTCGGCTTAGGCGTTCCGGCGCTGCTGCTCGGCGCGGGCTTTGTTTTCCCGGTCGCCAACTTTGCCGCCTCGCTGGTCACCGGCCTGGTGCTGGGCCTCGCGATTGGCTACATCATCATCCTGGCGCGTAAATTCACCATCAACCAGAGCGATTCCACCTACGGTGCGGACGTCATGATGGGGGCCGGTAACGCCTCAGGCCGTTTCCTCGGACCGTTGATTATCCTCAGCGCCATGACCGCTTCTATTCCTATCGGCATCGGTTCCCTGGCGGGCGCGCTGCTGTTTTACATCTGGCAGAAGCCTATCACCGGCGGCGCGATCCTTGGCGCCATGCTTCTTGGGTCAATCTTCCCGGTGGCGATTAGTTAAGTCCTGCGGGCGCCTCGGCGCCCGCGTTAACAGGAGAGAGATATGTTTGATTTACTCCTGCGCCGTGCGCGCCTCGTCGACGATACCCTGACCGATATCGCCATCCGGGACGGTAAAATCGCGGCGCTTGGCGAGATTAGCGCGCCTGCGCGCAAAACCCTTGAGCTGGACGGTCGCTATTACATCAGCGCAGGCTGGATTGACTCTCACGTTCACTGCTATCCGAACTCGCCGATTTACCATGATGAGCCGGACAGCGTGGGGGTTGCTACCGGCGTGACCACCGTGATTGACGCGGGCAGCACCGGCGCGGACGATGTGGATGATTTCTACCAGCTGACCCGCAAAGCCGCGACCGAAGTTTACGCCCTGCTTAATATCTCCCGCGTCGGGCTGATTGCCCAGAATGAACTGGCCAATATGGCGAATATCGACGCGGAGGCGGTGAAGCAGGCGGTCAACCGCTACCCGAACTTTATCGTCGGTCTGAAGGCGCGGATGAGCAGCAGCGTGGTGGGGGAAAACGGCATTACGCCGCTGGCGCGCGCAAAGGCGATTCAGCAGGAAAACGGCGGCCTGCCGCTGATGGTGCATATTGGCAACAATCCGCCCGACCTGGATGAGATCGCCGACCTGCTGACCTCCGGCGACATCATTACCCACTGCTACAACGGTAAACCCAATCGTATCCTGACGCCGTCCGGCGAGCTGAAAAGCTCGATTTCCCGCGCGCTACAGCGCGGCGTGCGCCTTGATATCGGCCACGGCACCGCCAGCTTCAGCTTCGAGGTGGCGCGGCGGGCGATTGCTATGGGCATTCTGCCGCACACCATCAGCTCCGATATTTACTGCCGCAACCGTATCGACGGCCCGGTGCGATCGCTGGCGCTGGTGATGTCGAAATTCCTCGCCATTGGCATGTCGCTGCCGCAGGTCATTGACTGCGTGACCGCTAACGCCGCTGAAGGCCTGCGTCTTAGCCACAAAGGGCGGCTGGAAGTGGGTTACGACGCCGACCTGACGCTGTTTACCCTCGCGCAGACGCCAACGGTGCTGGTGGATGCGGAAAAAGAGAGCCTTCAGACCGACAAGATTCTGCTGCCGCTTGCCGCCGTTCGCGCGGGCAAGGGCTATCTGACCGAACAAGGGAGCGCGGAAAATGCCTTCGATTTTTGAGAAATATGATTTAAAACAGGTGATTAATACCTCCGGTCGTATGACCATTCTCGGCGTCTCCACGCCGCGGCCGGAAGTGGTGGACGCCGCGATGGCGGGGATGAACCAGTACTTCGAGATGAAAGATCTGGTCAATAAAACCGGCGCGTATATTGCGAAGCTGCTGGACGTGGAAGGGGCGACCGTCGTCTCCTGCGCCTCGGCGGGCATCGCCCAGTCGGTGGCGGCGGTGCTGGTAAAAGACAGCGACTGGCTGCTGGAAAACCTGCACGTGACGCCGATTGAAAACAACGAAATCGTGCTGCCTAAGGGTCATAACGTCAATTTTGGCGCGCCGGTGGGCACCATGGTGGCGCTGGGCGGCGGCAGGCTGGTGGAAGCGGGCTACGCCAATGAATGTTCCGCCGGGCAGCTGGCGGCGGCCATTACCCCGCGCACCGCGGCCATTCTGTATATCAAATCCCACCACTGCGTGCAGAAAAGCATGCTCAACGTGGCGCAGGCGGCAGCGGTGGCGCAGAGCCATAATCTGCCGCTGATTGTCGACGCGGCGGCGGAGGAAGACCTCCAGGCCTACTATCGCGCCGGCGCGGATCTGGTGATTTATAGCGGCGCGAAGGCGATCGAAGGGCCGACCAGCGGGCTGGTGATTGGCAAAACCCAATACGTTGAGTGGGTTAAACGCCAGTCGAACGGCATTGGCCGGGCGATGAAGGTGGGCAAAGAGGGGATCCTCGGCCTGACCTGCGCCATTGAGCACTATCTGACGGCGCGCAAAGAGAGCGGTGAAGAGATGGTGGCGAAGATGACGCCGTTTATTCAGCAGCTCAATACGCTCGATGGCGTCACCGCGCGCGTGGTCTGGGACAGCGCCGGCCGCGATATCGCGCGGGCGGAGATCAAGTTTGATGAAGCGGTGACCGGCGTCGATACCGGCGATCTGGTCAATGCGCTGAAGCAGGGCGAATACGCCATCTACTTCCGTGGCTATAAAGCAAATGAAGGCATTATTGAAGCCGATGTCCGCAGCGTGAACGCGCAGCAGCTGGAGATTGTCTCCCGTCGCATCGCAGAAGTTTTGAACAAGGAGAAAAACGCATGAAACTGACCCCTAATTTTTATCGTGACCGCGTCTGCCTGAACGTGCTGGCGGGGAGCAAAGAGAACGCCAGCGAGATTTATGAGGCGGCGGAAGGTCATGTACTGGTGGGCGTGCTCTCCAAAAATTACCCGGACGTCGCCAGCGCGGTTGCCGATATGCGTGAATACGCGCAGCGGATTGATAACGCGCTCTCCGTGGGACTGGGCGCGGGCGACCCGAACCAGTCGGCGATGGTCAGCGTAATTTCGCGTCAGGTGCAGCCGCAGCACGTCAACCAGGTATTTACCGGCGTGGCGACCAGCCGCGCGCTGCTGGGGCAGAACGAAACCGTGGTTAACGGCCTGGTGTCGCCAACCGGTACGCCGGGAATGGTGAAGATCTCCACCGGCCCGCTCAGCAGCGGCGCGCCGGACGGCATCGTACCGCTGGAAACGGCGATTGCGCTGCTGAAAGATATGGGCGGCAGTTCGATTAAATATTTCCCGATGGGCGGGCTGAAGCATCGCGACGAGTTTATTGCGGTGGCCGAGGCCTGCGCCCATCATGATTTCTGGCTGGAGCCCACCGGCGGGATCGATCTGGAAAACTACGGCGAGATCCTGCAGATCGCGCTGGACGCAGGGGTGAGTAAAATTATCCCGCATATCTACAGTTCGATTATTGATAAAGCCAGCGGTCACACCCGCCCGGCGGACGTGCGTCAGCTGCTTTCGATCACCAAACAGTTAGTAAAATAGCGCCGATTGTCCCTCACCCCGGCCCTCTCCCCAACGGGGAGAGGGTTAGGGCGAAGGGAAACCGCCACCGAACCATCAAGGAGTCACCATGCCAACCGCTCGTCACCTGCTTGTTGCTTCACTCTCTCTGCTCGCCGCCGGCGCCGCTGCGCAAACCCAGTACGCCTGGGTCGGCACCTACAACCCCAATGGCGAAGGGCTGTATCGCTTTACCGTCGATAGCCAGACCGGGGCGCTGCGCGATAAAACGCTGGTCGGGACGCTGCCTGACCTGGCCCAGCTTACCGTCTCGGCGGATGGCAAAACCCTGTACGGCGCCAGCGAAGTGGAAAAGGGAGTGGTGCAGGCGTGGCGCATCGGCAGCAACGGTGAACTGAGCGAGCTGAATCAGGTCGCTTCCGGCGGCGCCGGGCCGGTTTATCTCTCCCTGACCCCCGATGGACGTCATCTGCTGGTGGCAAACTACGTCAGCGGCAGTATCGCCGTGCTGCCGGTGAAAGAAGATGGTAACCTGGGCGATGCGGTGGATGTGCGTCAGGATCAAGGGCCTGCGGGCGCGGAACGTCCGGCGGCAGCCGTCGAAGGCAGTTTTGCCATCAGCGATCATAACGGCCCCCACGCCCATATGATCGCCGCCGATCCCAGCGGTAAATTCGTTTACTCCACCGATCTCGGCCTGGACCGGATCTATCAGTACCGGCTGGATAGCGCCACAGGGAAGCTGACGCCGAACGATCCGCCGTTTATCGCGGCCTCATCTCCCGGCGCCGGACCGCGCCACTTTGTGTTTACGCCGCAGGGCGACGGACTATGGTTGATTAACGAAGAGGCGTCGACGCTCACTTTTTATCATCTCGATAAGCAAAGCGGCCTGCTGCGCGAGGGGAAAACGGTCTCGGCGCTGCCTGCAGAGTATAAGGGCACCAGCTTTGCCGCCGGCCTGGTCCTGAGCCGCGACGGCAAGCAGCTGTACGTCGCCAACCGACTGCATAACAGTATCGCCCACTTTACGGTGCTGGCTGACGGCAGCCTGAGCCACCAGGACGATATCTGGACCCGCGGCGACTATCCGCGCACGCTGACGCTGGACAGTCAGGGGCAGTGGCTGTACGTCATGAACCAGCGTAGCGACAACATCACCCGCTTTCGCGTCGCGCCGAAGGATGGCAGGCTGACGTTCTCTCCGGACTACACCCCGGTTGGCAGCCCGTCGCAGATGGTGATATCCGCTCAACCCTGAGCCGTAAGAAAAAGGAACTGACATGCGATTTCCCCATCAACGTTTAGCGCAGCTGTTTACTCTGTTGCAAAACGAAACGCTGCCGCAGGAGGAGCTGGCGCAGCGGCTGTCGGTTTCTACTCGCACGGTACGCGCGGACATCACCGCGCTGAACGCGCTGCTGCTGCACTACGGCGCGCAGTTTATCCTCACCCGCGGCAGCGGCTATCAGCTGGTGATTCACGATCCGACGCGCTATCAGACGCTGGAAGAGAGCGCGCCGAAAGCGCAGCATATCCCGCGAACTGCGGCGGATCGCATCCACTTTTTGCTGGTGCGCTTTTTAACTTCCGCGTTTTCTATCAAGCTGGAGGATCTGGCCGATACGTGGTTCGTCAGCCGCGCCACCTTACAGGGCGATATGGTTGACGTACGCGAGCGTTTTCAGCGTTATCAGCTCACCCTTGAGACCCGGCCGCGCCACGGCATGAAGCTGTTCGGCAGCGAGGTCTCCATTCGCGCCTGCCTGACCGATCTGCTGTGGGAGCTGAGCCAGCCGGGGCCGCTGAACCCGCTTATTGGCGAAGAGGCGTTTGACGCCAGCGTACCGACGCTGCTGGCCGGCGTGCTGCAGGAGACGTTAACCCGCCATCACGTGCGGCTGACGGACGCGGGGGAGCGCTTTATCTGCCTGTACGGCGCGGTTGCCGTGCGCCGCGTGAGCGAAGGGTATCCGCTGGCGGATTTTAGCGCCGAGGATGTGGGGCAAAACGTACGCGACGCCGCACGCGAGCTGGCAAACACGATGCAGCAGCTGGCGGGCAAACTGCTTGCTCCGGCGGAAGAGGAGTGGCTGTGCGTCCACCTTGCCGCCCGCCAGGTGCAGGACGTCGATCCGGGCACCATCAGCGCCGACGACGATGAAGCGCTGGTGAACTACATCCTGCGCTATATCAATCAGCAATATAACTACAATCTGCTGGACGATGCCCAGCTGCATGCGGATTTACTGACCCATATTAAGACCATGATCACCCGCGTGCGCTACCAGATAATGATCCCCAACCCGCTTCTGGAAAATATCAAACAGCATTACCCCATGGCGTGGGACATGACCCTGGCGGCGGTATCGAGCTGGGGGAAATATACTCCCTACGCCATCAGCGAAAACGAGATCGGCTTTCTGGTGCTGCATATCGGCGTCGGGCTGGAGCGCCATTACAATATCGGCTATCAGCGTCAGCCGCAGGTGCTGCTGGTCTGCGATACCAGCAACGCGATGGTGCGGATGATTGAAGCCATCCTGCAGCGTAAGTATCCGCAGCTGGAAATTGCCGCCACCCTTTCGCAACGCGAATATGAACAGCGGGGAGAGATCGCGGAAGATTTTGTCATTTCCACCGTGCGTATCAGCGAGAAAGAGAAGCCGGTGGTCACCATTGCGCCGTTTCCTACCGACTACCAGCTCGACCAAATCGGCAAGCTGGTGCTGGTGGACCGCACGCGTCCCTGGATGCTGAATAAGTATTTTGATGAGGCCCACTTCCAGGTGATAGATACCCCGATGGATCAGCAGGCGCTGTTTGCCACGCTGTGCCAGCAGCTGCAGCAGGAGGGGTTTGTCGGAGCGGAGTTTCATGGGTCGGTGGTGGAGCGTGAGGCTATCGTCAGCACCATGCTCGGCGACGGGATCGCGCTGCCTCACGCCCTCGGCCTGCTGGCGAAAAAGACCGTGGTCTATACGGTCATCGCCCCGCACGGTATCGCCTGGGGCGATGAAACCGCGCATATCATCTTCCTGCTCGCCATCAGCAAAAGCGAGTATGAAGAGGCGATGGCGATCTACGATATTTTCGTCACCTTCCTGCGCGAACGGGCAATGGCCCGCCTTGCCGCCACCCGCAGTTTTGCTGAGTTTAAAACGGTGGCCATGGAGTGCGTTAGCCGGTTTTGATTTTTTACCGTACGGCCCTTCGCCACGTTTTATGCATCTGTCACCGTTCACAAAATCATGCCACGACCGTCGTCACCTGTCCCGGAAAACTAATTTGAATTACCCCGCCCCATATGCAGATTAACTTCGACTGGGCGGTGAGGGCGGGCATATTTCCTACCAGCACCGTTGGCGAACCGGGCATCCATGGGGCGGGCGTTGTCGGAATACAGGGCATCGGCGTCAGCACACCGAGCGCCGCGGCGGTGGCGGCGGCAACCGTCGGATTGGTAATACTGCTGCACATCCCGAACGGCATAATGTTCACAAACGGTTTGTTATCCATAATATTCGCCATCGGCATGTTACTGACGATGGTACGGTTGGCGGGCAGTATGTTCAGCGTGCCAGGCGCGATGCCAAATGAACACTGCAATAATGCGCCGGTACAAACTCCGGGACAGCTCATGGTTATACCCCCAGTTGCCGCCATAGTCGGCGGACGATGACTCGCGGAATAAACTGATGCGCCTTTATAACATTAAGTGCCCGTTTATTAGTTTGAACAGATACTACATAACCAAAGTAATAAATAAAGTAGATGCGTTTTTTGATTCACATCACTATTTATAACTTAACCTGTTAAAGCGTTAATATCAGCGAGCGGTTTTCATCGATGTATATTTTTTATTGGTTGCTTTACATCTAATTGATTTTGATTAATTAATTGTTTTAATTTGATTTTTATCAATTTTCACTCGGTGATTGGCAACGAATAATTTGATTGATATTTATTTGTGGTTGTGTCTTTTATATTTCTTATAGTTGCCGTGAAAAATACCATTTGAATAGTATGGCGACATAAGTAGCGCTACGAATATTCTCGTAATAAGAAAGGGTGAATATAGGCGAAGACGCTTAGCATTAAAGTCATTGTATTAGTTCAATGTGCGTAAAAATAACGGGAATGTGAAAAAAAACGGTGCGATTCGGCTGATGGCGGAATTGCCGCTACCGGTTACCGTCTGATTGATAAGGAGTAAACCATGGAAGCGCTTTTTTTAAAGCTCGACAATATCGAAGGTGAAAGTCAGGCCAAAGGATTTGAAAAACAGCTTGAGATCATGACCTTCAGCCATAACGTGGCGATGCCGGTCACCAACGATGTCAATAATAATGAACGCACCTCAGGGCGGGCGTATGTCGGTGAAATATCGTTGACCAAGTTTGTCGATCTCGCGACGCCAAAGCTCAATGAGTACTGCTGTAGCGGGAAAATGATTAAAGAAGCTGTGCTGACGTTGTGCCGTAATGATAACGGTAAAATGCTGCCATTCATCATATATACCCTGACGAATGTCGTTATCTCACATCTGAGCGTTAGCGGCGGTTCCGGCGGCAAGCCGGTCGAAACGATGTCGCTGAACTTTACCAAAATTAAATGGGAAATCACCGCTCAGAAATCGGATAGTCAGAAAGAATGCAACGTCTCTTCCGTTTGGGATATGGCGACGAATAAAAAAGGTAGCTGAGGGTGGAAGCTTCGCACCGCCTGCCTTTCCGGTAAATTATACCGCTATAAAATCAAGCTACGTAGCGCCGGGTATCAGGTCGGGGATGAGGAGGTTATCGTTCCTGCGATCGCCGTAGGTCGGTGCGATGGTGATGATGTTTATCATCAGGCTGACCGGCGTTAGCGCTGCTGCTGAAAAGGAGTTTCCTATGCCCGAAACCACCATAATAAAACTCACCGCTCCAACCTTAACCGGCCTCACCGCCGCGACCGCGCGCACCGAATCGCAACTTAACGGCCTGACCACCGCGACCATCGCCGCTACCGCCTCTGCGCCATTAACCCTTAATACCGCGCTGGCGGCCCACCTTACCGCCGCCATAAACAGCGCTGACTACGACGGGCTGATCGCCGAAGCGCGCCTGCTTCCGGCAAACGGCAACGCTGTCCGCTATCAGTTTGTGCTGCGCCCGTGGCTGTGGTGGCTGACGCTCGCCAACAACAACCGCGTTTTCCAGAACCTCAGCGCGCAGGAAATCGTCGCGAAAGTGTTTAAGGATGCCGGATTTAGCGACTACACATTCCAGCTCAAAACCCAACCCCAAAAACGCGAATACTGCCTGCAATATAACGAAAGCGACTTCAATTTTGTCTCACGGCTGCTGGAGCAGGAGGGGATCTTCTGGTTCTTCACCCATAAAGAAGGCAAGCACACGCTGGTGCTGGCGGATGATAATAGCGCCTTCCCGGCCATTTCTGGCGGCAAAAAGGTGAAGTATCAGGCAACATCAAGCGGCGCCCGGGAAACCGGGATGATTCGCCAGGTAGAGCTGCGTTTACAGGCCATCGCGCAGGGGTCACATCCCGGCAATGATAAATCTGAGCAGCCGAAACAGCTGATCGCCGAAAGCGACTGCGCAGCGCTGATGGCAGGGTACTGGTTTACCCTCGCCGAACATGACGACAAAGCATTAAATATCGACTGGCTCATCACCGCCGTCAGCCATGAATATGACGGTGAACGCTATCGCAACCGCTTTACCGCTATCCCGAAAGCCACGCCGTATCAACCACAGTACGCCACGCCAAAGCCGTTTATGCATACGCAAACCGCAACGGTGGTTGGCAAAAACGGAGAAGAAAACTGGACCGACAAGCTCGGACGGGTAAAGGTGCAGTTTCCGTGGGATCGGGAAGGCAAAAACGATGAGACCAGCTCCTGCTGGCTTCGGGTCGCTACCGCCTGGAGCGGCAATGGTTTTGGCGCGCAGTTTATCCCGCGTATCGGCCAGGAAGTGGTGGTGAGCTTTATCGACGGAGACCCGGATAAGCCGCTCATTACCGGCTGTGTGTACAACGGCGCGAATGCCCTGCCGTATGCGCTACCGGCGAATCAAACCCAGTCCGGTATTAAAACCCGCAGCGAAAAAGGCTTCAACGAACTGCGCTTCGACGACAAAAAAGATGCCGAGCTGCTGGCGATGCAGGCGCAAAAGGACTTCCAGCTCAACATACTGAACGACAGTCACACCACGATTAGCCACGATGAAATTCACAGCGTCAAAAACGATCGCACCCGCACCATCGAAGAGGGCAACGAAACCGTCACCCTGAAAAAGGGCAGTCGCACGGTGAAAATTGACAAGGGCAGCGACATGCTGGAGGTGAAAGAGAAACGCAGCGTAACGGTGAAGGGCGATCAGGAACACGCCATCGACGGTAATGAGACGCATAAGGTAAAAGGCAACTACACGCTCAATGTTGACGGTAATCTGACGATTAAGGTCAGCGGCACGCTCACCCTGGAGAGCGGCAAAACCCTGGACATAAAGAGTGGGGCGGGTCTTAACGCCAGCGCGTCAGGCAGCATGAAGCTGGATGCCGCCTGCATCGCCAGTGAAGCCAAATCCTCACTGACCCAGAAAGCGGCAACCATTAGCCAGGAAGCTAAGGCTACTCTGACCAGCAAAGCCAGTGCCACCCAGACCGTTGACGGCGGCGGGATGCTGGTGATTAAAGGTGGTCTGGTGAAAATTAACTGATGAACGCCATGCTGGTATTAACGCAAATGATGTACAACCTGGTTGCTGCTGCCGCGCCAGATCAGCGCCGGGTCTTTTAAGTCCTGCACAAATTTGCCATCAACCAGCACGTTGATGAGATCCACCACCTGCATCTGCGCGGCGTTAAGTTCGTCCAGCTTGTAGCCGGTCCACACCCAGATATCTTTGCCGGGGCACTCGGCGCGAACGCGCTGCACCAGCTTAAGGATCTCCGGGACGTTCTGCGGGTGCAGCGGGTCGCCGCCGGAAAGCGTGATCCCCTGGCGCTTAACGCGGGTATCGTTGAGGTCAGCAATAATGCGGTCGGCTATCTCGGCGGTGAACGGCATGCCGGAGTTTAGCCGCCAGGTGCTCTTGTTATAGCAGCCGGGGCACTCGTGAACGCAGCCGGAAACGAACAGGGTGCAGCGAGTGCCCGGACCGTTAACGATATCTACCGGGTAGTACTGATGGTAATTCATTTTTCGCTTCTCAATTAACGCCATAGCCGCGTTGGCTGCGCTCGCTCACCCCAGTCACGTACTTAATGTACGCTCCCGGGGATTCCCTCGTTTGCCGCCTTGCTCTGACGCGAATTGCTTTGCGAAAACGGAGGGGCTTTGCATTTGTAAAGGGAACGGCTCCCGGCGTCGCTGCGCTCGGCCGGGCTACGAAGAGCCGCATACGCGGTTGTAGCCCGGATAAGGCGCTTTGCGCCGCGATCCGGGAACGGCTCGAGTGGCCGGCCGGTCCCCTATCCCGGCAGGGCAGAGGATTAGGGGGAGGGGCTAAACCACCCGGAATTAACCGATCTGCCCGTTGCCCAGATGCTTCACGCGACGCTTCACTTCTTCCTGCTTGCCGGCGTTGAACGGACGGGCGTCCGGGCTCCCGAGATAGCCGCACACGCGGCGGGTTACCGACACGCGGGAGGCATCATGGTTGCCGCATTTCGGGCAGGTGAAGCCTTTGCTGGTGCATTCGAACTCACCGGTAAAGCCGCACTCGTAGCATTCGTCGATCGGCGTATTGGTTCCGTAATAGGGCACGTGCTGATAGCTGTAATCCCACACGTCTTCCAGCGCTCTCAGGTTGTGCTGAATATTCGGGTACTCGCCGTAGCAAATAAAGCCCCCGTTAGCCAGCGGCGGATAAGGCGCTTCAAAATCGATTTTATCGTACGGGTTCACCTTCTTCTCTACGTCAAGGTGGAAGCTGTTGGTGTAATACCCTTTATCGGTTACGCCTTCGATCACGCCGAACTCAGCGGTATCCAGACGGCAGAAGCGGTCGCAGAGGTTTTCGCTCGGCGTGCTGTACAGGCTAAAGCCGTAGCCCGTCTCGTCTTTCCACTGGTCTACCGCTTCGCGCAGGCGCTGAACGATGGCGACGCCTTTCTCACGCAGCGCTTCGCTATCGTACATATGCTTGTTGCCGAACAGCGCGTTGATGGTTTCATGAATGCCGATATAGCCCAGCGAAATCGACGCGCGGCCGTTTTTGAAAATCTCAGAGACGTCGTCGTCCGCTTTCAGACGCACGCCGCAGGCGCCTTCCATATACAGAATCGGCGCCACGCGAGCCTTCACCCCTTCCAGACGGGCGATTCGGGTCATCAGCGCTTTACGCGCCAGCTGCAGGCGTTCGTCGAGAAGTTTCCAGAACTCAGTCTCGTCGCCACGGGCTTCCAGCGCGATGCGCGGCAGGTTGAGGCTGATAACGCCGAGGTTGTTGCGGCCATCGTGCACCTGTTCGCCGTCCTCGTTTTCCCACACGCCGAGGAAGCTGCGGCAGCCCATCGGGGTTTTGAACGAGCCGGTCACCTTCACGACCTGATCGTAGTTGAGGATATCCGGATACATGCGCTTGCTCGCGCACTCCAGCGCCAGCTGCTTAATATCGTAGTTCGCATCGCCAAACTTGTGGTTCAGGCCGTCGCGAATGGCGAAGACCAGCTTCGGGAATACCGCCGTTTTACGGTTTTTACCGAGTCCCGCAATGCGGTTGCGCAGAATGGACTGCTGAATCAGACGCGATTCCCAACTGGTGCCGAGGCCGAAACCGAAGGTCACAAACGGCGTTTGACCGTTGGCGGTATGCAGGGTGTTCACTTCATATTCCAGCGACTGGAAGGCGTCGTAGCACTCTTTCTCGGTGCGGGAACGGGCGTAGCCTTCGGCGTCGGGAATGTGCCACTCTTCGGCAATTTTACGGTGCTTATTGAAGCTTTCGGTAACAAACGGCGCCAGTACTTCATCGATGCGGTTGATGGTCGTACCGCCATAAATATGGCTGGCGACCTGAGCGATAATCTGCGCCGTCACCGCGGTAGCGGTAGAGATAGACTTCGGCGGCTCAATCTCGGCGTTGCCCATTTTAAAACCCTGGGTCAGCATGCCTTTAAGATCGATCAGCATACAGTTGAACATCGGGAAGAACGGGGAGTAGTCGAGATCGTGATAGTGGATCACGCCGCGCTCGTGGGCCATGACCACGTCATGCGGCAGCAGGTGCTGGCGCGCGTAGTGCTTGGCGACGATGCCCGCCAGCAGATCGCGCTGGGTAGGGATGACTTTGCTGTCTTTGTTGGCGTTCTCGTTGAGTAACGCCGAGTTGGTCTGCTCAACCAGGCCGCGAATTTCCTGGTTCAGACGACCGCGCTTTTCACGTTGGCTATCGCGGTCGTGGCGATATTCAATGTAGGCGCGCGCCAGCTGCTTGTAGGGACCGGACATCAGCTGGTTCTCAACGGCGGTCTGGATCTCGCTGATATCCACCTGGGCGCGGCCCTGCATTTGCTGGCTAACGACTTCTGCGACGGTGGCGCAATAGTCTGCGTCATCGACTCCCGCTGCTTTAGCTGCACGTAGAATTGCTTCATTAATGCGCTCTGACTTGAACGGCACTTTACAGCCATCGCGTTTCATCACATGCGGTGTCATGATCACTCCATAATTTTTTACAGAACAGGTTATCCACAGAGGCGGAAGGTCAACCGAAGTCCCGGGGCGCTGTAGCTGCCGCCGTTTCCCTCCGATCCCGGCCCTTTTTATCCACATCCCATCACCGCCTGAGTACGATGGGTGTGGTGACATAATAGACTATTAATACAATATGTGGGGCCGGGACGCATTTTAAGTTCTATATGTAGTGCTTTGCATCAAAGATGTTTGCAATTTTATTGATGCAGAACAAAGTAAAAAGAGGAGAGCAGGAATGATGGGCGCTTGCGCTTAATGTAAATTTATCCGCTTATAAAATAAGCAAAAATGGGGCCTGAACGCAGGAAATTCAGGCCCGAAAGGGATAACGTCAGGCGAGCAGCGCGTCGTTAAGCAGGTCAACCAGCAGCAGCAGGGCGTAACGCGCGGCCTGCGCATTCTCAGGCAGGGGCAACAGCGCGGAGGCCATATTGCTCAACGCGTGGTTGGCGGGGGTGAGGGCGAAAATTGTCGCTTCCTGTACCCGGGCCAGCAGAGTCGCGCCCTGCAAAATCGCGTCGGCCTCGCCGGTTGCCAGCACCAGCAGGAGATGATCGTCGCTGAGGGTACTGGCGATCATCCGCATCAGGGCGCTGTCCTGGCAGAGATTCATCACGATCCCGATGGAGAGCAGCTGGTGCTGAAGCAGCGTCGCCAGCGCGATGTCCTGTGCGCCGAGGGCGAAACAGTGTACGGCGCGGGCATTTTGCAGGCGCGTGCGCAGCTTTTGCAGCGTTGATTCGGGCGTGCTCACCAGCTGCTGCTCAAGATATGTGCTAATCAGGCTTAATTTGTCGCGCCACGCGGCGGGCAGCGCGGCGCTCTCCTCGTTAAGCCAGCTGGTACGACGTTCGCAAGCCTGCGCCAGCTGCTTTCGCAAATCACGAATATCCTCGCAGCCGACGGAGCGGGCAAAGCGGGTAATTGTGGCTGCGCTCACGCCAGCGCGCACCGCCAGTTCATCAATCGAAGCGCTGGCGGTAAAACTTAAATTCTGCAGAATAAATGCCGCGACTCTTGATTCCTGAGCGCTAAAGCGAGTCATGCCTTCCTGTAACTGTCCTACGATATCCATGCTTTCAGCCTCTTTCTCCGCCACCGCCTGATTGAAAATATTTTTCAAATAATGAGGGCTTTTTATACCACGCAATCACGCACAATGCCTGAGATTATTGCCGCTTTCGCTTTTATGCCGGAGTAAAGAGGTGAAAAATAACGCTCCGATCACGTACGTGAAAAAAATTTTCATATAGCCTTCACCCATACCGGCACCTCGTCTTATAGTCGATGGTGTCTGTTTAGCGCTCGCTTACGCCAAATCCATTGGGAGGAATTATGCCACGTATCGTCCTGTGCTGCGCTGCCGGAATGTCCACCAGCATGCTGGTTAACAAAATGAAGGCCGAGGCGCAGCAGCGCGCGCTGGGGCTGGAGATTTACGCCGTACCCGTCGCCGAGTTTGAGCGCGAGTTGCCCAATGCCGACGTGATCTTACTGGGGCCTCAGGTGAAGTATGAAGCGGCCCGATTGACGGAGCTTGCTGCACCGCACGGGAAAGCCGTGGCGGTGATCGATATGGCGGATTACGGCATGATGCGCGGGGCCGCCGTCCTCGATAAAGCGCTCGCTCTGCTGAACTCCTAACCCTTACCCATCAACGCGTTCATTTCGCAACGCCGCTGCGGCCTTGCGCGGGGATCTGTACGCCAAAAATGAGGCCACTATGCAAACATTGAAAATTGCCGTCATCGGCGGCGGCAGCAGTTATACGCCGGAACTTGTCGAAGGCATTATCCTTCGCCATCAGCAGATTCCGGTCACGGAACTGGCGCTGGTGGATGTCGAAGCCGGGCGCGAGAAAGTGGCGATTATCGCCGCGCTGACCCAGCGTATGCTAAAGCGCCATGGCCTCGAACAGGTGAAGGTCAGCGTGCATTTCGGCCTCGATGAGGCCATTCGCGGCGCTCAATTCGTGCTGACCCAGCTGCGGGTTGGGCAGCTGGCGGCGCGGGCGGCGGATGAGCGGTTGGGGCTGAAGTACCATCTGCTGGGTCAGGAAACCACCGGCGTCGGCGGCTTTGCCAAAGCGCTGCGCACTATTCCGGTGATTTTACAGGTTGCCCGCAAGGTGGAAGCGCTGGCGCCCGACGCCTTTATCCTTAATTTTACCAATCCGGCAGGGATCGTGACGGAGGCGGTGAGCCGCTACAGCAGCGCGAAAATCATCGGCCTGTGCAACGTGCCCATCAATATGCAGCACATGATTGCCGGAATGCTGGACGCAAAAGAAGAGGAGGTCCGGCTGAGCTTCGCCGGGCTGAATCATATGGTCTGGGTACACAAGGTGATGCAGGGGCGGGAAGAGGTGACCAGTAAGGTCATCGACATGCTGTGTGACGGTCAATCGCTCTCGATGAACAATATTCAATCGCTGCCGTGGCCGGCGGAGTTTCTGCGGGCCCTGAAGGCCATCCCCTGTCCCTATCATCGCTATTTCTGGCTGACGCCGGCGATGCTGGCGGAAGAGATTGAGTCGGCCAAAACCAAAGGCACCCGCGCGGAACAGGTGATGAAGGTGGAACAGGAGCTGTTTGATATCTATGCCCGGCCCGAGCTGGATGAAAAGCCCGAACAGCTGAGCTTCCGCGGCGGGGCGTACTATTCCGAAGTGGCGGTGGAGCTGATTAACGCCATCTACAACAATCTTGGCAAAGAGATGGTCGTCAACACCCGCAACAACGGCGCGATTCACGGCTTCGATGATGATGCGGTGGTGGAAATTAACAGCATTATTGACGCGCAGGGCGCACGACCGCTGGCCTTTGGCGCGCTGCCGCCGATCATGAACGGGCTGACGCAACAGGTGAAAGCCTTCGAGCGCTTGACGATTGAGGCCGCGGTCCACGGCTGCCGGGATAGCGCGCTGCTGGCGCTGGTGAGTAACCCGCTGGTCGGGAATGTGACCGATGCCCGGGCGCTGCTTGATGAGGTGTTAACCATCAACCGCCCCTGGTTAACGCAGTTTAACTAAACTTTTCCGCCTTCGGGGATACCACTATGTCTCGTACTTCATTTATTGAACGCTCTGTCATGCCCGCCGCGCTGAAAATCGGCGGTCAGAAGCATGTCCTGTCGGTACGCGACGGCATTATTCTCAATATGCCGTTTATGCTGATTGGCTCGTTTTTCCTGATATTCGCCTACCTGCCGATTCCCGGCTACGGTGAGATGATGACCAGCGTGTTTGGCGATGCCTGGCGCGATAAGATGCTGTACCCGGTCAAAGCGACCTATGACATCATGGCGCTGCTCTCCGCGTTCGGCATTGCCTACCGCCTGGCGGAAAAATATCGCACCCTGGACCCGCTCAGCGCCGGGGCGATGTCGCTGGTGGCGTTTGTGATGACGATCCCCCAGGTGACGCTCTTTACGCCGGCAGACGGTTCGGCGGCGCAGCTTGTCAAAGGCGTGCTGCCGGTGGGGATGATTGGCAGCCAGGGGCTGTTTGTGGCGATTGTGATTTCGCTGCTTTCCACGGAGATCTACCGCCTGGTGGCCAGCCGTAATCTGGTGATCCGCATGCCGGAGGGCGTACCGCCCGCGGTGGCGAAATCTTTTCTCGCCCTGATCCCCGGCTTCTGCGTGCTGGCCGTGGTGCTGGCGCTGCGCCTGATCGTTGAAGCTTCGCCGTTCGGCGATATCAATAGCATGATTACCACCCTTATCGGTATTCCCATGTCGCACGTCGGCGGTTCGCTGCCGGGGATGATTATCTCGGTGATCCTGATTGGTATCCTGTGGACCCTGGGGCTGCACGGCGACACCATTGTGCTGGTGTTTATTCGCCCGGTCTGGCTGTCGAATATGTCGGAAAACCTGGAAGCGTTTCAGAATGGGCTGCCGATCCCGCATATCATCACCCAGCAGTTTTATGACCTGTGGATTGCGCCCGGCGGTACCGGAGCGCTGCTGGGGCTGGTGATTTTTATGCTGCTGCGCAGCCGTAGCCAGCAGATGAAACAGCTGGGGAAAATTGCCGCGCCGGGAGCGCTGTTCAATATCAGCGAGCCGATGGTATTCGGCATTCCGCTGGTGATGAACCCGTACTTCTTCCTGCCGTTTATTTTGACGCCGGTCCTGCTGGTGATTGTCTCGTATACTGCGATGGCCACCGGGCTGGTGATGAAGCCGGCGGGGATTGCGCTGCCGTTTACCACGCCTATTTTTATGAGCGGCTATCTGGCGACGGGAGGGCATATTTCCGGCGCGGTGCTGCAGGTGGTGAACCTGGCGATCTCGCTGGTGATCTATTATCCCTTCTTCCGGGTATGGGATCGCCTGAAGGCGAAAGAAGAGCAGGCGTCCGCGCAGCCGGAAGCCAGCGCGACGCTGTCTGCGGCCGATCGTATTTAAAGCATATTCCCGGAGGCGGCGCGTGACGCGCCTGTCCGGGCTACCGGCTCGCAGAAGAGGGTGAACCTGTAGCCCGGGTAAGCGCAGCGCGACCCGGGACTCTCAGCGCAAGTCGGGTAGGGGTTACTCCTGCAGCCACCATACCGCTTCAAACGGACGCAGGGTCATATCGGCAGGGCGGTTCGCCGCTTCCGCGTAGTTGCTCATCAGCATCCGCCAGTCGCCGCTCATCGCTTCCGGCTGCCAGCGCTGGAACTCGCGGCTCAGGTTCGCCACGACCACCAGGGTTTGCCCCTGCCACTGACGGCGATAGCACCACAGCGACGGATGTTCCGGCAGCAGATCCTGATAGTCGCCCCAGGTCAGCACCGGCGTGCTCTTGCGCAGCGTAATCAGCCGCTGATAGGCATAAAACACCGATTCCGGGTCCGCCAGCGCCGCCTCGGCGTTAATCTCGCGATAGTTATCGCACAGCGCAATCCACGGCTCGCCGGCGGTGAATCCGCCGCCCTCACCGCTGTTCCACTGCATGGGCGTGCGGCTGTTATCGCGCGATTTGCTGGCCAGAATCGCCAACAGTTCATCCGCATCCCGGCCCTGCGCCGCGCGTTCGATAAACATGTTGTGGCTTTCAACGTCGCGATAATCGGTGATGCGCGTAAAGTGCGGGTTGGTCATGCCAATCTCTTCGCCCTGATAGATATAGGGCGTGCCCTGCATGCCGTGCAGCACCATCGCCAGCATTTTCGCCGCCGGGACGCGGTACTCCCCCTCGTCGCCGAAGCGGGAGACGATGCGCGGCTGGTCGTGATTACACCAGAACAGCGCGTTCCACGCGCGATTGTGCATCCCCTGCTGCCAGTGCCTGAACAGCGATTTCAAGGCTACAAAATCCGGGCGCGCCAGCGTCCACTTCTCGCCGCCGGGATAGTCCACCTTCAGATGGTGGAAGTTAAAGGTCATCGATAGCTCGCTGCCGTCGAGCGCCGCGTACTTCTGGCAATGCTCAAGCGTGGTGGAGGACATTTCGCCCACCGTCATCAGGTTGCGCGGGGTAAAGACATCGCGGCTCATCTCCTGCAAAAATTCGTGCGCTCGCGGACCATCGGTATAGAAGCGGCGGCCGTCGCCCGCGGTATCGGACGGGAAGGTCTGGTCTTTGGAGATAACATTGATCACGTCGAGGCGCAGGCCATCGACGCCGCGATCGGCCCAGAATTCGCAGACTTTTTTCAGCTCCGCGCGCACCGCCGGATTTTCCCAGTTCAGATCCGCCTGCTCGACGGCGTACAGATGCAGATAGTACTGCTCGCTTTCGGCGTGCCACTGCCAGGCGTTGCCGCCAAACTTAGATTGCCAGTTGTTCGGCGGCGTGGTCGGTTCGCCGTCGCGCCAGATATAGAACTGACGATACGGGCTCTCTTTGTTGAGCGCTTCGCGGAACCAGGCGTGCTCGGTCGACGTGTGGTTCAGCACCATATCCAGCACGATACGAATTCCTCGCGCCTTCGCCTGGGCCACCAGCTCGTCGAAATCGTCGAGCGTGCCGTAGGCGGGATCGATAGCGGTATAGTTGGCCACATCGTAGCCGTTATCCACCTGCGGCGAGACGTAAAACGGCGTCAGCCAGATAGCGTCAACGCCGAGTTTTTGCAGATAGTCGAGGCGGGAGGTCACGCCGCGCAAATCGCCGGTGCCGGTCCCGGTGGTGTCCTGGAAACTCTTTGGATAGATTTGATAAATAACGCCGTTTTGCCACCAGAGGGGAAGGGTATTCATATTGCGTTCCTGCTACAAAAAAGGGGGGCGACAGCGCGCCCCGAAAATAAGACGTCAGACAATCTGTAAGGTGCCCTGGCGGAATTTGCGCTGGTAAACAACCGTTGTCAGGACAATCGGCACGACCACGGCGATAGCCATCGCCAGCGCGTAAACCTGCCAGTAGGTTGGTTGAATGGAGAGGATACCCGGCAGGCCGCCGACGCCGATGCCGTTGGCCATCACGCCGTTCAGTCCGCACAGCAGCCCGGCAAGACCGGAGCCGACCATCGCGCAGAGCATCGGGAAGCGGTATTTCAGGTTGATGCCGTACATGGCTGGTTCCGTCACGCCGAGGTAGGCGGAAATGGCCGCCGGAACGGAGATTTCGCGTTCGTTCTGCTTGCGGCTGGCGATGATGATTCCCACCACCGCCGATGCCTGGGCGATGTTGGACAGCGCGATCAGCGGCCAGACCGGCGTACCGCCCATGCTTTGAATCATCT
The DNA here is from genome assembly GCF_040064575.1 of Klebsiella sp. CN_Kp106. Classification (NCBI taxonomy): domain Bacteria; kingdom Pseudomonadati; phylum Pseudomonadota; class Gammaproteobacteria; order Enterobacterales; family Enterobacteriaceae; genus Klebsiella; species Klebsiella sp. CN_Kp106. Next base: position 26,849 of record NZ_JBEAIG010000014.1, on the reverse strand, counting down.
GCATATCGATGGCGAGCGTGGTCTGATGGACACCGGTAATCACCAGCGGCGCGTACAGGAAGCCGAATAGCGCGGCGCCAATCGGCGCGAAGCTGCCGGTTAACAGATGACGCACGGCCCAGGCCACGCCGTCGCCAATCATGCGGCCAACCGGGCCGATAAAAGCGTGGGCGAGAAAGACCGCCAGGATCAGCGAACAGACCGGCACGATCACCAGATAGAGGTAGTCAGGCACGATGCGTTTCAGCCGCGTTTCGATAAAGCCGAGCGCCAGCCCCGCCATCAAGGCCGGGATCACCTGCGCCTGGTAGCCGACTTTCTCAATGGTGAACAGGCCGAAGTTCCATACTTCCGGCACCTGCTGGCCCAGCAGGTAGGCATTCATCAGCTGCGGAGAAACTAACGTAACGCCCAGCACGATGCCGAGGATTGGCGTGCCGCCCATTTTCTTTACCGCGGACCAGCAGATACCCACCGGCAGGTAGAAGAAGATCGCCTCGCCAATCAGCCACAGGAAGTCATAAAGGGTTTTCAGCGACGGGTGCATCTGCGCCAGCGTCTGGCCGTTGCTCATCGGCAGATCGCCGATCACGTTGCGGAAGCCTAAGATCAGGCCGCCGCTGATCAGCGCAGGCAGCAGCGGGAAGAAGATCTCCGCGAAGTGTGAAATGAGCTGTTCATGCCACTTCATATTCTGCCGCGCGGCTTTCTTGGCTTGTTCTTTATCGGCGCTGGCCTGGCCGGTGGTCGCCAGCAGCGCTTTATAGTAGTCGCCAACCTCGGTACCGATCACCACCTGGAACTGCCCGGCGTTGGTAAAGCAGCCCTTCACCATGCGGAGCTGTTCAATTTCTTTCGGTTTGGCAATGGCTGGATTATTCAGCACAAAGCGCAGACGGGTAATACAGTGGCTGACGGTGGCGATATTGTCGCGCCCGCCCACCAGTTCGATAAGTTTATCGATGTCCTGCTGATTCACTTTACTCATGATGAGGCCTCATGACCGAGGGGAGAGGTTGCATTTAACTTGCATTGGATCCTACTCGCTCCGTTTGAATTGCAAAATGGGAACGTTCCCGAAACCCAGCGAAGATCACATAAATCGTTAAGACAGGCTTAATTCAGTACGGCGGGAATCACGATTTGACGGGGTTCACGGTTTCCGGCGATCTGCTCGATCAGCTGCTGCGCCGCCTGGCGTCCGGACTCGGCGTAGCCGGGATCGACCGTCAGGATCTCCGGGTGGAGAAACTTCATCAGCGGCGTGCTGCCGACGCTGGCGAGCTGGAGACGATCGATTCCCTGCTGCTGGAGATATTTGCTGGCTCCCAGCGCGAGGGTATCGGTGGCGCAGACCAGCGCGCTGGTTTCAGCCGACAGCACGCCGGCAACGTTTTCGTAGCCCTGCTTCATGCCCAGGCCCGGCAGCGCGGCGAGGGGCGTGAGGTGTTTTTTCTGGCAGAAATCGAGGTAGGCCTGGTGGCGGCGCTGCCCGGTGGTGATGTCGCTGTGCGGCACGCCGAGGAAACTGATGTGGCGATGCCCGCGATCGTACAGGCGCTGCATCAGCATCCTGATCGAACCTTCATCGTCATAGCAGACGGAGGCGATGCCCGGTGCGTCGCGGGCCAGCAGCACCAGCGTCTCTCGCCACGGGGTGAGCATCTCTTCATGGATGCCGGTGAAACCAAACAGCACCACGCCGTCGATATTGCGCCGGGCGAGCATGCCGAGATGCTCCTCGACCAGCGCCGGGGAAAACTGGCTCTCCATCATAATCGGATCGTAGCCCTGAGCGTAAAAGGCGGGAAGCATGGTCTGTACGGCGAGGTTTTCCGACAGCGAATCCAGACGGGTAACGATGATTGCCACCACTTTATCGCTCTGGCCGCGCATCGCCCTGGCGGAACGTGAGGGCGAAAACCCGTGCTGCTGCATCACCGCTTCAACGCGCTCACGCGTGCGTTCGCTGACGCCGCTTTCGTTGTTAAGCACGCGCGATACCGTCGATTTCCCGACGCCGCTTAAGCGTGCGATATCTTTGATGGTCAGCCGGTTTTGCATGCAGAGTTCTCGTTGTGGTCCGCTTAAAGTGAGCCTAATGCTACTCAACGAAACCACAATGAGCAAAGTCTGGTTTACGTCTGGTTTAGTTGCCCGGGGGTATTATCGCCATAATAGCCACAAATAGATTATCGGCGACGGTATAATTCGCGCCGTTTGTATTCATTTACCGGAGATTTTATGGACCCCGATCCCACTCCTCATCCTCGATGGAGCCCCCTTTTTTTCCGGTAAATCTGCGTAGCGCTGCTTTACCGGAAGCGTAAAGCAGCGATGTCTTTGACGTCCCTGCCATAAAAATAACATGCCTGACAGGTAAGGTTGACTCGTGCCTGTCGGTAGCCTGCGTTCGCTCGCGCGAGCGCGGAGGGACTGTTTATGTTTAAAAATTTTACCCGCCAGCTGTTTGCCCAGCTTGGTCGTCATTTACCGCGTCGTTTAGTACAACGCGATCCGCTACCCGATGCCCGCAATCTGGCGAGCGCGCCGATCCCGGACTCCCTCGGCAAGCAGTGCCTGGACGTGGCGGCAATGGATGAGAATGAAATCTGGCGCGCCTTCGCCAGCCATCCGGAAGGGCTAAATGCGGGCGAAGTGGCGCAGAAAATCGCGCAGTATGGCGAAAATCAGATCCCGGCGCAGAAGCCGTCGCCGTGGTGGGTGCATCTTTGGAGCTGCTATCGCAACCCCTTCAACCTGCTGCTGACCGTTCTGGGTATCGTCTCCTACTCAACGGAAGATCTGTTTGCCGCCGCGGTTATCGCCCTGATGGTGGGGATCTCCACGCTGCTGAACTTTATTCAGGAAGCGCGTTCAACTAAAGCGGCGGACGCCCTGAAGGCGATGGTCAGCAACACCGCGACGGTCCTGCGGGTGGTGAACGAGCAGGGCGAGAGCCGCTGGTGCGAGCTGCCCATCGACCAGCTGGTGCCGGGGGATATCGTCAAGCTATCGGCGGGAGACATGATCCCGGCAGACCTGCGCGTCATTCAGGCGCGCGACCTGTTTGTCGCTCAGGCCTCGCTGACCGGTGAATCGCTGCCGGTCGAAAAAGTGGCCCGCACCCGCGACCCGCTGCAGGCAAACCCGCTGGAGTGCGACACCCTGTGCTTTATGGGCACCAACGTGGTCAGCGGTTCGGCGCAGGCGATTGTTTTCGCTACCGGCGGCGGCACCTGGTTTGGCCAGCTGGCTGGCCGCGTCAGCGAGCAGGAAAGCGAGCCGAACGCCTTTCAGAAAGGCATCAGCCGGGTCAGCATGCTGCTGATCCGCTTTATGCTGGTGATGACCCCGATCGTGCTGCTGATTAACGGCTACACCAAAGGCGACTGGTGGGAGGCGGCGCTGTTCGCGCTCTCCGTCGCGGTGGGCCTGACCCCGGAAATGCTGCCGATGATCGTCACCTCGACCCTGGCGCGCGGGGCGGTGAAGCTGTCGAAACAGAAAGTGATCGTCAAGCACCTGGACGCGATACAGAACTTTGGCGCGATGGACATCCTGTGCACCGATAAAACCGGCACCCTGACGCAGGATAAAATCGTGCTGGAGAACCACACCGATGTCTCCGGCAAGGTGAGCGAACGCGTGCTGCATACGGCCTGGCTGAACAGCCACTATCAGACCGGGCTGAAGAATCTGCTCGATACCGCGGTGCTGGAGGGCGTCGAGCTGGAGCCAGCGCGCGGGCTGGCGGAACGCTGGCAGAAAGTCGATGAGATCCCGTTCGATTTTGAGCGTCGCCGCATGTCGGTGGTGGTGCAGGAGCAGGACAACGTCCATCAGCTAATCTGCAAGGGGGCGCTGCAGGAGATCCTCAACGTCTCGACCCAGGTGCGCTATAACGGCGACATCGTACCGCTGGACGACACCATGCTGCGGCGCATCCGTCGCGTAACCGACACCCTCAACCGTCAGGGACTGCGCGTGGTGGCGGTGGCGACGAAGTACCTGCCCGCCCGCGAAGGCGACTACCAGCGCGCGGATGAGTCAGACCTGATCCTCGAAGGCTATATCGCCTTCCTCGATCCGCCTAAAGAGACCACAGCCCCGGCGCTGAAAGCGCTGAAGGCCAGCGGTATTACGGTCAAAATCCTGACCGGCGACAGCGAGCTGGTGGCGGCGAAAGTCTGTCATGAAGTCGGGCTGGACGCGGGTGACGTGGTGATCGGTAGCCAGGTTGAAGCGCTGAGCGATGATGAACTGGCCGAGCTGGCAAAACGTACCACCCTGTTTGCTCGCCTGGCGCCGCTGCACAAAGAGCGTATCGTGACCCTGCTGAAACGCGAAGGACACGTGGTGGGTTTTATGGGCGACGGCATTAACGACGCTCCGGCGCTGCGCGCGGCGGATATCGGTATTTCCGTCGACGGCGCGGTGGATATCGCCCGCGAGGCGGCGGATATCATCCTGCTGGAGAAGAGCCTGATGGTGCTGGAAGAGGGGGTTATTGAAGGCCGCCGGACCTTCGCCAATATGCTCAAGTACATCAAAATGACCGCCAGCTCCAACTTCGGTAACGTCTTCAGCGTGCTGGTCGCCAGCGCCTTCCTGCCGTTCCTGCCGATGCTGCCGCTGCATCTGCTGATCCAGAACCTGCTGTACGATGTCTCCCAGGTCGCCATTCCGTTTGATAACGTGGACGATGAGCAGATCCGTAAACCGCAGCGCTGGAACCCGGCGGATCTCGGCCGCTTTATGGTCTTCTTTGGGCCAATTAGTTCCATATTCGATATTCTGACGTTCTGCCTGATGTGGTGGGTGTTCCACGCCAACACGCCGGAACATCAGACCCTGTTCCAGTCCGGCTGGTTCGTGGTTGGCCTGCTGTCGCAGACGCTGATTGTGCATATGATCCGTACGCGGCGGATCCCGTTTATCCAGAGCCGCGCGGCCTGGCCGCTGATCGTGATGACGCTGCTGGTGATGGTGGTGGGGATTGCGCTGCCGTTCTCGCCGCTGGCGGGCTACCTGCAGCTTCAGGCGCTGCCGCTCAGCTATTTCCCATGGCTGATTGCGATCCTTGCGGGCTATATGACGCTAACCCAGATGGTCAAAGGCTTCTACAGCCGCCGCTACGGCTGGCAGTGAGCGAGGCGCTTTACGTGCAGAAACAACAAAGGCAGCCACGGGCTGCCTTTGTTCATACTGTCTACGATTAGCGACGAATGGCGATCGCTTCGATCTCAATTTTTACGTCTTTCGGCAGACGCGCCACTTCCACGCAGGAGCGCGCCGGGAAGGTGGCGTTGTGCTCGGTGAAGAAGGCTTCATAGGTGGCGTTAACGGTGGCGAAATCGTTGAGGTCTTTGACGAAAACGGTGGTTTTAACGATATCGCCCACTTTCAGGCCCGCGGCTTCGACGATAGCTTTCACGTTCTCCAGAGACTGACGCGCCTGCGCGGCGACGTCTTCCGGCACGCTACCGGTTTTCGGGTCTACCGGGATCTGGCCGGAAGTGATGATCATGTTACCCAGATCAACGCCCTGAACGTACGGGCCGATGGCTGCTGGCGCATTTTCCGTCGCGATAGTTTTAGACATGAGTTCTCCTGAAATATGTGAATGTAATCTGACTGGCGTGGGTCATTATAAAGAGTGCTGGCTGCTTTATCATTAAGCAGGCCGCATTTTGCGAAGGAGAAAAGCGGATAACGCAGCGCGCTATCCGCATAAGGCGTGAGCCTGAAGGATGAAGTTAGTGGGTGACTTCCGTCCATGCCATGGCCCAGTCAGAACCTGTACCCGGTTCGAACTGAGTGGCGTACTGGCTCCACTGCACGCAGTAGCCGCTGTAGGGGAACGGGCGACATTGGTACACTTTGCCGTTTTTAGGCTGCATGACTTTCGTTCCCGCCTTATAGCTTTTCAGGTTATCCGGGAAGGTATAGTCGTAGTTTCCCGCAGGCGCAGGCGCAGGCGTCGGGGTCGGATCCGGCTGAACCGTACTCTCTTCCAGCATCAGGTCAATGACCCCCTGGCTGAGGGTGGCGCCCTGCGCATTGCTGGCAGAGTAGCGCAGCATATGATGGCCTGCCTGAACGTTGGTCAGCGGAATAGATACCGTCAGGGAGCGATTATCTATCGTCTGCTGAATGCTCCCTTTCTGCGTGCCCGCATGGTCGTTGACGGTGGCGGTGAGATGCATTTTGCCCCTGGCCGTGGCGTTGAACGTCACCGTCGCTTTCCCGTTGGCGATTTTGGTTGCGTTAACGTTGGCGACGCTCAGGGATTCTTCCACGATATCGTCTGACTGCGACTCGGCGTAGGTCAGCGTAACGCTTTGAACGGTGCTGTCTTTTGGCACATACACCTGGTTAACGCCGTGGAGGGGGGTAATGTTGCCATCACTCCCTTTTACCCCGGCGCGCAGCTTGCCCTGATGCGCGGTATTAATAGTTTCAGCCAGATCGTAAGACCACTGGCTGCTTTTTCCTTGCGCTTCGCTGGCGATGGTCAATTCCGTTTGCAGCGAATGAACTTCACCGCTCGCGTTAAAGAAATGGGCAATGACTTTATCTCCCGCATGCAGATCTTTTCCGCTAAGCTGGCCTGCGAGCTGCGTTGTCCAGAGGGATTCATTCTCCGTTTCATCGCTGGCGCCGCCGAAATCAACGTCAATGGCCTGATAAAAACTATTTGCCGTATCGGCAATTTCCCAGACGGCATAAATAACCTGATAGCCGGTGCGATCGGGTACATTACAGGAGTGCGTGACCTGTACAGCCGGCGTCGCGCCATTACCGTCGATTTGACAAAATGGCTTACTTTCAAAATCGCTGCGCGTCAGCGGCTTATTTTGATCCCAGTTCTGTTTGGTAATGTAATAACGCCAGTTAGTCGTTCTATGCGGCGCAGAATGGTGCCAGACGAAATTATTTTTACCGCTCTTTATCGTGGTTTTCGCCCAGCGAGTCGGGCTCTGGCTATCCAGCTGCGAGAAGTTGCTTTTACCCGCGCTGGCCAGTTTACCATCAGGCGGCATTGCCCCTTCAGGAAAACCGCTCGCTTGCTCGACGCTTTGCGGTTCCCACTGCACCGAACCGCAGTCGGTGTTTTTCCCTAAATGACATTGGTACGCCCGACTTGGCGGCGATTCCACATAGCCGTGAGCCAATGCTGAGGAGGTAAATAATAATGTTGCTGTATATAACGATATTTTTTTCACTTTCATAATTCATCCTGTGAACATTGATTAAAAAAATAGAAAACGCACTGGAGTGTATGAAGGGAAAAATTCAGGTTCAATAGCAGTGATATTTAATGATTAATCTCATTGTTTGTTATTTTTAATCATGAGACGAGTTGATGAGAAATTGATGAATGTTGATTATCTGACCCGAGGTCAGTGAGTTGACGGCCGTGCGGATGATTTAAATTATCGTTCAGGAGCAGTCCCGTTTATCGGGCTGCTCCGGATAAAAGCTGGCGAATTTAATTTGCCAGCACGACATGATGTGAAAATTCTTTTTCACAATATTTGCACTTCAGCGCGATATCGTTTTCGCGTTTCTTCACCGCAAAGCTGGAGGATACCGGCTCGGCGTGGCTAATACAGTTGCTGTTCGGGCATACCAGCACGTTGTTAATACGGTCCGGCAGATTCGGTCGGGATTTACCGACGACTTCATACTCATCAATGCGGTTTACCGTGGCCTGCGGCGCGTACAGGGAGAGCTGGTTGACCTGCTCGTCGGTCAGGAAGGTGTTCTCAATTTTGATCAAATCTTTGCGGCCCATTTCACCTGACGGCAGGTTCAGGCCGATGGTGATGCGCTGATCCGTTTCGGTCAGTTTGAACAGGGTCAGCAGCTTAAAGCCGACCTGCGCCGGGATATGGTCGATAACGGTGCCACGTTTGATGGCTTCTACCTGTAATTTATTGTCGTGTGTCATCTCTTTTCCCCTTACAGTGCCAGATCGCTATTCAGTACCAGCGCCAGTAACGCCTGGCGCGCGAAGATGCCGTTGCCCGCCTGCTGGAAGTACCAGGCGTGCGGCGTTTTATCGACGTCGGTGGTGATTTCATCAATGCGCGGCAGCGGATGCAGCACCTTCATATTCGCGCGTGCGCCTTCCAGGTCGGCGGCGCGCAGGACGAACTGCGCCTTCACGTTGGCATATTCCGACGGATCGAGACGCTCTTTCTGCACGCGGGTCATATACAGAATGTCCACCTCTTCCATCACCTCTTCAATGGCGCTATGCAGGCTCCAGGCAATGCCTTTTTCATCGAGCATGTCGAGGATGTACTGCGGCATGGCCAGCGCGTCCGGGGCGATAAAGTAGAAGCGGTTGCCGTTAAATTTCGCCAGCGCCTGGGTCAGGGAGTGAACGGTGCGGCCATATTTCAGGTCACCCACCATCGCCACGTTAAGATTTTCCAGACGGCCCTGGGTCTCCTGAATGGTGAACAGATCCAGCAGGGTCTGCGTCGGATGCTGGTTCGCGCCGTCGCCGGCGTTGAGTACCGGAATACCGCCGGAGAACTCGGTCGCCAGACGCGCCGCGCCCTCCTGCGGGTGGCGCATGACGATGGCATCGACATAGGTGCTGATGACCGAGATGGTATCGGCCAGGGTTTCGCCTTTTTTGCCCAGCGAGGTGTTGCTGCTGTCTGAGAAACCGACCACGCTGGCGCCCAGGCGGTGCATGGAGGTCTCAAACGACAGGCGGGTGCGGGTCGACGCTTCAAAAAAGCAGCTGGCGATCACTTTATGCTTGAGCAGCTCCGGCTGCGGATTGGCTTTGAGTTTTGCTGCGGTTGCCAGTACCAGTTCAAGGTCTTCGCGGCTGAGATCGTTTATGGAAATGATATGTTTTTGATATAGCGGGTTAGCCATGTTTATCTCCTGACGCCTGGGCAAAAAAAAAGCCCCTTAAATAAGGGGCTTTACGAATACGGATGCAACGGAAAGAAAAAACGGCAGGCCAGCGTCTGTTTTCAGACGCGGTAAGACGCGATGTCGTACACACTGAACCATAATTCCTCCCGGCAAAACGGGTGGCATTATACGCAGCTCATATTTCGGATCAAGCGATTAATCCACAAACAGGTAAACGTTTGCCTGGGGAATCATGCGTTAACGCAAAAAACCCGCAAAAAGAGGTGGTATGGCAGTCGGATGGGGGGTATAAACGCGAAATGAAAAGCTGTTTTATATTTGAGGGCTATTATGATCGTTGGAAATATTCACCATCTGCAAAGCGGGTTGCCGGCGTCTCTGCGTGAGGCTATCGAACATGTTAAAGCGCATGTCACCGACGCGACGCCGCTGGGTAAACATGATATTGACGGCAACAACCTGTTCTATCTCATTTCCGAAGATACCACCGAGCCGATGGCCGACCGCCGCGCCGAGTATCACGCCCGCTACCTGGACATCCAGATTGTACTGAAAGGCCAGGAAGGAATGACCTTTAGCGTTCTCCCTGCCGGCGCGCCGGATATCGACTGGCTGGCGGAGAAAGACATCGCTTTCCTGGCGGAGGGTGCGCAGGAAAAAACCGTCATCCTCAGCGAAGGCGACTTTGTGGTGTTCTATCCCGGTGAAGTGCATAAGCCGCTGTGCGCCGTGGGCACGCCGGCGAAGGTGCGCAAAGCGGTAGTGAAGATGCTGATGGCGTAAAAAATACCCCGGGCTGCGGCTGGCGCCTTGCCCGGGCTACAGATCCGCGCGGTTTGGGGGCGGGTAGCCCGGATAAGCGCAGCGCAATCCGGGGGAATATCGCGAGAACGCTTACTTACCCAGCGTCGCCACCATCACCGCTTTGATGGTATGCATGCGGTTTTCCGCCTGGTCGAAAACGATGCTCGCCGCGGATTCAAATACCTCGTCGGTCACTTCCATACCACCGTGCAGGCCGTACTCCGCCGCCATCTGTTTGCCGAGCGTGGTCTGGTCGTCGTGGAACGCGGGCAGGCAGTGGAGGAATTTCACCTGCGGATTGCCGGTCAGCGCCATCATCTCGCTATTTACCTGATACCCGCGCAGCAGCGCGATACGCTCCGCCCACTTCTCTTTGGCTTCGCCCATTGATACCCAGACGTCGGTATAGATAAAGTCCGCGCCCTTCACGCCCGCCGCAATATCTTCGGTCAGCGTAATATTGCCGCCGTTTTTCTGCGCCAGCGCCCGGCACTGCTCGACCAGCTTCTCTTCCGGCCAGCAGGCGGTTGGCGCGACCAGACGCAGATCCAGCCCGGTCAACGCGGCGGCTTCGAGCATGGAGTTGCCCATATTATTCCGCGCGTCGCCGGCGTAGACCAGGGTCATCTGATTAAAGGCTTTGCCCGGCAGATGCTCCTGCATGGTCAGTAAGTCCGCCAGCAGCTGGGTGGGGTGGAATTCGTTGGTCAGGCCGTTCCATACCGGAACGCCGGCATACTCGGCCAGGGTTTCAACCACTTCCTGGCCGTGGCCGCGATATTGAATACCGTCGTACATGCGCCCCAGCACGCGGGCGGTGTCTTTAATCGACTCTTTATGGCCAATCTGGCTGCCGCTGGGGCCGAGCCAGGTGACGCGAGCGCCCTGGTCAAATGCGGCAACTTCGAAAGAGCATCGGGTGCGGGTAGAGTCTTTTTCGAAGATGAGCGCGATGTTTTTGCCGGTGAGATGCTGAATTTCAATATTGTTTTTCTTATCAGCTTTAAGCCTGGCCGCCAGCTCAAGCAGAGCGGTGATTTCGGCGGGGGTAAAATCGAGCAACTTTAAAAAATGCTTCTGATAAAACGCGGACATGGTTCCCTCACATGGCTCAAGCCATTTGTTGAATTAAAATTCACTTTATATGTATGAATATTCATTTGCAACCCCGTGTCATAAATCTTTCGCTCAGAAGGTGGAGGCAATCACGGCGGTATGTGACAATAGAAGCATCCGCGACACATTATGAGGAACGAGCCATGGCAAACCCGGAATTACTGGAAGAACAGCGTGAAGAAACGCGCCTGATTATTGAAGAGCTGCTCGAAGACGGCAGCGATCCTGACGCGCTGTACACCATTGAGCATCATCTCTCTGCCGATGATTTCGAAACGCTGGAGAAAGTGGCGGTCGAGGCCTTCAAGCTGGGCTACGAAGTGACTGAGCCGGAAGAGCTGGAAGTCGAAGAGGGCGATACCGTGATTTGCTGCGATATTCTCAGCGAATCCGCGTTGAATGCCGAGCTGATTGACGCCCAGGTTGAGCAGCTGATGACCCTGGCGGAAAAATACGACGTCGAGTACGACGGCTGGGGCACCTACTACGAAGATCCGAACGGGGAAGACGAAGAAGGTGACGACGACGAAGATCTGGTTGATGAAGACGACGACGGCGTTCGCCACTAAGTAGCAGAGGTATACGGCGGTGCGATATGCCGCCGTATAGCAAGGAATTTTAATGGATTACCCGCAAATACTCGCCCCGATTTTAAGCTTTCTGCATTGCCCAACTCCTCAGGCGTGGATTGATGAAGCCCGTAAACCGGAAAACCTCCCGCTGCTGTTGACCGACCATATGGTGTGCGAGCTGAAAGCGGCGCAAAACGCTATGCTGCTGGTGCGTCGATACGTCGCGGATAAAGCGGACGCGGATGAGCTGCTGGCCTGCCTGAAGCCGTATGAGGACTTCACCTACCGCTGGGGCCCGGAGCCGGATTTCGTCGCGCTGCATAAGCAGATAAATAAAAGCGCCATGCCGCAGACCGACGATCCCTGGGGACGTCAGCTACTCGACAGCATGATTCTGCTGATCAAAGAGGAGCTGCATCACTTCTGGCAGGTGAGGGAAATCATGCTTTCCCGCGAAATCCCGTACGTCAAAATCACCGCCAGCAACTATGCCCGCGGGCTGCGCCGGGAAGTGCGTTCTCACGAACCGGTCATGCTGATCGATAAACTCATCTGCGGAGCCTATATTGAAGCCCGCTCCTGCGAGCGTTTTGCCGCGCTGGCGCCATGGCTGGATGACGATCTGCAGAAGTTTTATCTGTCGCTGCTGCGTTCCGAAGCGCGCCACTATCAGGACTATCTGGACCTGGCGCAGAGAATCGCCCAGGACGATATCAGCGAACGCGTGCGCCAGCTTGGCGAAGCGGAAGCGGCGCTTATTAACGCGCCTGAAGCGGAGTTTCGTTTTCACAGCGGCGTGCCCGCCTGAACGTCAGGCCGCCGCTTCACCGCAGCGGCCTGACGATCCATTACAGATTGGCGTTTTTGTCTTTCTCTGCCGTCGCGGCGGCTTTGGGCGCGCCGAGGGTCGCTTTAAACCAGTTCACCACCCGTTCAATAACCGGCTTCTGATACCAGCTGTCATCGCCGTGCTCCGCGCCCGCGAGCAACACGTAATCGGCCGGGTTGCCCTCCTTTTTCAGCGCGCGATAGAGCTGTTGACTTTGTACCGGTGAAACCAGGGTGTCGGCGCTGCCGTGCATAATTAAAAACGGCGGCTTTTTACCGCTGATATGGCCCATCGGGCTGGCCGCCAGGGCTTTTTGCGGATCGCTGTCAATCGTCGCTCCCGGCCAGTCGCGAAAGGCGCTACCGTGTACCAGCAGCGCTTCAGTGACCGCCGGCGACTGGTGCACCTTTTGAATCGCCTGCGGAAAACCTTCGCCGATATTCAACAGGTTCGAAATACCGTACAGCGTGGCGGCGGCCTGCACGTCCGAGGATTGCGCCAGGTTATCGCCACGATCGAACGTTTTGTCGCCGTTGGTGAGCGCCAGCATCTGCGCCATATAGCCGCCTGCGGAATCCCCCAGCACGCCAATACGCGACGGGTCTATACCGTATTCCGCGGCATGTTCGCGCAGATAGCGTACGGCGGCTTTACCATCGATAACCGGGGCTGGGAAGGTGTCGGGAACCGTACGGTATTCCGCCGCCGCGACGACGAATCCCGCCGCCGCCAGCGCCATACGCATCTCGATAAACTTATTCCAGGTCGCGCTGGTGAAACCGCCGCCGGGGAAATAGATGATTGCCGGTTTCAGATCGCCGTTACGCGGTACCAGTAAAGACATATGCAGCTGACGAACGGCGACGGTGCTTTTTACCTGGCTATAAACGATATCGTTGAGCGCATCGATACGGCCCCGGGTTTTTTCCACGCGAATGACCTGAGCGCCTTCGGTATTGCCAGCAAGTTCGCCGGCGTTAACGCAGGAAGCCATGCCGGCAAGCAGCAGGCCGCCGGTGAGCAGGAGGGGGAGTTTTTTCATGGTGTTCTATCCTGAGCAAAGCCTGCCGCGACGGCAGGCGAAAAGATCCAATGCTCGAAGAGTGTATTAGCGAAAACGGGCGGTGAATAACGCTCTTTTTGCATGAAAACCATGCATTTTTTCGATTAATCAACGTCGCCGTTTTGCGGGCGCTACAGCACTTTCAACATCCTGACTTCGCAGTCAACGTGGCCGGTGCAGCCCAGCGGCTCAGCAATATGCTCGAAGCCGAGGTGCTCATATAAACCGACAGCTTCTTTCAGGAAGGCGGTGGTTTCCAGATAGCAGCGTTTGAATCCCTGTTCGCGGGCGTAATCAAGGGCCATCAGCGCCAGCTTTTTCGCCAGCCCCTGGCCGCGCGCGGAGGTCATAAAATACATTTTTTGTAGTTCGCAGATATCGGGCTCGCTGCAGGAGAGCGGTGCCACGCCGCCGCCGCCCACCACTTCACCATTCTGCTCAACGACCCAATAGGCGGAACCCGGCTGGCTATAAAGCTCATAGAGTTCATCCAGATTCGGATCGGCTACCGTATAGCCTTTGTCGGCGGTCAGACCATATTCAGCGGAGACCTGGCGGATAACAGCGGCAATCGCTGGATTATCATTAGCCGTGATGCGGCGCAGGGTTAGCGGTAGGGTTGCGCTCGTATTCATGTGAAGACTCATTGCAAAATAATGACGGATAATGTTGTTAATAACACTGCGGGAGGGGAGAGTGCAAGCGAGGATCTTTCACAGAAAACGCCCCTTATCCGAATGGATAAGGGGCGAGTGAATTACAGCGCGGCGATAATCGCCTGCTGCTCAATCAGCTTCGCTTTTGCTTCCGCGTAACCTTCCAGCTTCTCACGCTCTTTGGCGATCACCGCTTCCGGCGCGCGCGCCACAAAGCCTTCGTTGGAGAGTTTGCTTTCGATGCGGCCAATCTCGCCTTCGATTTTGGTCACCTCTTTAGCGAGGCGCGCCAGCTCATCTTCTTTATTGATGAGGCCAGCCATCGGGATCAGCAGCTCGGCGCCGTCGATAATTTTGGTCACGGAAACCGGACCTTTATCATCGGCAGGCAGCACGGTGATGCTCTCCAGACGCGCCAGATTCAGCAGGAAGCTGCGGTTGTCGTTCACGCGACGAATCGCGGCTTCGCTGCAGCCGCGCAGCAGCAGCTCCAGCGGCTTACCTGGGGCGATGTTCATTTCCGCACGGATGTTACGCACGGCGACGATCGCCTGCTTCAGCCATTCGGTATCGGCCAGCGCCGCTTCGTCAACCTGAGACGCATCGTACTGCGGGAACGGCTGCAGCATGATGGTATCGGCAGTGATACCGCAAATGACCTTCACGCGCTGCCAGATGGTCTCGGTGATGAACGGAATAATCGGGTGCGCCAGGCGCAGCAGACCTTCCAGAACGGTCACCAGCGTGTGACGGGTGCCGCGCAGCTCAGACTCGGAACCGCCGTTCATTACCGGCTTGGTCAGCTCCAGATACCAGTCGCAGAACTGGTTCCAGGTGAACTCGTACAGAATGCCTGCGGCAATATCGAAGCGGAAGCCGTCCAGCGCCTCGCGGTAGGCTTTGATGGTCTGGTTGAATTCCGCCAGGATCCAGCGGTCCGCCAGCGACAGGGTCATTTCGCCGCCGTTAAAGCCGCAATCCTGATCTTCGGTATTCATCAGCACAAAGCGGCTGGCGTTCCACAGCTTGTTGCAGAAGTTACGGTAACCTTCCAGACGCTTCATATCCCAGTTGATATCGCGGCCGGTAGAGGCCAGCGCCGCCAGGGTAAAGCGCAGGGCGTCGGTACCGTGCGGCTCAATGCCGTTCGGGAACTGCTTCTCGGTGCGTTTGGCGATTTTTTCCGCCAGCTGCGGCTGCATCATGTTACCGGTGCGTTTTTCCAGCAGCTCCGGCAGGGAAATGCCGTCGACCATATCCAGCGGGTCGATAACGTTGCCCTTCGATTTGGACATCTTCTGGCCTTCGTCATCGCGGATCAAACCGGTCATATAGACGGTTTTAAACGGCACCTGCGGCTTGCCGTTTTCATCTTTGATGAAGTGCATGGTCATCATGATCATGCGGGCAATCCAGAAGAAGATGATGTCGAAGCCGGAAACCATCACGCTGGTCGGGTGGAACTGACGCAGGGCATCGGTGTTTTCCGGCCAGCCGAGGGTGGAGAAGGTCCACAGCGCGGAGGAGAACCAGGTATCGAGAACGTCTTCGTCCTGGCGCAGCGCCACGTCGGCGCCCAGGTTATTTTCCTGACGCACTTCGTCTTCGGTGCGGCCAACGTAGACGTTGCCGTCGTTGTCGTACCATGCCGGGATGCGGTGACCCCACCACAGCTGGCGGGAGATACACCAGTCCTGAATATCGCGCATCCAGGAGAAGTACATGTTTTCGTACTGCTTCGGCACGAACTGGATGTCGCCGTTCTCCACCGCTTCAACCGCCGGTTTAGCCAGCACGTCGGCGCGGACGTACCACTGGTCGGTCAGCATCGGCTCAATTACCACGCCGCCGCGGTCGCCGTACGGAACGGTCAGATCGTGCGGTTTAATCTCGTCCAGCAGGCCCAGGGCGTCGATAGCGGCAACCACCGCTTTACGCGCGGCAAAGCGCTCCAGCTTCTGGAACTCCGCCGGGATGGCGTTTGAGTAAACATCGGACTCGTTGCCTTTGGTGTCGTAAACTTCCGCGGTTTCGCGGATGTCGCCGTCAAAGGTCAGGATGTTGATCATCGGCAGCGCATGACGCTTGCCCACTTCATAGTCGTTAAAGTCGTGCGCCGGGGTGATCTTCACGCAGCCGGTGCCCTTTTCCATATCGGCGTGTTCATCGCCCACAATCGGAATGCGGCGGTCAACCAGCGGCAGGATCACGAATTTGCCGATAAGGTCTTTATAGCGCGGATCTTCCGGGTTAACGGCCACGCCGGTATCGCCCAGCACCGTCTCCGGACGGGTGGTGGCGACGACCAGATAATCTTTACCGTCAGCGGTTTTCGCGCCGTCGGCCAGCGGATAGCGGATATGCCACATCGAGCCTTTAGACTCGCGGTTTTCCACTTCCAGATCGGAGATGGCGGTGCGCAGTTTCGGGTCCCAGTTGACCAGGCGCTTACCGCGGTAGATCAGATCTTCTTTGTACAGGCGGACAAAGACTTCTTTTACGGCGTTGGACAGGCCTTCGTCCATGGTGAAGCGCTCGCGCTCCCAGTCCACGGAGTTGCCCAGGCGGCGCATCTGACGGGTAATGGTGCCGCCGGATTCCGCTTTCCACTGCCAGATTTTATCGATAAAGGCGTCGCGACCGTAGTCGTGGCGGGTTTTACCTTCTTCGGCGGCAATCTTACGCTCAACCACCATCTGGGTAGCGATACCCGCGTGGTCGGTACCGGCCTGCCACAGGGTGTTTTTACCCTGCATGCGCTGGTAGCGAATCATGGTATCCATGATGGTTTGCTGGAAGGCATGACCCATATGCAAACTGCCGGTGACGTTCGGCGGCGGGATCATGATGCAGAAACTTTCCTGGCTTTCGTCGCCATTGGGTTTGAAATAGCCCTGCTTTTCCCAGTGCTCGTAAAGCGGCTGTTCGATATCTTGGGGGTTGTATGTCTTTTCCATTATTTCCAGGTTGCCGTGTTCAGGTTGAAACCAGCCATGCGGTACGCTTTATAGCGTTCGCGCGCCAGTTGTTTCAAAGAATCTTCATAAGGGACGAAGTCTATCACTTCTGTGAAAGCGGTGGCAAAATCTGCAAAGTTTAGCCGCAGGCTAATCAGAATATCCCGCGGGCTGCTGTTGCGCTTTTGCGGCCAGGCAATCTCCACCGGCGCGCCGCCGCGCGGACCTTCTCCCGCCAGATTATGCGGAACGAAACTTTCCGCGGGTCGAGCCCAGAGCGCTTCGTCCAGACGAATGGCCTGCTGCTCATCTTCACAGGCGATGAGTACCCGCTTGCCGCTGCGCCAACGTTCTGCGGCAATGTCACACACCAGTTGTTCAACGGCGCTCAGGCCGTCTTGTTGCGTATCATTGTCCAGAAGATAGAACGTTGCGTTTTTCATATATGGGGCTTCTTGTGGTGACTTTAAATGCTTAAGCCGGGCGGCGCTACGCTGACCCGGCCTATAAACGGCATCTTTTCGTTGGCCCGGCAAGCGTAACGCCGCCGGGCATCAGACGGCAATTACTCTTCGCCGGTAAATCCGGCGCGATTAAGCAGGAACTGCGACAGCATCGCCACCGGACGACCGGTCGCGCCTTTGGCTTTCCCGGAACGCCACGCGGTACCGGCGATATCCAGGTGCGCCCAGTTGTACTTACGGGTAAAGCGCGCCAGGAAGCAGCCCGCGGTAATCGCCCCGCCGGGACGGCCGCCGATATTGGCCATATCCGCAAAGTTAGACTCCAGCTGCTCCTGGAACTCGTCGCCGAGCGGCAGACGCCATGCGCGATCGCCCGCCAGTTCGGACGCGCCGATCAGCTCGTGGGCCAGCGGGTTGTGGTTCGACATCAGACCGGTGATGTGATGGCCCAGCGCAATCACGCAGGCGCCGGTCAGCGTGGCCACGTCGATAACGGTTTCCGGCTCGAAGCGCTCAACGTAGGTCAGCACATCGCACAGCACCAGACGCCCTTCGGCATCGGTATTCAGCACTTCCACCGTTTGCCCGGACATCGTGGTCAACACGTCGCCTGGACGATAGGCGCGGCCGCCCGGCATGTTTTCACATCCGGCCAGCACGCCGACAACGTTCAGCGGTAGCTGAAGTTCGGCAACCATACGCATCACGCCGTACACCGCCGCCGCGCCGCACATGTCGTATTTCATCTCGTCCATGCCATCGGAAGGCTTGATGGAGATGCCGCCGGAGTCAAAGGTCAGACCTTTACCCACCAGCACGATAGGGCGCGCGTCTTCCGCCGGGTTGCCTTTATATTCGATAACCGACATCAGCGATTCATTTTGCGAACCGTTGCCGACCGCCAGATAAGAGTTCATTCCCAGCTCTTTCATCTGCTGTTCGCCGATAACGCGGGTAATGACGTTCTTACTGTAGGTATCGGCCAGCTGGCGCGCCTGAGAGGCCAGATAGGCGGCGTTACAGATGTTTGGCGGCATATTGCCGAGATCTTTCGCCGCTTTGATGCCGGCAGCAATCGCCAGACCGTGCTGAATAGCGCGTTCGCCGCTGGTCAGCTCGCGACGAGTTGGGACGTTGAAGACCATTTTACGCAGCGGGCGACGCGGCTCGCTTTTGTTGGTTTTCAACTGGTCAAAGCTGTATAGCGTCTCTTTGGCGGTCTCGACCGCCTGACGCACTTTCCAGTAGTTATTGCGGCCTTTGACGTGCAGCTCGGTCAGGAAGCAGACGGCTTCCATTGAGCCGGTATCATTCAGCGTATTGATTGTTTTCTGAATGACCTGCTTGTACTGACGTTCATCCAGCTCGCGCTCTTTGCCGCAGCCAATAAGCAGAATGCGCTCTGACAGAATGTTCGGCACATGGTGCAGCAATAAAGTCTGGCCAGGTTTGCCTTCCAGCTCGCCGCGACGCAGCAGGGCGCTGATATAACCGTCGCTAATTTTATCAAGCTGTTCGGCGATGGGGGAGAGGCGACGTGGTTCAAAGACGCCGACCACGATACAGGCGCTCCGCTGCTTCTCCGGGCTACCGCTTTTTACACTGAACTCCATGCACTATGCTCCTGAATCTTAAAGACAACAGTGGTGGCTACAGATATACTCGTCGTCTTTCAAGTTGCAGATGCGTTGGCTGCGCCTGCTCACCCCTGTCACTTACCTGATGTAAGCTCCGGGGCTTCACAGTCTTGCCGCCTGCCTGCAACTCGAAATCCATAGAGTATAGAAATTGAAAGCTTTCGTAACTCATGTCCGCTGTTGTGGTGACTTCGTGTTAATCTTAACGTTATTACGGCCTTGGTTCGTCAGAAAAGATCCTGATACGCAGAACCAGCGAGTCATTTAATCTTAGCGATGTTTTCGACGACCAAAGAGAATAAATGACGTTTAAGCCATGAAACAAGCAATTTTCCTGCAATAAAACGGGTTTTTACGGGCGTATTTATAGTGATAATCATAAGATATCTGGTTCGTGAGACGCTGAAAAGCCAGTTGGCGATCCTATTCATCCTGCTGCTCATTTTCTTTTGTCAGAAACTGGTCAGGATCCTCGGCGCCGCTGTTGATGGCGATATCCCGACAAATCTGGTGCTCTCGCTGTTAGGGCTGGGCGTACCTGAAATGGCGCAGCTTATTCTGCCCCTGAGTTTATTCCTCGGGCTGCTGATGACGCTGGGCAAACTGTATACCGAAAGCGAAATTACGGTGATGCACGCCTGCGGCCTGAGTAAAGCCGTGCTGGTGAAAGCCGCCATGATCCTGGCGCTCTTTACGGGCGTCGTCGCGGCGGTCAACGTGATGTGGGCCGGCCCCTGGTCTTCTCGTCACCAGGATGAAGTGCTGGCGGAAGCGAAAGCGAACCCCGGCATGGCGGCGCTGGCTCAGGGCCAGTTCCAGCAGGCCAGCGACGGCAGCGCGGTGCTGTTTATTGAGAACGTCAACGGCAACCGCTTCAGCGACGTTTTCCTTGCTCAGCTGCGGCCGCGAGGCAACGCGCGCCCGTCGGTGGTGGTCGCGGATACCGGCGAGCTCTCGCTGCGTAAAGACGGCTCGCAGGTGGTGACCATGAATCAGGGCACCCGCTTTGAAGGCACCGCGATGCTGCGCGACTTCCGCATTACCGACTTCAAAAACTATCAGGCGATAGTCGGCCATCAGGCGGTGGCCTCCGACCCGAACGATACCGAGCAGATGGATATGCGCACCCTGTGGCATACCGATACCGATCGCGCCCGGGCGGAGCTGCACTGGCGCTTCACGCTGGTGGCAACGGTGTTCATCATGGCCCTGATGGTGGTGCCGCTCAGCGTGGTGAACCCGCGCCAGGGCCGCGTGCTGTCGATGCTGCCGGCGATGCTGCTCTATCTGGTGTTCTTCCTGCTGCAAACGTCGATTAAATCGAGCGGCGGTAAAGGCAAAATGGATCCGATGGTCTGGATGTGGGCGGTAAACCTGCTCTATTTCGCGTTGGCCGTGCTGTTGAACCTGTGGGATACGGTGCCGATGCGCCGCTTCCGTGCCCGTTTTAACAAAGGAGCGGCGTGATGCAGGCGTTTGGGGTACTTGACCGTTATATCGGTAAGACGATTTTCAATACCATCATGATGACCCTGTTCATGCTGGTTTCCCTCTCGGGCATCATCAAGTTTGTCGACCAGTTGAAAAAGGCCGGGCAGGGTAACTATGATGCGCTGGGGGCCGGAATCTACACGATTCTCAGCGTGCCGAAAGATATCCAAATCTTCTTCCCGATGGCGGCGCTGCTCGGCGCGCTGCTGGGGCTGGGGATGCTGGCGCAGCGCAGCGAACTGGTGGTGATGCAGGCTTCCGGCTTTACCCGTCTGCAGGTGGCGCTGTCGGTGATGAAAACCGCGATTCCGCTGGTGCTGCTGACCATGGCGATGGGCGAGTGGGTTGCCCCGCAGGGCGAGCAGATGGCGCGTAACTATCGTGCTCAGCAGATGTACGGCGGTTCGCTGCTTTCCACTCAGCAGGGGCTATGGGCGAAAGACGGCCATAACTTTGTGTATATCGAGCGGGTAAAAGGCAACGATGAGCTGGGTGGGGTGAGTATTTACGCCTTTAACGACCAGCGCCGCTTGCAGTCCGTTCGCTATGCCGCTTCGGCAAAGTTCGACACCGAGAATAAGCTCTGGCGACTGTCGCAGGTGGATGAATCCAACCTGACTGACCCGAAACAGGTCACCGGAACGCAGACGGTCAGCGGGACCTGGAAGACCAACCTGACGCCGGACAAGCTCGGCGTGGTGGCGCTGGACCCGGACGCGCTGTCCATCAGCGGCCTGCACAACTATGTTACCTATCTGAAGTCCAGCGGTCAGGATCCGGGCCGCTATCAGCTCAATATGTGGAGCAAAATCTTCCAGCCGCTGTCGGTGGCGGTGATGATGCTGATGGCGCTGTCGTTTATCTTCGGCCCGCTGCGTAGCGTACCGATGGGCGTCAGAGTGGTGACCGGGATCAGCTTCGGCTTTATCTTCTACGTGCTGGACCAGATTTTCGGCCCGCTCACCCTGGTGTACGGCATTCCGCCGATTATCGGCGCGCTGTTGCCGAGCGCCAGCTTCTTCTTGCTGAGCCTCTGGCTGATGATGCGTAAAACCTGACGTCACGCGCCCCCTTCCTGAATTCAGAAAGGGGGCTTTTTTTAGCGTTTCCGCCCGCCAAGTAAGCTTCCCAGCATTCCCCTGACTATCTGGTTGGTGACCTGACGCACCGCGCTCCTGGCCGCCGTTTGCACAATGCCGTCGCGTTTGCCGCCGCGCGGCCCGGTGGTGCCGAACAGAATGTCTTTGAGCCCGCCGAGCAGACCGTCGTCATCGCCGTTTTGCTGGCCTTTTGCGGGCGGTGATTGCTGCTGCTCCGTTGTGCTCTGAACGCCCTGTTGCAGCATTTCAAAGGCCGATTCACGGTCGATCTCTTCTTCATATTTTCCGTACAGCGCCGAGTGGTTAAGCAGCCCGTTACGTTCGTCATCGGTGACCGGCCCCATACGAGAGCAGGGGGCGATAACCATCGCGCGTTCCACTATCGAAGGGCTGCCTTTCTCATCAAGAAAGGAGATCAGCGCCTCGCCAGTGCCCAGCTCCTGGATCGCCTGTTCGGTACTGAACGCGGGATTCGCGCGCATGGTCTGCGCGGCGGTTTTTACCGCTTTTTGGTCTTTCGGCGTGAAGGCGCGCAGGGCGTGCTGCACGCGATTACCCAACTGACCGAGAACCGCATCGGGAATGTCCGCCGGGTTTTGTGAAACAAAATAGACCCCGACGGCTTTAGAACGAATCAGGCGGATGACCTGCTCGATTTTATCCAGCAGCACCTGCGGCGCATCGTTAAACAGCAGATGCGCTTCATCAAAGAAAAAGACCAGCTTTGGCTTCTCCTGGTCACCGGCCTCCGGCAGGCGTTCGTAAAGCTCGGAGAGCATCCACAGCAGGCTGGCGGCGTACAGCTTCGGCATCTGGTAAAGCTTTTCGGCGCTCAGGATATTAATCACCCCTTTACCCTCAGCGTCGACGCGCATCCAGTCCTGGATATCGAGCATAGGTTCGCCGAAAAAGTGCTCCGCGCCCTGCTGCTCCAGGGTTAATAATCCGCGCTGAATCGCCCCAACGGAGGCGCTGCTGATGTTGCCGTACTGGTTCTGAAACGCTTTGGCGTTGTCGCCAATGTATTGGGTTATGGCGCGCAGGTCTTTAAAGTCGAGCAGCAGCAGCCCGCGATCGTCGGCGATACGGAAGATGATATTCAGCACCCCGGACTGAACCTCATTGAGGTTAAGCAGGCGAGCCAGCAGCAGCGGCCCGAGATCGGAAACCGTGGCGCGAACCGGGTGGCCTTTTTCGCCAAAAATATCCCATAACACCACCGGATTGGCGTGCGGCTGCCAGTCCGTTGCGCCGATTTTTTCCAGACGCGCCTGCAGCTTTTCCGAACTTTGGCCCGACTCGGCGATACCGGTGAGGTCGCCTTTCACATCGGCCATAAATACCGGAACGCCGATTTCCGAGAAAGACTCCGCCAGCTTTTGCAGAGTGACGGTTTTACCGGTCCCCGTGGCGCCGGTAATCAAGCCGTGGCGGTTGGCCATAGCGGGCAGTAAATGCAGCTGTTTATCCAGCGTGCGTGCAATCAGCAGAGGTGAGCTCATGAGCGATTTCTCCATTTATCCTGCTGCGAGTATAGGCAACCTGATAGCAAAAGGAGGGAAATCACGCGCACCTTCGCTTATTCACGTCAGGCGCAGTGGCGCTGAATTAACGCGATGCTCTGTTCGATTTCGCGGCGGATATCGTCTTCGCTCCAGTTTGCCAATTCCGGCGCGAAGGGTTCGAACGCATACACGCCCTGATAGCCGCGCGCCTCCAGGTTTTTGACCTGCTCGCAGCTTTGCAGCTGGTCTTTTGCGGTCAGCATGATGCGCTCATTGTCGGTAAGGGCTTCGCGCGGGCGGGTATCCTCTACGCCGGAAAGATGGACCAGACCGATTTCGCCGATATCCACCTGGTTAAACTCCTGCTCCGCCTGCGGATAAAGATGATGATGGAAGGTATCTATCAGCAGCTTAAACGGCACCCGCGCGTCGTGGATCAGCGTTTGCGCCTGCGCCGAGGAGCGGAGCGAGCTCTGCGGGAAACCGAGCGGCTCCACCAGCCCCTGAATACCGTAGAAGGCGAATAGCGGCGCCAGGTCACGCAGGGCGTTAAGGGTTTCGCTCGCCGGAACCTCGGTACCATCGTTCAGCGGGCACAGCACCAGCGATTTGGCACCAACGGCTTTGGCTTCTTTCAGCAATGACTCCGTCAGGCTACGAACCTCTGCGGTGCGGCAGTTGAAGGGGTAGACCGCATTGATAGTGAGGATCTCAATATGGTAGCGGTCAGCCAGCTCCCGCACCTGCTGGTGGCTCAGGTCGTCGGTTACTTTTCCGCTGGGGAGGTCGTTACGTAGCTCGACTTTGTTCAGCCCCAGGCTGTTCACCAGCCGGAAAAAGGCCTCAATGCTGAGTGACGGGGCGATCTTGCGGTTGATGCAGAAACGTTGCGATGCAATAGCCATTTTGACTCTCCAGAAATGTAGGGATCGGATTCGTTCGAATGCCTCATAGTCAAAACATTTATTCCAAAATTAGCAATGTATGAAATGGTGATTTTTTGAGCCGACTCGCAAAATATTTTTCTGCTGCGTTTTAAAGAGCACGGGTTGCAGGTGGCGCTAAATCTCAACTCTTTTTATCGTGCTTTAGTCCGCAAGCCGGCAATTTCTTACACGAAATTGCGACCATCATCACCAAAATAGAATTTCACTAGTCATCAATATTGAAATATTAATTTCATTTTACTACGGTTACAGTACAGCAGATCCAGTAATGGGCCGTACTGCGTTGGCCCCCGATACCCCATACAGATGAGGCGAGAGCATGACTATCACAGGAAACTTTATTGGCGGGAAAACCGTTACCAGCGGCAGCAGCAAAACAATGCCGGTTTTCGACCCCGCGACGGGCAAAGTGGTCCGCGAAGTCACGTTATCGACCGCGCAGGAAGTCTCTGACGCCATTCAGGTGGCGCGTGATGCTTTTGAAAGCTGGTCGCGCACCACGCCGCTGCGCCGCGCCCGCGTGATGTTCAATTTTAAAATGTTACTGGAACAGCACGCTGAAGAGCTGGCGGGGATTATCGTCAGCGAACACGGTAAAGTGTTTTCCGACGCGATGGGGGAGCTGACGCGCGGCATGGAAGTCGTTGAGTTTGCCTGCGGTATTCCGCACCTGATCAAAGGGGAGTTCTCATCGGATGTCGGCACCGGCGTTGATAGCTATTCTCTGATGCAGCCGCTGGGCGTGGTAGCGGGCATTACGCCGTTCAACTTCCCGGCGATGGTACCGATGTGGATGTTCCCGCTGGCGCTGGCCTGCGGCAACAGCTTTGTCCTGAAGCCGCCAGCGCTGGCGCCTACTGCCGCGGTGCGTCTGGCGGAATTGCTGAAACAAGCGGGTCTGCCGGATGGCGTCTTTAACGTCGTGCACTGCAGCAACGAAGATGCCGAGCAGCTATACCGGGACCCGCGGATCGCGGCGGTAAGCTTTGTCGGATCTTCCGGCGTGGCGGAGCATATTTATAAAACCGCCAGCGCTTATGGCAAGCGAGTACAGGCGTTTGGCGCGGCGAAAAACCACGCGATTGTGATGCCGGATGCCGATCTTGATGCCACCGTGAATGCCATTATGGGCGGCGCGTTCGGCTCGGCGGGCGAGCGCTGCATGGCGCTGCCGGTGGTGGTTGCCGTGGGTGATGAAACGGCGGATAAACTGATTGCGCGCCTGAAGCCGCTGGTGGAATCCCTGAAGGTTGGGCCGGGCTGTATGCGCGGAAAAGAAGAGAACGAAATGGGGCCGGTCGTCTCCGATACCCATCAGAAAAAAGTGCTGGGATATATTGATAAAGGGGTTAGCGAGGGGGCGACGCTGGTGGTTGACGGACGCAAGCCGCAGGTGCCCGGGTTTGAAGAGGGATACTACGTCGGCGGAACGCTGTTCGACAACGTCACGCCGGAGATGACTATCTGGCGCGAAGAGATTTTTGGCCCGGTGCTGGGGATTGTTCGCGTGGCGGATTACCACAGCGCGCTGGAGCTGGTGAACAGCCATGAGTTCGGCAACGGTAGCGCCGTCTTTACCAGCAACGGCCACACCGCGCGTGAATTTGTCCATGATGTCCAGGCCGGAATGGTTGGGGTCAACGTACCGGTACCCGTTCCAATGGCCTTCCATAGCTTTGGCGGCTGGAAACGCTCCGTATTCGGCGCACTGAACGTCCATGGCCCGGACGGCGTGCGCTTCTATACGCGTATGAAAACCGCCACCGTCCGCTGGCCGCAGGGTCAGCAAACCGTATCTGAATTCAGTATGCCGACGTTAGGCTAATCGGCGAAGGAGAGCGCCATGTCTTTACTGGCTAAAGCAAAAAAAGAAGGGCAGATTCAGCACATCACCCCGCAGAGCGCGGGGTGGAAGTACATTGGTTTTGATGTCTGGATGTTAAAGAAAGGGCAAACCGTCACCCTGGAAAGCGGCGATCGCGAACTGTGCCTGGTGCTGGTTGCCGGCCTGGCTTCGGTAAAAACCACGCAGGCGGATTTCCCGAACCTCGGCCAGCGTATGTCGCCGTTTGAGCGGACGCCGCCCTGGTCAGTCTACGTGCCGCCGCAGGATAAAGTCGAAGTGACGGCAGATTCTGACCTCGAGCTGGCCGTATGCAGCGCCCCGGGTAAAGGAACCTTCCCTGCACGGGTTATCTCCCCGCAGGACGTGGGCGTAGAGCATCGCGGTAAAGGGCGTAACCAGCGGCTGGTGCACAATATTCTGCCGGATAGCGCGCAGGCGGACTGCCTGCTGGTGGTGGAGGTTTACACCGAGGAAGGGGCGACCAGCTCATGGCCGTCGCACAAGCATGATACGGCGCTGCCGGGCCAGGAAACCCAGCTGGAAGAGACCTACTATCACCGTTTCGATCCGCCGCAGGGTTTTGCCTTCCAGCGCGTCTATACCGATGACCGCAGCCTTGATGCCTGCATGGCCCCCTACAACCACGATGTGGTCATGGTGCCGCGCGGCTACCATCCGGTGGCGGCGATTGCCGGATATGACAGCTACTATCTGAACGTGATGGCCGGCCCGGATCGCAAATGGATGTTTACCTGGGAAGAGGATCACGCGTGGATCAATAGCCCAGATTATCCTCGCCACGATTAGCATCGGTTGAGGATAAAAAGGCCGGTTAGCCATGCTAGCCGGCCTTTTTGATCCTGTTACCCGAATAAGATCGTCGTCGCAATTCTGCCATATCCCCGGCTCGCGCTGCGCTTAGCCGGGCTACGGGTTTACCGTCGTCTGCGGACAA
>NZ_JBEAIG010000013.1:0-57687 GCF_040064575.1 Klebsiella sp. CN_Kp106 | reverse complement strand
CCTCCGACCGCTCGGTTCGTAGCCGAGTACTCTATCCAGCTGAGCTACGGATGCAAAATGGCGGTGAGGCGGGGATTCGAACCCCGGATGCAGCTTTTGACCGCATACTCCCTTAGCAGGGGAGCGCCTTCAGCCTCTCGGCCACCTCACCACACGCCTCTTACGAGTGCTTCGAAGAACTTGTTTCTGCTCTTCGTCGCTGCGATGGCGCACATATTACTTTCTGGTACTTATAAGTCAAACCTTTTTTCGAGACCTTTTTTTCGTTTGCACACTTCCCGCGCAATTAGCCTGTGAAAACGGCAAAAAGAGTATTTTATCAACAAGAAATTGCTGATTACGCCGCGGCTAACGCAAAAGATAACTGTCGCGGATGCGGAGAAAGAGACAAAAATGAGAGGCTATCGGAGAGGAAAATTGGCAAAAACGGCGGGTGGAAGGAGGCGCCTCACAAAATAGCGAGGCGCGAAAACCTTAGTAACTGGACTGCTGGGATTTTTCAGCCTGGATACGCTGGTAGATCTCTTCACGATGCACGGAGACTTCTTTAGGGGCATTAACGCCAATACGTACCTGGTTACCCTTCACCCCTAAAACTGTCACAGTGACCTCATCTCCAATCATGAGGGTCTCACCAACTCGACGAGTCAGAATCAGCATTCTTTGCTCCTTGAAAGATTAAAAGAGTCGGGTCTCTCGTATCCCGGCATTATCCATCATATAACGCCAAAAAGTAAGCGATGACAAACACCCTACGGTGTAAGCAGTCACGGCATCACATTCTGTTAAACCTAAGTTTAGCCGATATACACAACTTCAACCCGACTTTATCGTTATCAGTGCTTCTCGCGCAAGATGCTGTAATCCGAGAATCACAGCATCTATGCAATTATAGTTATTACAGTTTTGCGCTTACCCAGCCTTTCACACTGGCTAACGCAGCAGGGAGAGCAGACGCATCGGTACCGCCGGCTTGCGCCATATCCGGACGACCGCCCCCTTTACCGCCCACCTGCTGGGCGACCATACCAATCAGTTCCCCGGCTTTCACGCGGTCTGTCACATCCTTAGACACACCTGCAATCAGAGAAACCTTACCTTCTGCGACCGTGGCCAACACGACAATCGTTGAACCCAGCTGATTTTTCAGATCGTCAACCATAGTACGCAGCATTTTCGGCTCAACGCCGGCCAGCTCGCTGACCAGCAGCTTAACGCCGTTAATCTCTTCCGCTTTGCTGGAGAGATTTGCGCTCTCCTGCACGGCAGCCTGCTCTTTCAGCTGCTGCAGCTCTTTTTCCAGCTGACGGCTGCGTTCTAACGCGGCGCGGACTTTGTCACCAAGGCTGTAGGTATCCCCTTTCAGCAGCTGTGCAATATCGCCCAGCAGATCGCTCTGCGCGTGCAGCATCGCCATCGCGCCTTCCCCGGTCACCGCTTCGATACGGCGCACGCCCGCGGCGGTACCGGATTCAGAGGTAATGCGGAACAGGCCGATATCACCGGTGCGCGAGGCGTGCGTACCGCCGCACAGCTCGGTGGAAAAATCGCCCATGCTCAGCACGCGAACGCGATCGTCATACTTCTCGCCAAACAGCGCCATCGCGCCGGACTCACGCGCAGCGTCAATATCCATGACATTGGTTTCGATCGGCAGGTTGCGACGAATTTGCGCGTTCACCAGATCTTCTACCGCACGGATCTCCTCCGGCTTCATCGCTTCAAAATGCGAGAAGTCGAAGCGCAATGCTTTGTCGTTGACCAGAGAGCCTTTCTGCGCAACGTGCGTACCGAGAACCTGGCGCAGCGCCGCGTGCATCAGGTGCGTCGCGGAGTGGTTCAGGCGGATACGCTGGCGGCGAGCCTGATCGACATCGGCCTGCACGGCGTCGCCGACTTTGAGCGAACCGCTGGTCAGTTTACCAATATGGCCAATTGCCTGACCGTACTTCTGCGCGTCGCTGACCTGGAAGGAGAAACCGGCGCCCTTCAGTTCGCCTTTGTCACCCACCTGGCCGCCGGATTCGGCGTAGAACGGCGTCTGGTCGAGGATAACAACCGCTTCCTGACCGGCGTTCACCGCGTCAACCGCTTTACCATCGATAAACAGCGCGGTGACTTTGCCATTCAGTTCCAGGCTGTCATAGCCTTTAAACTCAGAGGCGCCGTCGACGCGGATCATCGCATTGTAGTCCGCGCCAAAGCCGCTGGATTCGCGCGCGCGACGGCGCTGCTCTTCCATCGCGGCTTCAAAGCCGGCTTCGTCAACCTTGATGTTGCGTTCGCGGCAAACGTCCGCGGTCAGGTCAACCGGGAAGCCGTAGGTGTCGTACAGGCGGAAAGCGGTTTCGCCGTCCAGCGTGTCGCCCTGCAGTTTAGCCAGCTCTTCATCCAGCAGCGCCAGTCCGCGCTCCAGCGTACGGGCAAACTGCTCTTCTTCGGTCTTCAGCACCTGCTCAACCTGAGCCTGCTGCTGTTTCAGCTCTTCGCCGGCGGAACCCATCACGTCAATCAGCGGGGCAACCAGTTTCCAGAAGAAGGTCTCCTTCGCGCCCAGCATGTTGCCATGGCGAATTGCGCGACGAATGATGCGGCGCAGCACGTAGCCGCGGTTTTCATTCGACGGGATAACGCCATCGGCAATCAGGAACGCGCAGGAACGAATGTGGTCAGCGATAACGCGCAGCGACTTGTTCGAGAGATCGGTCGCGCCGGTAACCTTCGCCACGCTCTTAATCAGATCGCGGAACAGGTCGATATCGTAGTTGGAGTTGACGTGCTGCAGCACGGCGGCAATACGCTCGAGGCCCATACCGGTATCTACGGACGGCTTCGGCAGCGGCTCCATGGTTCCGTCAGCCTGACGGTTGAACTGCATGAAGACGATATTCCAGATCTCAATATAGCGATCGCCGTCTTCTTCCGGCGTTCCCGGAGGGCCACCCCAGATATGGTCGCCATGGTCGAAGAAGATTTCGGTGCATGGACCGCACGGCCCGGTGTCACCCATCTGCCAGAAGTTATCGGAAGCAAACGGCGCGCCTTTGTTGTCGCCGATGCGGATAATACGCTCGCGCGGTACGCCAACTTCATTTGCCCAGATATCGAACGCTTCATCGTCGGTTTCGTAGACGGTCACCCACAGTTTTTCTTTCGGCAGGGCGAACCAGTTTTCACCGGTCAGCAGTTCCCATGCGTATTTGATGGCATCCTGCTTGAAGTAATCGCCGAAGCTGAAGTTACCCAGCATTTCAAAGAAGGTGTGGTGACGCGCGGTGTAGCCGACGTTTTCCAGATCGTTGTGCTTACCACCCGCACGAACGCAACGCTGCGCGGTGGTCGCGCGCGAATAATTACGTTTGTCGAGACCAAGGAAAACATCCTTGAACTGGTTCATCCCGGCGTTGGTAAACAGCAGGGTCGGGTCGTTATGCGGCACCAGGGAGCTGCTCGCAACTACCTGATGTCCTTTACTATGGAAAAAGTCGAGAAACGCCTGACGGATCTCAGCGGTGCTCTTGCTCATAATTATCCTGAAATCAAGCTAACGAAATGTCGCTGGCAGCCACTACCCAGTATCGACCGGCAGGCTACTCACGAAAATAAAGTGGGAATAAGATAAGTTTTCTTCACGGGGAAGTAAAATCCCGGATGGGTCAATCTGCAAAATTTCGCCAGATTTCCTGAATATCCTCCATCAGATAGCCGCGGTAGAGCAAAAAGCGCTGAATTTTGACTTTTTCTGCAAATACGCTGGGCAGGGGTTCGCCATATTTTCGCTGCGCCTGCTCTTTGGCAAGCCGCGCCCAGTCGATTTCGCACTCGCGCATGGCTGCCTCTGTCGTCTCGCGGGAGATCCCCTTCTGCTTTAGCTCCTGGCGGACGCGAGCCGGGCCGTACCCCTTGCGGCTGCGGCTGGCAATGAACTGACGGACAAAGCGTTCGTCGTCCAGATAGCGGTTCTCAATGCACCATTCAACGACTTTATCGACCTCTTCCGGCGTCACATCTAACGCTTCAGGGCCGTTTTTGCTCATGACCGGTGCAGCCAGCTTTCGCCTTAGCTCCTGTTCGCTGTGGTCGCGCATTGCCAGAATGCGAATCGCGCGATCCAGCAGCCTGGCGTAGTCAGAGCGGCGGGATGAAGTTTCAGTCACGGTCAGCCTCGCTAATCAAAAAAAGCAAAAGGGCCGCATAAGCGGCCCCTTGTTAGTCTGTTCAGACGATATCAGAAATCTTGCTCGGTTTCCGCTTCGCTGTTGCCATCAACCGCGAAGTCTGGCGTGGAGTCCTGATTGCTCAGCAGCAGTTCACGAACTTTCTTCTCGATCTCTTTTGCCGCAGCCGGGTTCTCTTTCAGCCAGGAGATGGCGTTCGCTTTACCCTGACCGATTTTATCACCGTTATAGCTGTACCATGCGCCGGCTTTCTCAATCAGCTTCTCTTTCACGCCGAGATCGACCAGCTCACCGAAGAAGTTAATCCCTTCGCCGTAGAGGATCTGGAATTCAGCCTGTTTAAACGGCGCGGCGATTTTGTTTTTCACCACTTTAACGCGGGTTTCGCTGCCGACAACGTTGTCGCCCTCTTTCACCGCACCGATACGACGGATATCCAGACGCACGGAGGCGTAGAACTTCAGCGCGTTACCGCCGGTGGTGGTTTCCGGGTTACCGAACATCACGCCAATTTTCATACGAATCTGGTTGATGAAGATGAGCAGGGTGTTGGACTGCTTCAGGTTGCCCGCCAGTTTACGCATCGCCTGGCTCATCATACGCGCCGCGAGGCCCATGTGAGAGTCGCCGATTTCGCCTTCGATTTCCGCTTTCGGCGTCAGCGCCGCAACGGAGTCAACGACGATAACGTCTACCGCACCGGAACGCGCCAGCGCGTCACAGATTTCCAGAGCCTGTTCGCCGGTATCCGGCTGGGAGCACAGCAGGTTGTCGATATCGACGCCCAGCTTGCGTGCGTAAACCGGGTCCAGCGCGTGTTCCGCATCGATAAACGCACAGGTTTTGCCTTCGCGCTGCGCGGCGGCGATAACCTGCAGCGTCAGCGTGGTTTTACCGGAAGATTCAGGCCCGTAGATCTCGACGATACGGCCCATCGGCAGGCCGCCTGCGCCCAGGGCGATATCAAGGGAAAGCGAGCCGGTGGAGATAGTTTCCACATCCATGGAACGGTCTTCACCCAGGCGCATGATGGAGCCTTTACCGAATTGTTTTTCGATCTGGCCCAGTGCTGCCGCCAACGCTTTCTGTTTGTTTTCGTCGATAGCCATTATTACTCCTCTCATGCCGGGTGTAACCGGGTAGTGAATTCTGTTCTGTTGAAGCAATTATACTGTATAGTCATACAGTATCAAGTATTTTGTAGAAATTGTTGCCAGAGGAGATTTAGCGCGTAGGCCGTGGCCTGGCGGCGTACCGACTCGCGGTCTCCGGCAAAGCATTCGCGCCGGGTTACGCCCTGTCCGCTGGCGCTGGCCACGCCAAACCAGACGGTTCCCACCGGCTTTTCCGCGCTGCCGCCGTCCGGCCCGGCGATGCCGCTGACCGAAATGGCATAGTCCGCGCGAGCCGCACGCAGCGCGCCGATGGCCATCTCCACCACCACCGGTTCACTCACCGCTCCATGGCTAAGCAGCGTCGCTTCGCTGACGCCAATCATCTGCGATTTCGCTTCATTGCTGTAAGTGACGAAACCGCGCTCAAACCATGCCGAACTGCCGGCGATATCGGTAAGGGTTTTGGCGACCCAGCCGCCGGTGCAGGACTCCGCCGTGGTCACCGTCGCACCGCGCGCTTTCAGCGCCATCCCCACCTGCTCGCTCAGCTGCATTAATTCCGAATCTGTCATTCGTCGCCCCACGTAAGCTGTACAAAGAGGCCATCAAAGATAGCACTTTCAACGAAGATATGGGGACGAGGTAACGAATTTACGAGTCGGCTGGCGAAAAACATCGGCTATAGCCAACGCTGCATTTTCGGATAGCCGCCCGGGGGCGCCGGTGTCACAATTCACCGCACATATAAGGAAGAGTTAAATGAGAGGTTACCAGGAATGGCCAAAGCAACGCTTACCTCAGAGCAGAACGTGAAAAAAATTCGCCAGGTGCGCCTGTGCCTGTTTGTATGCGGCACAGTTTCGCTGCTAACCGCGCTACCGCATATTTTCACCCGCTCATTCAACCCGCTGTTCGAAGGCGTACAGATCCTGCTGGGCGTGGGCTGTATTGCCAGTGGATTCACATTGAACAAGAAAATCAAGCAGATACTCGCAGAACCATAGCGGCGGATAACCGGCCCATCGCGGGCCGGTTTTTATTTATTTCATACTCGCCGCGATCAGCTCCACGTTGTGACGCAGCATTTTCACGTAGCTGTCCGCCACGCCGCCCGGTTGAGAGAGGGCTTCAGGGTAGAGCTCTCCTCCCGGCTGCGCGCCCGTCGCGCTGGCAATCTGTTTAACCAGTCTTGGATCCAGCTGATTTTCCATAAACCAGGTATGCACCTCGTCGGCTTTAATTTGTCGAATTAATGCCGCCACCTGCGCCGCGCTGGCCTCACTTTCCGAAGATAG
Source organism: Klebsiella sp. CN_Kp106 (assembly GCF_040064575.1). Taxonomy (NCBI): domain Bacteria; kingdom Pseudomonadati; phylum Pseudomonadota; class Gammaproteobacteria; order Enterobacterales; family Enterobacteriaceae; genus Klebsiella; species Klebsiella sp. CN_Kp106. The sequence continues at coordinate 51,099 of NZ_JBEAIG010000013.1, read as the reverse complement.
CCCCTGTGGCGCGAGGAAGGTCACGCCATAGGCGCGGCCAAAATAGCCGAAAGCATCATGGCTGGTCAGAACCTTACGCTTTGCCTGTGGAATGGCGGTGAACTGGCTTTTAGCCCAGCGATCGATCTCGTTAAGCTGGCTGATATAGCGTTTGCCGGAAGCCTCCAGCGCCAACTTATCTTCCGGGTCGGCTTTCACCAGGCCGTTGAGGATATTCTGCGCGTACAGCGCACCGTTCGCGGCGCTGTTCCACGCATGCGGATCGGTTACCGTTGCGCCATCTTCTTCAAGCGTGTGGGTTTTGACTCCGCGGGAAGCCACCACCAGCTCGCCTTTGAACCCGGATGCTTTAATCAGCCGGTCCAGCCAGCCCTCCAGCCCCAGGCCGTTGACCACCACCACATCGGCGTTGTTCAGCAGCGCGCTCTCTTTCGGCGAGGGCTCGAAGGTATGCGGATCGCCGTCCGGCCCCACTAGCGTATCCACATGCACATGTTCGCCGCCAATCTGCTGCACCATATCGCCCAACACGGAAAAACTGCTCACCACGTTTAGCGTTTTCGCCATCACCCCGTGCGATGCCAGACCCAGCGCCAGCGCCAGCCATATCCCGGTACGTTTCATCATTGTCCTTACCCCATTAATTTACGCCAGCCGACAACCAGCCGGCTGCGCGAGCCAAAAAACACCGATACAAAAAAGAGGCCGCTGGCGGTCAGCACAATGGCGGGCCCGGCAGGCAAATTCGCCGCCCACGACAGGCTCAGCCCCATCCACGCGCAAAAACCGCCCATCAGCGCCGCCAGCAGCAGAATGCCCGGCAGCGTCCGCGCCCAGCAGCGCGCCGCGACCGCGGGCAGCATCATGACTCCCACCGCCATCAGCGTGCCGAGCACCTGAAACCCGGCCACCAGATTGAGCACCAGCAGGGCGAGGAACAGGCCATGCAGCAGCGCAGGCACTCTTCGCGCGTTCACCTGAAGCCAGACGCTGTCGAAGGCTTCGCTGACCAGGCCGCGATAAAACAGGGCGATGCAAATCAGCGTCAGGCTGGCAACGCCGGTCACAAACAGCGCCGAATCGCGGTCTACCGCCAGAATTGAGCCGAACAGCAGATGCAGCAGGTCGACGTTAGAGCCGCGCAGCGAGACCAGCGTGACGCCCAGCGCCAGGGAGCCGAGATAAAATCCGGCAAAGCTGGCATCCTCTTTTAAAAGCGTGCGTCGGCTGACCCACCCCGCCACCAGCGCCACCGCAATGCCGGCAATAAAACCCCCGACGGTCATCGCCAGCAGCGACATCCCGTTAAGCAGGTAGCCCACCGCCACGCCGGGCAAAATCGCATGCGAGAGCGCATCGCCCATCAGGCTCATGCGGCGTAAAAGTAGGAAGACGCCGAGCATGGTCGTGCTCAGGGAGAGCGCCAGGCACACCACCAGCGCGCGGCGCATAAAGCCAAACTCGATAAAGGGCTGAATGAAGGTGTGCCAGATCATGCCAGCCTCGCGGAGTGAAAGGCGGGCAGCACATCAGGCGTACTGCCCCAGCGGGCGCGCTGCGGCGTCAGCAGCATCGTTTCCGGGAAATAGTCGGCGACCCGCTGGTTATCGTGCAGCACCGCCAGAATCGTCTGCCCCTGCTGATGCATTTCCAGGATCAGCGCCATCAGCTCACGGCAGGTGGCTTCGTCGATGCCGGTAAACGGTTCGTCGAGCATCACCAGCGGCGCGCGCTGCACCATCACCCTCGCGAAGAGCATGCGCTGAAACTGGCCGCCGGAGAGCGCCTCAATCGGCGTTTTCGCCATCGCTAGCAGCCCCACCCGCGCTATGGCTGCGACGATACGCTGGCGCACCTCCCCCCCGAGCCCGCGCAGCAACGATACCTGCGGCCAGGCCCCCTGGCTGACGACATCCTGCACCGTGAGCGGAAACTGCGACTCCAGCGCATGCCGCTGCGCCAGCCAGCCGATAACCGGCCGTCCGTCGCGCCAGTTCAGGCGGCCGCTGACCGGCGGGATAAATCCGGCCAGCGTCTTTAACAGCGTCGATTTCCCGCAGCCGTTCAGGCCGACGATAGCCGTCATACTCCCCGTTGCAATCGTGCCGCTAAGGGACGGCGCGATCGCCAGCCCTTCATAGCCAGCCACCAGATGATCGAGCTCTATCATGGCAGCGATACCGCCCACCAGGTTGCCAGCCACAGGGCGGCCAGCAGCACGCCGGCCATCGCCAGCCGGGCGATGCCTGAAGTCATCAATAAGGAAGTCAATGTTTATGCCTCAATAAAACGTTATAACATAACAATATTAAAAGAAGCGCGGAATGTAAATTGGCGTCAACAAAAGGAAATGCTGCAAAATGTTACAGACTCCTCTCCGGACGGAGAGGAGCACAGAAGACGGGATTACTGCATCCGGGCCTGAGAAACCGCCAGACCGAGCTGCCAGACGGCCATCGCGTAATGGGTGCTGTGGTTATAGCGGGTAATGGTGTAGAAGTTCGGCAGACCGTACCAGTACTGGTAGCCTGTGCCGATATCCAGACGCAGCAGGCTCGCCTGCTGGTGGTTACCCAGCGGCTGAGTCGGGGTAAGTCCCGCCGCCGCCAGCTGCGAGACGCTGTATTTGGTTTTGAACCCATTGTTCAGCCCAGGCGCCTGGCCCAGCGCCTGTACCGCAACCAGATCGCCGCTCACCCAGCCGTGCTGCTTGAAGTAGTTCGCTACGCTGCCGATCGCATCGACCGGATCCCACAGGTTGATATGCCCGTCGCCGTTAAAGTCCACCGCGTACTGCCTGTAAGAAGAGGGCATAAACTGACCGTAGCCCATCGCGCCGGCGAAGGAGCCTTTCAGATCGAGCGGGTCATCCTGTTCGCTGCGCGCCATCAGCAGGAACGTTTCCAGCTCGCTGGAGAAGTATTCTGCGCGGCGCGGATAGTTAAACGACAGCGTCGCCAGCGCATCAAGGATGCGGGTTTTCCCCATCACCCGCCCCCAGCGGGTCTCGACGCCAATAATCCCGACGATAATCTCCGGCGGCACGCCGTATACCTGGTACGCGCGGTTGAGCGCATCCTGATACTGGTTCCAGAACGCCACACCGTTCTGCACGTTATCCGGGGTAATAAACTGCTTTTTGTAGCGCAGCCAGGCGCCGTTTGGCCCTGACGGCGGCAGTCCGGTGGGCGCCTGACGGTCCATCAGACGCAGCACGTAGTCCAGGCGTTTGGCCTGCGAGAGAATTTGATGCAGCTGCTGTCGGTCGAAGCCGTGCTTGCTCACCATTTTATCAATGAACTGTTCCGCCGCCGGGTTATTGGCGAAATCGCCGCTCATCTCCATCACGTTATGCTGCGGCTCGAGTAAAAAACCGCCCGTACCGCCCGCCATTTCCTTTTCCGCAGGAGTTTGAGGTTTGCTGCTGCAGGCAGCGAGGAGAACGCACAGGGGGAGTAAAGCCAGGGAACGACGCTTCAACATGGGACATCCATTTAACAAATCGGCAAGGGGTAATTATGGTAAAGCATGCGCCCGCTCACAAGGAAGCGGCGGCGATGTAAATTCTTTTTTATCGCCCTTTTTCCTCTCGCCCCGTCGGATCCTTCGTTCACTTCAGCCACAATCTTTCAAAATAAAATATTTATCTTTCATTTTGCGATCAATATAACAATTTCAAACCTTTTAAAATGATTAAAATTAGCTGCCAGTTAGCAAGAAAAATAACACGCTGAAGGAGAGAACAATGATTGAAGTCGTTACCCACGGCGCCGAATGGTTTATCGGCCTGTTTCAGAAGGGAGGCGAGGTGTTCACCGGTATGGTCACCGGGATCCTGCCTTTGCTGATCAGTCTGCTGGTGATCATGAACGCGCTGATCAACTTTATTGGTCAGCAGCGGATCGAAAAGCTGGCGCAGCGCTGCGCCGGTAATCCGATCTCCCGCTACCTGCTGCTGCCCTGCATCGGCACCTTCGTTTTCTGTAACCCGATGACCCTGAGCCTTGGGCGCTTTATGCCCGAGAAATACAAACCGAGCTACTACGCGGCGGCCTCCTACAGCTGCCACTCAATGAACGGCCTGTTTCCGCACATCAACCCCGGCGAACTGTTCGTCTATCTGGGGATCGCCAACGGGCTAACCACCCTCGGTCTGCCGTTAGGGCCGCTGGCGGTGAGCTATCTGCTGGTGGGCCTGGTGACGAACTTCTTCCGCGGCTGGGTGACCGACCTGACCACGTCGATTTTTGAGAAAAAAATGGCCATCCAGCTTGAGCAGAAAGTGCATCTGTCAGGAGCGACATCATGACCCGTATTCGCATTGAAAAAGGCGCCGGCGGCTGGGGCGGCCCGCTCGAACTGGACGCCGTTGCCGGTAAAAAGATTGTCTATATCACCGCGGGCACCCGCCCGGCGATCGTCGATAAAATTGCCCGCCTCACCGGCTGGCAGGCGGTCGATGGCTTCAAAGAGGGCGAACCGCCGGAAGCGGAAATCGGCGTGGCGATTATCGACTGCGGCGGCACCCTGCGCTGCGGTATCTACCCGAAGCGCCGCATCCCGACCATTAATATCCACGCGACCGGCAAATCGGGTCCGCTGGCGCAGTACATCGTCGAAGACATTTACGTTTCCGGCGTCAAAGAAGAGAACATTTTCGCGCTGGAAGAGGGTCCCTCCCCGGCCCCGCAGGCCGCGCCTGCCCAGCCGGCGGCCCGCGACTATGACACCAGCAAGAAAATAACCGAGCAGAGCGACGGCCTGCTGGCCAAAGTTGGTATGGGGATGGGCTCGGTCGTGGCGGTGCTGTTCCAGGCCGGGCGCGACACCATCGATACGGTGCTGAAAACCATTCTGCCGTTTATGGCCTTCGTCGCGGCGCTGATCGGCATCATCATGGCCTCCGGCATCGGCGACTGGATTGCCCACGGCCTGGCGCCGCTCGCCAGCCATCCACTGGGCCTCGTCACCCTGGCGCTGATCTGCTCTTTCCCGCTGCTGTCGCCGTTTCTCGGCCCCGGCGCGGTCATCGCCCAGGTTATCGGCGTGCTGATTGGCGTGCAGATTGGCCTTGGCAATATTCCGCCGCATCTCGCCCTGCCCGCGCTGTTCGCCATTAACGCCCAGGCCGCCTGCGACTTTATCCCGGTTGGCCTGTCGCTGGCGGAAGCGCGCCAGGACACCGTGCGCGTCGGCGTACCGTCGGTACTGGTGAGCCGCTTCCTGACCGGCGCGCCAACGGTGCTGATCGCCTGGTTCGTTTCCGGATTTATTTACCAATAAGAGGTGCCTGAAGATGACCGTGATTTACCAGACCACCATTACGCATATCGGCGCCAGCGCGGCGATGGCGCTGGACGAGCAGATGCTGATCACCTTCCGCGAAGGCGCCCCGGCCGATATCGAAGAGTACTGCTTTATTCACAACCACGGCGAGCTCTCCGGCGCGCTGGTGCCGGGCGCTGAGCTGCAGCTCGGCGAGCTGCGCTACCCGGTCACCGCCGTCGGCGACGTCGCCGAGCAGAACCTGCGCGAGCTGGGCCATATCACGCTGCGCTTTGACGGCCACCGCGAAGCGGAATTCCCCGGAACCGTACACGTGGCGGGGCCAGTGCCGGAAGGCATCGCCGCCGGCTGCGTACTGAAATTTGTTGCTTAAGTTGTAAGGAGAAAATTATGAATCAGGTTGCTGTTGTCATCGGTGGGGGACAAACCTTAGGGGAGTTTCTGTGTCGCGGGCTTGCCGCGGAAGGCTATCGCGTGGCGGTGGTCGATATTCAAAGCGATAAAGCGTCCCGCGTCGCGCAGTCAATTAACGCGGAATATGGCGAAGGAACGGCGTGGGGCTTCGGCGCGGACGCCACCAGCGAAGCCAGCGTGGTCGCCCTAGCCCGCGGGGTAGACGAAATATTTTCCCGCGTCGACCTGCTGGTCTATAGCGCCGGGATCGCTAAAGCGGCGTTTATCAGCGACTTCGCGCTGGGGGATTTCGACCGTTCGCTGCAGGTGAATCTGGTGGGCTACTTCCTCTGCGCCCGCGAGTTTTCCCGCCTGATGATCCGCGACGGCATTAAAGGTCGCATCATTCAGATCAACTCTAAATCCGGCAAAGTGGGCAGCAAGCATAACTCCGGCTATAGCGCGGCGAAGTTTGGCGGCGTGGGGCTGACGCAGTCGCTGGCGCTGGACCTCGCGGAGTACGGGATTACCGTGCACTCCCTGATGCTCGGCAACCTGCTGAAGTCGCCGATGTTCCAGTCTCTGCTGCCGCAGTACGCCACCAAGCTGGGGATCCCGGAGGAGCAGGTCGAGCAGTATTACATCGACAAAGTCCCGCTGAAGCGCGGCTGCGATTACCAGGACGTACTTAACGTGCTGATGTTTTACGCCAGTCCGCAGGCTTCATACTGCACCGGGCAGTCTATCAACGTCACCGGCGGGCAGGTGATGTTTTAAACCAGAGGTCCCGGATTGCGCTGCGCTTATCCGGGCTACAAAACCGGCACCCCGCACCGATCCGTAGCCCGGGTAAGGCGCAACTCGCCGCCCTCCGGGGAAATATCGCACACGCCTTAAGGAGACTTTTATGGTTACCGCACTTATCACTATCGCCGCCATCGCCTGGATAACCCAGCTCGCCTTTGGCGGCTGGCAGATCAGGCAGTTCAATCGCGCATTCGATCGGCTGTGCCAGCAGGGACGCGTCGGCGTCGGCCGCTCCTCGGGGCGGTTCAAGCCGCGGGCCGTCGTCGCCATTGCCGTCGACGAAGACGACCGCATCCGCGATACGCTGTTAATGAAAGGCCTCACCGTCTTCGCCAGGCCGCAAAAAATTCCCGCCCTCACCGGTAAGCATCTTAAGGAATTGCAGCCTGATGTGATCTTTCCCAATGATCCGCTCTGTCAGAATGCACTATCATTAGCGCTTAATCCGAAACATGGATAATTTCGTTGTGAACGTTAATATCTTGCGAAATTATCATTTCGAAACTTTAAACGCAGGATACAACGCCTATGAAACCACGTCAGCGCCAGGCAGCCATTCTCGAGCACCTGCAATCGCAGGGCAAATGCTCGGTCGAAGAGCTGGCGCAACACTTCGACACCACCGGCACCACCATCCGTAAGGATCTGGTGATCCTTGAGAATGCCGGTACCGTTATCCGCACTTACGGCGGCGTGGTGTTAAATAAAGACGAGGCCGATCCGCCCATCGACCACAAAACGCTGATCAACACCCATAAAAAAGAGCGGATTGCCGAAGCCGCGGTCAGCTTTATTCACGATGGCGACTCGATCATTCTTGACGCCGGCAGTACGGTGCTGCAAATGGTGCCGATGCTCAGCCGCTTCAATAACATTACCGTGATGACCAACAGCCTGCATATCGTCAACGCCCTCTCCGAACTGGATAACGAACAAACCATCCTGATGCCGGGCGGCACGTTCCGCAAAAAATCGGCCTCCTTTCACGGCCAGCTGGCGGAAAACGCCTTCGAACACTTCAGCTTCGATCGACTGTTTATGGGCACCGACGGCATTGATTTAATCGCCGGCGTCACCACCTTTAATGAGGTTTATACGGTCAGCAAAGCGATGTGCAATGCCGCCCGCGAAGTTATCCTGATGGCCGACTCGTCGAAGTTTGGCCGCAAAAGTCCCAATATCGTCTGCGGCCTGGAGAGCGTAGACAAACTGATTACCGATGCCGATATCAGCCCGGAATTTAAGCGGGCGCTGGAAGACAAAGGCATCGAAGTCATTATTACTGGAGAACATCATGAGTAACTTTCTGTTAGAAGCCGGACGCCAGACCCTGATGCTGGAGCTTCAGGAGGCGAGCCGCCTGCCTGAACGCCTGGGCGACGACTTCATCCGCGCGGCGGAAACCATTATCCACTGCGAGGGCAAACTGGTCGTCTCCGGTATCGGTAAATCGGGTCATATTGGTAAAAAGCTGGCCGCCACCTTCGCCAGCACCGGCACCCCGGCATTTTTTGTTCACCCGGCGGAAGCGCTGCACGGCGACCTCGGCATGCTCGACAGCCGCGACGTGATGCTGTTTATCTCTTACTCCGGCAGCGCTAAAGAGCTGGATCTTATCGTTCCGCGCCTGGAGGAAAAATCTATTCCGCTACTGGCGATGACCGGTAAATCCACTTCACCGCTGGCGCTGGCGGCCAAAGCGGTGCTTGATATTGCCGTAGAGCGTGAAGCCTGTCCGATGCACCTCGCGCCCACCTCCAGCACCGTCAATACCCTGATGCTCGGCGACGCGCTGGCCATGGCGGTCATGCAGGCCCGCGGCTTTAACGAAGAAGATTTCGCCCGTTCGCACCCGGCCGGCGCGCTGGGCGCGCGGCTGCTGAACAAAGTTCACCATCTGATGCGCCGCGACGGCGACGTGCCGCGCGTCGCCAACGACACCAGCGTCATGGACGCGATGCTCGAACTCAGCCGCACCGGCCTGGGGCTGGTGGCGGTCTGCGATGAGCGCAATCACGTGCAGGGCGTCTTTACCGACGGCGACCTGCGCCGCTGGCTGGTGGGCGGCGGCAGCTTACAGGATATCGTCAGCCAGGCGATGACCCGCAACGGCGTCACTCTGCAAGCGGAAAGCCGCGCGATAGAAGCCAAAGAGCGCCTGATGAAGCATAAAATCAGCGCCGCTCCGGTGGTGGATGAAAGCGGCCAGCTGGTCGGCGCGATTAACCTGCAGAACTTTTATCAGGCCGGGATCCTTTAAGCCCCAGACGTTTCGCCAGCCGGTGCAGGTTGGCGACGTCGAGCCCCAGCGCGCGGGCGGCGGCGGCCCAGCTGCGGCCATTAGCCGCCAGCGCGCTGGCGATCGCTTCGCGCTGGAACGCCTCCGTCGCCTCGCGCAGGCTCACCGCTTCCGCCGCCGGCTGCGGGCTGACGGTCGGCAAGGCTGGCGCTTCCCCGGCCAGCTGAAAATGCTGCGGCTCCAGCACGATATCATTACCCGCCTGCGTCGCCCGCGCCAGCACCACCGCCCGATGAATCGCGTGCTCCAGTTCGCGTACGTTGCCCGGCCATGACCAGGCGAGCAGCCTGGCCCGCGTCGCTTCGCTTAAAATCACCTGCGCCAGCCCCATACGCAAACGGCACTGTTCGCAAAAATAGCCGGCCAGCAGCACTACATCACTTTCCCGCTCGCGCAGCGCCGGAACCGACAGCGGAAACACGCTCAGGCGATGATACAGGTCGGCGCGAAAGCGCCCCTCCACCACCTCCTGACGCAGGTCGCGGTTGGTGGCCGCCAGCACCCGCACATCAACCCGCAGGCTGCGATCGTCGCCGACGCGCTGAATATCGCCATACTGCAGCACCCGCAGCAGCTTGGCCTGGAGCGCCAGCGAAAGCTCGCCAATTTCATCGAGGAACAGCGTCCCGTTGTCCGCCATTTCAAATTTACCGCTGCGGTTGCTGATCGCCCCGGTAAACGCCCCTTTGACGTGGCCAAACAGCTCGCTCTCCGCCACGCTCTCCGGCAGGGCCGCGCAGTTGAGATAGACCAGCGGATTGGCCGCCCGCGGCGACCCCTGATGCACCGCTTTCGCCACCAGCTCTTTGCCGGTGCCGGTCTCGCCGCTAATCAGCACGTTTAAGTCAGAAGCCGCGACGATATCGATCTCTTTTTTCAGCTGCAGCATCGGCGCCGACAGGCCAATCATCTCCTGACGTTCGGCTGCCGGATACACGATAGCCTGCTCCGGCAGCACGTTTTGATTCTCCAGCCGGGCGATCAGCAGCGCGTTATTGAGCGCCCCGGCCACCAGGGCGGCAATCAGGCGCAGCTCCTCGTCGCTGAAGCTGTCAAAACGGTCCGCATCCATGCCGTCGAGGGTGAGCGCGCCGATCAGGGTTTGCCCGGCAAAGAGCGGCAGGCCGACGCAGGCGTGCACCTTCAGGCTCTCCTGTCCGGGGATCAGGCCATCGTAAGGGTCCGGCAGGTCGCTATCCGCCGGGAAGCGCACCACGTCCCCCGCCCGGGCAATCGCCTCCAGCCGCGGGTGGCCTTCAAGGGCAAAGCGTCGGCCAAGCACGTCCTGGGCCAGGCCATCAATCGCCAGCGGCACAAACTGGTGCGCCTCGTAGCGCAGCAGCGCCGAAGCATCGCAGCCGAGTATCTGCCGCAGGGTGGTAATCAAACGCGAAAAACGGTCGGCATGGCCGAGATCGCTTTGTAAATCAATGGCGATTTTCGCCAGGGCCTCGACGGAGAAACTCATTGTCGCCTCATAGTCATTTTGACACCAAACGTAGTCATATCGACTATTTTAACCATTGTCAATTTGACATCAACAGATTTAATAAAAAACTTAAAACACTTTAAATTCAATTAATTAAAAAGTTGGCACGCAACTTGATATAAGCAAAACATCTTATTTGAACACTGCTGAATTAATTGAGGTTGCTATGTCTATTCTGGTTAAAAATAACATTCATTGGGTTGGCCAACGCGACTGGGAAGTGCGTGATTTCCACGGGACTGAATACAAAACGCTGCGCGGCAGCAGCTACAACAGCTATCTCATCCGGGAAGAAAAAAATGTGCTGATCGATACCGTCGATCATAAATTCAGCCGTGAATTCGTGCAGAACCTGCGCGGTGAAATCGACCTCGCCGATATTGATTACATCATTATCAACCATGCTGAGGAGGACCATGCCGGCGCGCTGACCGAGCTGATGACCCAGATCCCGGACACCCCGATTTACTGTACCGCCAACGCCATCGACTCCATCACCGGACACCATCATCACCCGGAGTGGAATTTTAAGGTGGTGAAAACCGGCGACAGCCTGGATATCGGCAACGGCAAGCAGCTGATTTTCGTCGAAACCCCGATGCTGCACTGGCCGGATAGCATGATGACCTATATGACCGGCGACGCGGTGCTGTTCAGCAACGACGCCTTCGGCCAGCACTACTGCGATGAACATCTGTTTAATGATGAAGTTGACCAGGTTGAGCTTTATGAGCAGTGCCAGCGCTACTATGCCAATATTCTGACCCCGTTCAGCCGCCTGGTGACGCCGAAAATTACCGAAATCCTCGGCTTTAACCTGCCGGTGGATATGATTGCGACCTCCCACGGCGTGGTCTGGCGCGATAACCCGACGCAGATCGTCGAAAAATATCTCGAGTGGGCGGCGGATTATCAGGAAGACCGCATCACGATTTTCTACGACACCATGTCCAACAACACCCGCATGATGGCCGACGCGATAGCCCAGGGCATTACCGACGTGGATCCGCGGGTGGCGGTGAAAATTTTCAATGTCGCCCGCAGCGATAAAAATGAAATCCTGACCAACGTGTTCCGCTCGAAGGGCGTGCTGGTCGGCACCTCAACCATGAATAACGTGATGATGCCGAAAATCGCCGGGCTGGTGGAGGAGATGACCGGCCTGCGTTTCCGTAACAAGCGCGCCAGCGCCTTCGGCTCCCACGGCTGGAGCGGCGGCGCGGTTGACCGCCTGTCCACGCGTTTACAGGATGCGGGCTTTGAAATGTCCCTGAGCCTGAAGGCCAAATGGCGCCCGGATCTCGACGCGCTGGAAGTGTGCCGCGAGCACGGCCGCGAAATCGCCCGCCAGTGGGCCCTCTCCCCGCTGCCGGCGAGCCAGGCCAAACACGCCGCGCCTGAGGCAACGCCCTGCGCAGCGCCAGCGGCAGCCGATCTCGGCCCGAAAATGCAGTGCAGCGTTTGCCAGTGGATTTACGACCCCGAACAGGGCGAACCGAACCAGGACGTCCAGCCGGGTACGCCGTGGAGCGAAGTCCCGGATAACTTCCTCTGCCCTGAGTGTTCACTGGGTAAAGATGTGTTTGACGTTCTGGCATCGGAGGCAAAATGAGTGATGGCATCGTCATCATCGGCTCGGGCTTCGCGGCCCGTCAGCTGGTGAAAAATATTCGCAAGCAGGACCCGAATATCCCGCTGACCCTGATCGCCGCCGACAGCATGGATGAGTACAACAAACCGGATCTCAGCCATGTGGTCAGCCGCGGGCAGAACGCCGACGACCTGACCCTGCAAACGGCGGGCGAGTTTGCCGAGCAGTACAATCTGCGCCTGTTTCCGCATACCTGGGTCAGCGATATCGACGCCGAGCAGCACCTGGTGAAGAGCCAGGACCGCGAGTGGCGCTATGACAAACTGGTGCTGGCCACCGGCGCGACGCCGTTTATCCCACCGGTGCCGGGCCGCGAGCTGATGCTGACCCTGAACAGCCAGCGGGAATACGGTGCGGCGCAAAGCCATCTGCGCGATGCAAAAAGGGTGTTGATCGTTGGCGGCGGGCTGATTGGCTGCGAGCTGGCGATGGATTTCTGCCGCGCCGGCAAAGCGGTGACGGTGGTGGATAACTCCGCCAGCGTACTGTCGGCCCTGATGCCGCCCGAGGCCAGCAGCCGACTGCAGCATCGTCTGACCGACATGGGCGTGCATCTGATGCTGAAGTCCCAGCTGGAAAGCCTGGCGCAGAGCGCCGACGGGATTCGCGTCACCCTTGACCGCCAGCGTACGGTGACGGTGGATGCGGTGGTGGCCGCCGCCGGTTTACGCCCGGAAACGGCGCTGGCGCGGCATGCGGGGTTGAAAACTCACCGCGGCGTGGTGGTGAACAGTCAGCTGCAAACCAGCCATCCGGCGATTTACGCCCTCGGCGACTGCGCGGAAATCAACGGCATGGTCCTGCCTTTTCTGCAGCCGATTCTGCTAAGCGCCATGTGCCTGAGTAAAAATCTGCTGGCCCAGCAGGGAGAACTGAAGCTGCCGCCGATGCTGGTGAAGGTCAAAACGCCGGATTTACCGCTGCACCTGGCGGGCGATACCCGGCGCGAGGATCTGACGTGGAATATCGTTGCCGCCAAAGACGGCCTGGTCGCGAAAGGCGTTGACGCCGAGAACCAGCTGCGCGCTTTTGTGGTCAGCGAGGATCGCATGAAAGATGCTTTTGCCCTGCTCAAGCAGCTGGTGAGTTAACCTCGATGAAATAATGTTATTCCCGGGTCGCGGCGTAAACGCCTTACCCGGGCTACCCAACTTGCGAGGCGCTCGGGTTTGGTAGCCCGGCTAAGCGCAGCGCGAGCCGGGGAAATGCCCAACCTACCGCGCCAGGTTATCGTACCCGCGCCAGCGGTAGTTGAGCACCGACAGCACCCAGCAGGCCACGAACAGCCCGACCACCACAAAACCGGCGTCGCCGAGATGGTCGTTCAATGCGCCAACCCAGCGCCAGAGGCCGCCGCTCAGAGAGAACTTATCCATCAACAGCCCCAGCGCTTCCAGACCGCCGATAAACAGCGCCACCACCACCGAGGTGCCGGTAATGGTCATATTGTAATAGAGCTTGCGCTGCGGCTTGCTGAACGCCCAGCCGTAGGCGCCGACCATCAGCACGTTATCGAGCGTATCCACCAGCGCCATCCCGCTGGCGAACAGCGCCGGAAAAACCATAATCGACCAAATTGACACCCCGCTCGACGCGCTGGCGGCGGAGATCCCCAGCACGCCGATTTCCGTCGCCGTATCAAAGCCGAGGCCAAACAGAAAGCCCACCAGATACATCTGCCAGCTGCGGCTAATCAGGCGGAAGGTTTTACCGAACAACCAGCTCATCATGCCGCCGCCGGTCATGACCTCATCGCTCACCTTTTCGCCCTGCTTCCACGCCCGAAAGCTGCGCCAGACGCTGCGCAAAATAACCAGGTTGATAAAGGCCATCACCAGCAGGAACAGCGCCGACACGGCGGTGCCGATAACGCTGCCGGTCTCGTGAAACCAGCTCATCTGCTGGCCAAACGCGGTGGCGGTCGCGGCAATCGCCGCCGAAGCCAGCACCACAATCGACGAATGCCCCAGCGAGAACCACGCGCCAACGGCAAAAGGCCGCTTCCCCTGCTGCATCATTTTGCGGGTCACGTTGTCGATGGCCGCGATATGGTCGGCGTCCACCGCGTGGCGCAGACCATAACCCCAGGCCAGCAGGCTGGCGGCCATCAGCGCGCCGCTGCCGCCGAACGCCGTAAACGCCCAGCCCCAGGCCAGCAAATTGGCGGCAATCAATGCCAGCACCAGCGCCGCTGCGCGCGGCTGCTGACGCAAAATCGTCACTATCATATCGGTGTCCTTTAAGCCTGTAGGCGGGCCGCAGCGATAACCGCCTGGCCGAGGGCAATCGCGCCATCGCCTGCGGGCAGCTGCTGCGGAAAGAGCAGAGTAAAATCGGCCAGATAAAAGGTCAATCGCGCCGTCAGCAGGCGGTTGTGCAGTACCCCGCCGCCGAAGGCCAGCGTGTGAATATTCCGCGCGTTCGCGCAATCGCGCATCATGGCCGCCAGCCCGCGGGCCAGCGCATCATGAAAGGCCCACGCTTTTTGCGCCGGGCTCGCCTGCCAGCTCAGCCACTGCTGCCAGAACGTCGCCAGATCCAGTTTTCCATCGCGCCACGGTAGCGTCGCCGGATGCTCAACTCCTTCGCAGGTCGCCGCCAGCGCCTCCAGACGGCACGCCGCTTCCCCCTCATAGCTCAGGGTTAGCGGAGCGCAGCCCAGCGCGCAGGCGACGGCGTCAAACAGACGGCCGCACGACGATGCCTGCGGCGCATTAATACCGCGCTCGATTGCCCGCGCCAGCAGCGGCCAGCTTTGCTGGCGCAGCGCGGCGGTGTCGGCATAATTCTGCCACTCGGGGACGAAGGCCAGGCAGTGGGCGAGCAGATTGCGCCACGGCTGACGCGCCGCGAGGTCGCCGCCAGGCAGCGCCACCGCCGGCAGACCGCCGAGATGCTCGCACTCGCGATAGTTGACCCGCAGGCACTCGCCGCCCCACAGTTCGCCGTTTTCCCCCATCCCGATACCGTCGAGGGTCAGGGCAATCACGTCGCCGCCCTCCCGCGGCCAGCGGTGCTCGGCCAGGCAGGCGGCCGCGTGGGCATGATGATGCAACACGCGGTCCACCGGAAGCGCCAGCGACGCCGCCCACCGCGAAGCGCGGTAGCCGGGATGGGCGTCGGCAACCACCCGCTGGGGGGTAAAAGCGTAAATCTCCTGCATCAGACGCAGCGCCTGCCGCCACTGCGCCTCGACGCCCTCCTCATCGAGATCGCCAAAATGCTGGCTGAGCACCGCTTCATCGCCGCGCAGCAGGCAGAACGTATTTTTCATATCCGCGCCGAGAGCCAGCAGCGGCGGTACGTCGTGGAAACCCGGCGGCAGCGCCAGCGCGTCAGGCACGTAGCCACGGGCACGGCGCAGCATCTCGCCGCTTTGCCGCACCACGGAATCATCCATCCGCTGCACAATCTCGCGATTATGCAGCAGAAATCCGTCGGCAATTCCGGCTAAATCCGCCAGCGCCTCGGCGTTGGTTAACGCCGGCGGGCGGCCGCTGAGGTTGCCGGAGGTCATCACTAATGGGCGCGCCAGCGCCTGCGAAAGTAAATGCTGCAGTGGATTAGACGGCAGCATCCCCCCTACTTCCGCAAGCCCTGGCGCAATCTGGTCGCACAGGCCGGCCACCTGCGTTTTCTCCAGCAGCACGATCGGCGCGGCGGGAGAGGTCAGCAGCGTCAGCGCCGGTTCATCGAGCCCCGCCGTTGTCGCCAGCATCACCGCCAGCGGTTTCGCCGGGCGATGCTTGCGCGCCCGCAGCTTCGCCACGGCCTCGCGGTTTCCGGCGTCGCACAGCAGATGGAAACCGCCCAGCCCCTTCACCGCCACAATATCGCCCGCCAGCAGGCGAGCAATCGTCGCATCTAAGGCGGCCTCGCCAAATAAATGCTCCTGCGGGCCGCGCCACTCCAGCTGCGGCCCGCACTCGGCGCAGGCTACCGGCTGCGCGTGAAAGCGGCGATCGGCGGGATCGCCATATTCCGTCGCGCAGGCGGGGCAAAGAGGAAACGGCGACATAGAGGTCAGCGGGCGGTCGTAGGGCATAGCGCGAATAATGGTAAAGCGCGGCCCGCAGTGGGTGCAGTTGATAAACGGATAGCGGTAGCGGCGCTCCCGCGGGTTGTTCATCTCCGCCAGGCATGCCGGGCAGGTAGCGGCATCGGGCACAATCTGCGTGCGCATGCTTCCGGCCCCGCTTTGGCGGATGGTAAAGCCCGGCGGCGGCGCGGCCCAGACAAAAGGCGCCGCTGCCGCGCTGTCGATACGCGCCAGCGGCGGGCAGCGCCGGGTTAACGCGGCGAGAAATGGCGCATCATCGCCGACAAGGCGCACCAGCACGCCGTCGCCGTCGTTGCACACGTCGCCGCGCAGCCCCAGCTGCTGCGCCAGCTGCCAGACGAAGGGGCGGAATCCCACCCCCTGCACTTTACCGCGAATGCGGATTTGCACCCCGTTCATTGCGCGACCGGCTTACCAGGCCAGCGCGGTGCGGCGGCGTTTTTCGATATTCATCTGTTCGAGCTTGTTGCGGTCGACGCAAATCAGCGCGTGGGTCGGACAGGCATCCATACAGGCCGGGCCTTCCTCACGGTGGTGGCAAAGGTCGCATTTGTTGGCTTCGGCTTTTTCCGCCATCACGTTCAGCCCCGCGCCGCTGTGGCGGATAACCGGGCGCACCACCACTTCCATGGCGCCGTAGGGACAGGCCACCACGCAGGTTTTGCAGCCGATGCAGCGCTCCTGCATCACGTGGACGAAGCCCTGATCGCGGCCGATCGCGCCGTTCGGACAGACGTTGGCGCACGGGGCGTCCTCGCACTGACGGCAGGCGGTGGCCGTCGACACATTAACGCCTTTGATCACGTGAATACGCGGTAAAAAGCTTTTTGGCGTCAGCGCGGCGCAGTCCTGATTTTCCTGATGAGAGACCACGCAGGCCACTTCACAGGTGCGGCAGCCGATGCATTTGCTCGCGTCGGCGATAATGAAACGGTTCATCCATTTCTCCAGCTGTAAGAAGGTTACGCGCCGGAGTATGCATAATGCGTTCCAACTTTTATCTTACTGATATTAAAGAAGATAAATACGGAAGATACTGTCATCGTCAGTTGTGACGATGACAGCTGACGACGTCAGGCGTGCGGGCCGGGAACCATCGAGTCGCGTTCAATCAGCTCGCCGGAAAAGGTTTGCTGAAATTTAAAATCGCCGCCGTCGAGCATAAAGATCAGCCGGTTGATGCTCTCTTTGATCATCTCCGTCACCGGGACTTTGACGCTGGAGAGCGCCGGCACCATAAACGGCGCCAGCGCGATATCGTCAAAGCCCACCACCGAAACCTGCTCCGGAACCTTGACGCCGAGCTGGTGCAACTGCTTCATCGCGCCAACCGCCATATCGTCGTTGCTCGCCACCAGCGCGCTATAGCCGACGCGGCGCTGGCGCAGCGTCTCGACTCCCGCCGCGCCGGTTTCCGGCGTCCAGCGGCCTTCGACGATCAGAGAGTCATTCAGGGCAATGCCGCCGCGGGCCAACGCGTCTTTATAGCCCGAGAGACGCTCTACGCCGGTTGGCGAATCCAGCGAACCGGTAATAAACGCGATTTCCCGATGGCCCAGCGCGATAAGCTTTTCCACCGCCATCATCGCCGAGGCCTTTTGATCGGACCAGACGCAGTGGCTGGCGTTGCGGCGCAGGCGGCGGTTGAGCACCATGATCGGCCGCTCATGATTTTCGATAATCTCATCCATCTCATCAACGCTGAGAAAGCGCGGATAGATAATAATCGCATCGCAGCGCAGATCGAGCAGATACTGAATCGCCTCGCGCTCCTCCTCCGCGCTGTGCTTGCCGTCGGCGAGGATCAGCTGCCGCCCTTTGTCTTCGGTCATCCGCGCCACGTGGTAAAGCAGTTCGCTGAAATAGACGCCGTGATAAAGGGTGTTGGTCACCACCAGCCCGAGGGTCTGGGTCTTTTTCGTCGCCAGGTTGCGCGCCAGCAGATTCGGCCGGTAGCCGCTTTCGGCCACCGCCTGGAAGACGCGATCTTTGGTCTCCTGGCTGACATAGCCGTTCCCCGACAGCACCCGCGAAACGGTGGCCTTTGACACCCCCGCGCGCTTCGCTACCTCCAGCATCGTTGCCATGTGGTTATTCCTGTTGCCAATGTTGCCCGCAGTGTACTGCACGCGCTGCGCTTTTTCAGCATTTGCGCGTCGCCCGCGCTGATGCGCACACAGCGATCAAAATCACAAAATCAAGATCTTATTTTTTTATTTCTTGTATGCATTCATGAAACTAATCATGATTTTGTGGAACCGGTTTCCTATGTATGCATGATGCCGCTCCGCTTTCCGGCGCGGTGACAAGCCAGTACCCCATTGATAAACAGGATAAAATCCGATGTCTAAAAATTATGCAGCTCTGGCGCAGCAGATTATCGCGGCAATTGGCGGCGCAGATAACGTTGCCGCCGTCACCCACTGCATGACCCGCCTGCGTTTCGTGGTCAAAGACAACGAGCGGGTCGACAGCGCCACCCTCAAAGGGCTGAAAGGCGTGCTCGGCGTCGTGCGTAGCGATAACCAGTGCCAGGTGATCGTGGGCAATACCGTCTCCCAGGCGTATCGCGAAGTGGTCGCGCTGCTGCCGGGGGATCTACGCCCCGCCGAACCGCAGGGGAAACCGCCCATTACCCTGAAACGCATCGGCGCCGGGATCCTCGACGCGCTGATCGGCACCATGTCGCCGCTGATCCCGGCGATTATCGGCGGATCGATGGTTAAGCTGCTGGCAATGATCCTCGAGATGACCGGCGTGCTGCCCAAAGGCGCGACAACGCTGACTATTCTGACGGTTATCGGCGACGGCGCGTTCTTCTTCCTGCCGCTGATGGTTGCGGCCTCCGCGGCGGTGAAGTTCAAAACCAATATGTCGCTGGCGATTGCGATTGCCGGGGTGCTGGTACACCCGAGCTTTATCGAGCTGATGGCCAAAGCCGCCCAGGGCGAGCACGTGGAGTTCGCCTTTATTCCGGTGACGGCGGTGAAATACACCTATACCGTGATCCCGGCGCTGGTGATGACCTGGTGCCTCTCCTATATCGAACGCTGGGTCGACCGTATCACCCCGGCGGTGACAAAAAACTTCCTTAAACCGATGCTGATCGTGCTGATCGCCGCTCCGCTGTCGATTCTGCTGATTGGCCCGCTCGGCATCTGGATCGGTAGCGCCATTTCCGCGCTGGTCTATACGATCCACAGCTATCTCGGCTGGCTGTCGGTGGCGATCATGGGCGCCCTGTGGCCGCTGCTGGTAATGACCGGGATGCACCGGGTCTTTACCCCGACTATCATTCAGACCATCGCCGAAACCGGCAAAGAGGGCATGGTAATGCCGTCGGAAATCGGCGCTAATCTGTCGCTGGGCGGTTCGTCGCTGGCGGTGGCGTGGAAAACCAAAAACCCGGAGCTGCGCCAGACGGCGCTGGCGGCCGCGGCTTCCGCGATTCTGGCGGGGATTTCCGAACCGGCGCTGTACGGCGTGGCGGTGCGGCTGAAGCGACCGCTGATCGCCAGCCTGATCAGCGGCTTTATCTGCGGCGCGGTGGCCGGTATTGCCGGGCTCGCCAGCCACTCAATGGCGGCGCCGGGGTTGTTTACCAGCGTCCAGTTTTTCGACCCGGCCAATCCGATGACCATCGTCTGGGTCTTCGGCGTCATGGCGCTGGCGGTAGTGCTGTCGTTTGTCCTGACGCTAATGCTTGGCTTTGAAGATATTCCGCAAGAAGAAGCCGCCGCCGACGCCAGACAGCGCCAGGCCGGCACCCAGGCTTCTCACGCCTGAACACCATTTTGTTAACGAGGTAACGCATGGCGACTTTTCCACAGGGATTTTTATGGGGCGGCGCACTGGCCGCCAACCAGTCCGAAGGGGCATATCTGGAGGGTGGCAAAGGGCTGACCACCGTCGATATGATTCCCCACGGCGCGCACCGCCTGGCGGTCAAGCTGGGGCAGGAGAAACGCTTCGCGCTGCGCGACGATGAGTTCTACCCGAGCCACGAGGCGATCGATTTTTATCATCGTTATAAAGAAGATATCGCCCTGATGGCGGAGATGGGCTTTAGCGTCTTCCGCACCTCTATCGCCTGGAGCCGTCTGTTTCCTGAGGGCGATGAGCTGGAACCGAACCCGGAAGGGATCGCCTTTTATCGCTCGCTGTTCGAGGAGTGCAAAAAGCACCGCATCGAGCCGCTGGTGACGCTGTGCCATTTCGACGTGCCGATGCACCTGGTCACCGAGTACGGCTCCTGGCGCAATCGAAAAATGGTGGAGTTCTTCACCCGCTACGCCCGCACCTGCTTTGAAGCCTTTGATGGCTTGGTGAAATACTGGCTTACCTTCAATGAAATCAACATCATGCTGCATAGCCCGTTCTCCGGCGCCGGTCTGGTGTTTGAAGAGGGGGAAAATCAGGAGCAGGTGAAATACCAGGCCGCCCATCACGAACTGGTCGCCAGCGCCTTAGCGACCAAAATCGCCCACGAGGTGAATCCGCAAAATCAGGTCGGCTGTATGCTGGCGGGCGGCAACTTCTACCCCTACTCCTGTAAGCCGGAAGACGTGTGGATGGCGCTGGAGAAAGATCGCGAGAACCTGTTCTTTATCGATGTCCAGGCGCGCGGCGCGTATCCGGTATGGGCGGCGCGGGTATTCCGCGAGAAAGGCGTGACCATCGCCAAAGAAGCGGGCGATGATGAGATCCTGCGCCATACCGTCGATTTCGTCTCCTTCAGCTACTACGCTTCACGCTGCGCGTCGGCGGAGATGAACGCCGGCAACACCAGCGCCGCCAATATCGTTAAATCGCTGAAGAACCCGCATATTCAGGCCAGCGAATGGGGCTGGGGCATCGACCCGCTCGGCCTGCGCATCACCATGAATATGATGTATGACCGCTACCAGAAACCGCTGTTCCTCGTGGAAAACGGTCTCGGCGCGCGGGATGAGATTGACGCTAACGGCGAGATTAACGACGACTACCGCATCAGCTATCTGCGCGAGCATATTAAAGCGATGGGTGACGCCATCGAGGACGGCATTCCGGTGATGGGCTACACCAGCTGGGGCTGTATCGATCTGGTGTCCGCCTCCACCGGCGAGATGAGCAAGCGCTACGGCTTTGTCTACGTCGACCGCGACGATGCCGGACGCGGCACGCTGGCGCGAAAACGCAAAAAGTCGTTCTGGTGGTATAAGAAGGTGATTGCCAGCAATGGGGAAGATTTGGCGTAGTGTGCCCCGCGGACTGAGGGAGCTTCAGCTTAACAAACACCTGCAACACGGAAATTTTCCCGGCTTGCGCTACGCTTAGCCGGGCTACAGGTTCATCAACGCCCGCAGACCGGTAGCCCGGGTAAGGCGTTTACGCCGCGACCCGGGAAAAAGCACACTTGCTCCCCCTGGCCGAACTTCCGGCTACAGGTTCATCAACGCCCGCGAACCGGTAGCCCGGGTAAGGCGTTTACGCCGCGACCCGGGAAAAAAGTACGCTTGCTCCCCCAGGCCGAACTTCCGGCTCGCGCTGCGCTTAGCCGGGGAACGCCGGCTCCTCTGCGGCTTCAAGTGCCGCAAAACCGCCATTCCCCTGCCAGCCATCAAGCCGCGCGTACACCACCTCGACCGCGTCCTTAATCGGCTGGGTCATCGGGTAATAAAAGCCGACGATATCCGGCTGAATGCCTAAGAAAATCACCTCGCCGATATCCTCTTTTAGCTGATCGATCAGATAGTTGAGCGGCATATTGTGGGTGGTCATCATAAACATCTCGGCGATATCGTCCGGATCGACGATGCGGATCTCGCCGGGATTCAGGCCCATATCGGTGGCATCGACGATCAGCAGGCGCTCGGGGCGCAGCTCGCGAATGGCGACGATATCGTTCTCCGGCGCGCTGCCGCCGTCAATCACCACCCATTCGCCGACGGGATTAGCCGCGCACATCTCCGCCAGCAGCGGACCTGCGCCGTCGTCGCCCATCATACTATTGCCGACACAGAGTAAAACGTCAGTCACGGAGTCTCCTCACCATCAGGTAGATGGCGCTTTCCTGGTGAATATCATGCAGCATGCTGAGCAGCGTTTTGCTCCACGCCTGCTGCTCGGGGGTCTGCCGGGCCTGCGCTTTATCAAAAGCGTTGGCCAGCATCGTCACATGATTGCTGTCAATAACAATCTCGCCGTACTTCGGCACGCCTTCCATTTTGCGCCGCGCGGTGCTGCCCTCTTCGAGGGTCGCAATCCACGCCAGATACGCCTGCCACGGACAGCTCAGAGCCGCCTCAAGGCAGTCGATGACGCCGAGGTGGTGGCCAATTGCCAGGCTGTAATAGACCACCTGCTGCGCCTGGTCGGGCGTCGCATCGTTCTCATCAATAAATTTACGGCTCAGCTGACTGAACACCACCGTCTCGCTCATCGGATACGCGCTCCCTCGACCACCTGGTTCAGATGGGTGACGATCTCGGTCAGGCGCGGATCTTTTTCCGCCTCCAGCCAGCGCACCACCTGGCTATCGCCCTGCCCCAGCAGGCGCATATAGTCGTCGGCTATCTGGCGACCGTAGCGATAGCCCGCCAGCCGGCGCGCTTCGCGGTCGATGCGCACCCGCAGCGGCTGTACCATATCCGGGTGCAGAAGCTCGGTCGGCCGTTCGTCCTGTTCGCCCGGCAGACGAGCATGGATTTTCTGTTCCAGCAGGCCCAGCGCCATCGCGAAGCCGTACAGCGTCGCGGCGGGGGTCGGCGGGCAGCCGGGAATATAGACATCCACCGGCACGATTTTATCGGTGCCGCCCCATACGCAGTAGAGGTCGTGGAAGATGCCGCCGCTGTTGCCGCAGGCACCGTAGGAGATACAGATTTTCGGGTCCGGCGCGGACTGCCACGCGCGCAGCGCGGGAGAACGCATCGCCCGGGTTACCGCCCCGGTAAACAGCAGAATATCGGCGTGACGCGGCGACGGCACCACTTTGATCCCAAAACGCTCGGCGTCGAACAGCGGCGACAGGGTAGCGAAAATCTCGATCTCGCAGCCGTTGCAGCCGCCGCAGTCCACCCTGTAGACGTAGGCGGAACGCTTAATTTTCTTCAGCAGCGATGCCTTCATGCTGGCGATGGACTCATCCACCGTCATCGGCACCGGAATGCCGTTTTCATCGCGCGGGCCTAATAAGTTGCTCATCAGCTGGCCTCTCTCATATGGCGAGTCAGTTCAATACGGTCGGACGGCACCAGGCACTTCTGGCGTTTACACTCCGGGCAGGTCTCAAAGCTTTCGCGATGCAGCTCGGCGCGGCTGTCGCCGTTGTGTTTGAGCAGCGCGATGGCGTAGTCGATCTCTTTCTGTACGGCGAACGGCCGTGCGCATACCCGACAGTGGCAGATGGCAAAACGCGACTGCTGGAGGAAATCCTCTTTTTTCCACACCGCCAGCTCGTACTCCTGAGAGAGCCTAATCGCCGCCGTCGGGCAAACCTCTTCGCAGCGTCCGCAGAAAATGCAGCGTCCGAGGTTGAACTGCCACGCCAGCTGGTTGGTGGCCAGATCGGTCTCCACCGTCAGGGCGTTCGACGGACAGGCGTTAACGCAGGCGGCGCAGCCGATGCACTGCTGCGGGTTATGCTCCGGTTTGCCGCGGAAGTTTTTATCCACCGGCATCGGCTCCAGCGGGTATGAGTGCGTCGCGGTGCCGGTTTTGATGACTTTTTTAATAAAGGTAAACATGGCGATTCCTTATTTCAGCGGCGAGTTCTTACGCTCGATGCTGTAGCGCTCCAGCTCTTTGTACGGCACCACTTTGCTTTTCTTCTTGCGCACGTCAACCACGGTCATGCGGTCGGTGCAGGAGTAGCACGGGTCGAGGCTGCCGATAATCAGCGGCGCGTCGGAGACGGTATTGCCGCGCAGCATATAGCGCAGGGTCGGCCAGTTGGCGTAGGTCGCCGCCCGGCAGCGCCAGCGGTACAGCTTCTGGTTGTCGCCGGTCATGCTCCAGTGGATATCATCTCCGCGCGGCGCTTCCGAGAAGCCCAGCGCGAAGCGGTGCGGAATATAAGTGAACCCTTCGACCATCAGCGGGCCGCCCGGCAGGTTATCGAGGCCAAAGTCGATCATGTTCAGCGCGGTGTAGACCTCGTTGATGCGCACCTTCAGGCGCGAGATGACGTCGCAGCCCTGTTCGCTGTGCACTTCCATCGGCAGCAGGCCGTAGCCGACAAACGGGTGATCGGCGCGGGTATCGCGGGCGTGGCCGCTGGCGCGCACCATCGGGCCAACGTTGCTGAAGTCGCGGGCGATTTGCGGGTCGAGACGACCGATGCCCACGGTACGCTGCTCCATATTCGGCGTGCTGAGCAGCATATCCACCAGCTCCTGCACGTCGCGGCGCATCTGCTGCGCCAGCTGGCGGGTCTGGATCATGTCCTCTTTCAGCAGATCGCGACGAATGCCGCCAATCAGGTTCAGACCGTAGGTTTTACGCGCCCCGGTAAGAATTTCCGCCATCTTCATCGAGGTTTCGCGCACGCGGAAGAACTGCATAAACCCGGAGTCGAAGCCGGTAAAGTGGCAGGCGAGGCCGAGGTTCAGCAGGTGCGAGTGCAGGCGCTCCACCTCCAGCAGAATGGCGCGGATCATCTGCGCGCGCTCCGGCACCACGATCCCCATCGCGTTCTCCACCGAAGTGGTGTAGGCGGTGCTGTGGGCGAAACCGCAGATACCGCACACGCGGTCCGACAGGAAGGTGACTTCGTTGTAGCCCATCCGGGTTTCCGCCAGCTTTTCCATCCCGCGATGAACGTAGAACAGGCGGTAGTCGGCGTCGATAATATTCTCGCCGTCAACGAACAGGCGGAAGTGGCCCGGTTCGTCGGAGGTGACGTGCAGCGGGCCAATCGGCACCACGTTGTTTTTCTTGCTGCCCAGCTCGTTGATAAACTCGTAGGTTTCGGCGTCGGTGGTCGGCGCCGGACGCTGGCGGTAGTCCATGCTGTCTTTACGCAGCGGATAGAGTTCATCCGGCCAGTCGTCCGGCAGCACCAGCCGGCGTTCGTCCGGCAGGCCGACCGGCACCAGGCCGTACATGTCGCGCACTTCGCGCTCGCCCCATACCGCCGCCGGCACCCGCGGCGTCACCGACGGATACTCGGGTTTATTGGCGTCCACTTCCACGCGCACAGTGATCCAGCACTTCGTGCCCTGCTCCATCGACAGCACGTAGTAGACGGCGTAGTGGCCGTTCAGCTTGCGTTCATCGTTGCCGAACAGCACCGACAGCCAGCCGCCCTGCTTGTAGTACAGGAACTCGACCACTTCCGGCAGATAGTTGACCTTCACCGTGACCGTCAACTGGTCTTTGGTCTGCCAGGCTTCATCCAGCACCACGCCCGGAAAGGCCTGATGCAGCGCGGCGAGATAGTGTTGACCGATTTTTTCTTCAGACATGCTCAAACTCTCTTAAATCACGCCACCAGCAAGGAGACGAAGGCTAAAAAGGCAAAACCAAACCCGGCCCAGGTGACGCGGGAGGTGGCGCAAAAGCGCAGACGCGCCATGCTGTTTTCGAACAGCGCAATCACCAGCACGCCGAGCACCAGCTTGACGACGGCAACCACCAGCGCCAGCAGCAGACCGCCGACGCTAAAGCTGGTCATCTGTCCCCACGGGATAAATACGCCGACGAACATCTGCAGGACCACCAGCTGCTTGAGGCTGATGCCCCACTTCAGCACGCCGAAGCCGCTGCCGCTGTATTCCGAGAGCGGGCCTTCCTGCAGCTCCTGCTCCGCTTCCGCCAGGTCGAACGGCAGCTTGCCCATTTCGATAAAGGTGGCGAAGGCGCAGGCGCACAGCGCCAGAATCAGCGGAAGAGTGCGGGCGACAGGCCAGTGATAAATGGTGTCGGTGATACTGCTGATATGGGTGGACCCCGCGACCTGCGCCGCGACCCACAGGCCGAGCAGCAGGATGGGCTCCACCAGCACGCCGAGCATCGCTTCGCGGCTCGCCCCGATAGCGGTAAACGGGCTGCCGGTATCAAGGCCGGAAATAGCAAAGAAGAAGCGGGCGATAGCGAACAGGTAGATCAGGGTGATCAGGTCGCCCAGCCCCGCCATCGGCGAATCAACGGTCACCACCGGCAGCGCGGTGGCGATGGTCAGCATCACGCCGACCATCACGTACGGCGTCAGGCGGAAGACCCAGCCGGAGGCATCCGGGCCAACGCTCTGGCGGCCCAGCAGTTTCAGAATGTCCCGGTACTCCTGCAGCACGCCCGGACCGCGGCGATTATGCAGACGCGCGCGGGCGACGCGGGTCACCCCGGACAACAGCGGCGCGACGGCGAACAGCACCAGCGCCTGCAACAATGCAATTAATACGCTCATTCTCAGGCTCCTCGGGAAATCACAATCACCACCAGTACCGCCAGCTCCACCAGCGCCACGCCGCGAAATAGCGCAGGCGCGGAAGCGTTCTGCCAGCCGGGCACCAGGCGCACCGGGTTCAGCCAGTGGCGCAGTTTCAGAATCGGCGCAAAGGCTTCTTTCACCGGCATGGCGAAACCGTGGGCGGTCACCACCATGGATTTTTCATGGTCGTAGCCGCAGACCCAGGCCGCGCCGCGGGAGCGCGCCGGCAGGCGATCGCCCTTGAAGAAGATCATCAGCAGCAGCGGCAGGAGCGGGCAGGCAATCAGCAGAATGGCGATCATCGGCTGGGACACCGCGCTGGAGACCTCCGCCTGCACCGGAAACGCCCCGCTCACCAGCGGCAGCAGCCACGGTGCGGCAACCCCGCCAATCACGCAGCAGACGGCGGCCAGCACCACGCTAAAGGTCATCAGCCCCGGCGCGCAGGTGGCGTTTTCCGCCTCTTTGCTTCGCGGCGCGCCGAGGAAGGTGACGCCGTAGACTTTCGCCATACACATCACCGCCAGCGCGCCGGTAATCGCCAGGCCCACCGCCAGCAGTGGCCCGAGCAGGCGGCCAACAAACGCGTCGCCGGTGCTCAGCTTAAAGAAGGACTGATAGATAACCCACTCCCCGGCAAAGCCGTTCAGCGGCGGCAGCGCGGCCATCGCCATCAGGCCCACCAGCATCGCGAGCGAAATCAGCGGCATTTTCTTGCCGATCCCGCCGAGCTTTTCGATATCGCGATGGCCGGTGCGGAACCACACCGCCCCCGCGCCGAGGAACAGGGTGGTTTTAAACAGGCTATGGTTGATCAGGTGATACATGCCGCCAATAAAGCCCAGTACCATCAGGGTCGGGTTATGGGTCGCCACGCCGGTGACGAACGCCCCGAGGCCGAGCAGGATAATGCCGATGTTTTCCAGGGTGTGGTACGCCAGCAGGCGCTGAATATTGTGCTCCATCAGGGCGTACAGCCCGCCGACGAAGGCGGTGATCATGCCCAACACCAGCAGCATCACGCCCCACCACAGCGGCGGTACGCTGCCGGCCAGCGAGACCGTCAGGATGCCGTAGAGACCGACCTTCATCACCACCGTGGAAAACAGCGCGGCGGCCGGCGCGCTGGCGCCGGCGTGGGCCTGCGGCGCCCAGCCGTGCAGCGGAATAACTCCGGCCAGCAGCGCAAAGCCGACCAGGCCCGGCAGCCACAGCAGCGCGTTCTGCGGCGCCGCCATCGCCAGCTGGGTAATCTGCGCCAGCTCAAGGGTGCCGTAGGACGACCAGACCAGCCAGCAGCTCCACGCCATCAGCAACGTACCGAGGCGACCCAGCGCAAACCACAGCTTGCCGGACTGCGCGCAGCCGGTAAGAAACGCGGCGCAAAGGGCCATAATCTCCGCCATCACCACCAGCGCGCCGAAGTTTGTCACCACCACGGCGCAGACGGCGGCGGCCAGCAGCAGATTCACCAGCAGGCCGTTGGCTTTCACCTGCGGGTGACGATGCCAGGCGATATTGAACAGTGAAATCGGCAGCGCCGACAGGCCGATCGCCAGCAGCCACAGCGCGTTGACGCCGCCCACGCGCAGGGTCAAATGCAGCATCTGCAGCATGCCGCCGCTAACGCGCTCCGGCATCAGCAGCGCCGTTCCGCCCGCCAGCACCAGCATCGCGCTGGCGACCGCGCCGCCAATCCCGGCGATCGCCCCGCTCAGCGGTTTGCGCAGGGCGAACAGAAACGCCAGCACCGCGCTGGCGGCGTACCAGGCCACCGCCTGATTCACTAAGGAAATCACACTCATTTCACGTCCCCTTGTTGCGCCTGGAACAGCGACAGATCGCCGAGATCGGTATTAAAAGTCAGCTGCCGCTTACGCTTGCTGGCCTGGGCGATATCGCGGATATCCACCAGCAGCAGCGCTTTGGTCGGGCAGGTGCGTACGCACGCCGGGCCTTCCTCATCGAAGTGGCACAGGTCGCATTTGACGGCGATGGCGCGCACGCCCGGCACCCAGTCGAGCAGCGAGCTGACGCGGGCCGGCGCCGGCGGCGCGGCGGGGGCCAGGGGCGTATTGGCGTTAGCCGGCATATCCAGCGGACGGCTGCCGGAAAACTCAATGGCGCCGAACGGACAGGCGATGCCGCACAGCTTGCAGCTTACGCACAGGCTCTCATTGAGCTGCACCGCGCCATCGACGCGATTAATGGCGTTAACCGGGCAGACGGCGGCGCAGGGCGCATCTTCACAGTGGTGGCACATCTGCGGCGCAGATTCTTTTTCATTGCGCATTAAATGCAGCCGGGGCATGGCCTGCAGGCCCTGCTGGCGGTGAGTCTCAGCGCAGGCGGCTTCGCAGGTGCGACAGCCGATACAGACGGTGGAGTCAGCAATTACAAAACGGTTCACCGGGTCATCCTCAGGTGAAAGTCATTTTTGACGAAAACAGGTTGCGCAGGTGTCAGCTTCGACACTTGTCGACACCTGACGATTAACGGGCCAGCGTCAGGTGGCTTAAATCCACCGGCTGGTCTTGTTCGATAGCCTCGTAGAGACGGTCGTAAACGCTGGCGATAGTCGCCAGATAGTGCTCCAGAACCTGCTCGCGATCGCGGTTGCTAATCCGGCCATCAATGGTGCCGTCTGAGCCCAGCGTGGCCTGGGCAATCAGACGTCTGTCGTCGCCGTTTTTAGTTTCCACGTAATACTCGATGGTGTGGCTGTTAAACCCTTCCGCCAGCGCAACGTAGACCTGAAAATGGCCAAACAGTACGAAGCACAGTTCTTTATCCGGCGCGCAGCTCATGGCGTGATGCAGACGCGCTTTCGACAGGGTTATCCCCTGTACCAAGGAGTTGCAGTAGGTGTGCCACTGCTCCTGATGCTGACGGTGACGATCGGCGATGTAGTCCGCCTTTTCACTTAATTCCCAAATAGTCATCCCGGATCCCCCGTTGTATGAGATGCACCGGTTAAGCACTTTTCATGCCAAAATTTAATTAATTGATTTTAAACATGTTTATAAAATTCCGGGGGGCGGAAAGACATGTCGATGACGACGTCTGCAGCGTGTCATCGACATTTTCGTGACATTACCTATGACCTGGCATCGTTATTGCATTAAAGGGCCATCGCGATACGGAGGCACCATGCACGAAATCACTCTTAGCCAGCGGGCGCTGGAAATTATCGAACAGCAGGCGCTGCAGGCCGGCGCGCGTCGGGTGACCGGCGTGTGGCTGAAGGTCGGGGCGTTTTCCTGCGTGGAGGCCAGCGCGCTGACCTTCTGCTTTGAGCTGGTGTGCCGCGGCACGCTGGCGGAGGGCTGCGAGCTGCATATCGCCGAACAACAGGCTGAATGCTGGTGTGAATCCTGCCAGCAGTACGTGCATCTCATCTCCCAGCACGTGCGCCGCTGCCCGCAGTGTCAGAGCGACCGGCTGCAAATCGTGGCGGATGACGGCTTACAGATTCAGCGACTAGAAGTGGAGTAATAAGATTATGTGTACAACCTGCGGCTGCGGTGAAGGCAACCTTTATATAGAAGGCGACGAGCATAACCCGCATTCGGCGTTTCGCAGCGCACCCTTCGCGCCCGCCCCGCGCCAGATGATGAACATTACCGGCGTGAAAACCGATAACTTTTCCCCCACCCGCTCGGAGGCTGGCGACCTGCACTACGGTCACGGCGAGGCGGGTACCCATGCGCCCGGCCAGAGCCAGCGGCGGATGCTGGAAGTGGAAATCGACGTGCTGGATAAAAACAACCGTCTGGCCGCCCGCAACCGCGCGCGCTTCGCCGCTAAAAACCAGCTGGTGCTGAATCTGGTCTCCAGCCCCGGCTCCGGCAAAACCACCCTGCTGACGGAAACCCTGCTGCGGCTGAAAGAGAAAACCGCCTGCGCGGTGATTGAAGGCGATCAGCAAACGGTGAACGACGCCGCGCGCATCCGCGCCACCGGCACCCCAGCGATTCAGGTCAACACCGGCAAAGGCTGCCATCTCGACGCGCAGATGATCGCCGACGCCGCGCCGCGCCTGCCGCTGGCGGACCACGGCATTCTGTTTATCGAAAACGTCGGTAACCTGGTGTGTCCGGCGAGCTTTGACCTCGGCGAACGTCATAAAGTGGCGGTGCTGTCGGTAACCGAAGGCGAAGACAAGCCGCTGAAGTATCCGCATATGTTCGCCGCCGCCAGCCTGATGCTGCTTAACAAGGTCGACCTGCTGCCGTATCTCAACTTTGACGTAGAAAAGTGTCTGGCCTGCGCCCGCGAGGTGAACCCGGATATTGACATCATCCTGCTTTCCGCCACCAGCGGCGAAGGCATGGGCCAGTGGCTTAGCTGGCTGGAGACGCAACAATGTGCATAGGCATTCCCGGACAAATCTGCGCCATTGACGGCAATCTGGCGAAGGTCGAAGTGTGCGGCATTCAGCGCGAAGTCGACCTGACCCTGGTGGGCGCGGTTGACGATCGCGGCCAGCCGCGTCTCGGCCAGTGGGTGCTGGTCCACGTGGGTTTCGCCATGAGCGTGATTAACGAAGCCGAAGCCCGCGACACCCTCGAGGCGCTGCAAAATATGTTTGAAGTCGAGCCGGACGTCGGCGCGCTGCTGTACGGCGAGGAGCGGTAAATGCGCTATGTCGATGAATACCGCGCCCCGGAACAGGTGATGCAGCTGGTGGAACTCCTCCGGCAGCGCGCGCGCCTGCTGCCGCATACCGCCGAACGTCCGCTGCGCATTATGGAAGTGTGCGGCGGTCATACCCACGCCATTTTTAAATTTGGCCTCGATCAGCTGCTGCCGGAAAATATCGAGTTTATTCACGGCCCCGGCTGCCCGGTATGCGTGCTGCCGATGGGGCGCATCGACGCCTGTATCGATATCGCCAGCCGTCCGGGGGTGATTTTCTGCACCTTTGGCGACGCCATGCGCGTGCCGGGAAAAAACGGTTCACTGCTGCAGGCTAAATCGCGCGGCGCAGACGTCCGCATCGTCTATTCGCCGATGGACGCCCTGAAGCTGGCGCAGCAGCACCCCGAGCGTGAAGTGGTGTTCTTCGGCCTTGGTTTTGAAACGACGATGCCCGCCACCGCCCTGACCCTGCGCCAGGCCCGCGAGCGCGGCGTCGCCAACTTCTATTTTTTCTGCCAGCACATCACCCTGCTGCCAACCCTGCGCAGCCTGCTCGACCAGCCGGATAACGGTATCGACGCGTTTCTCGCCCCCGGTCACGTCAGCATGGTGATTGGCACCGACGCCTACGGATTTATCGCCAGCGACTATCATCGTCCTTTAGTGGTGGCAGGATTCGAACCGCTTGATCTACTGCAAGGCGCGGTGATGCTGGTTGAGCAGACAATAGCGCGGCACAGCGACGTGGAGAACCAGTATCGCCGGGTGGTGCCCGATGCGGGCAACCCGCTGGCGCAGTCGGCCATCGCCGAGGTGTTTTGCCTTAGCGGCGATAGCGAGTGGCGCGGTCTGGGGGTGATTAACGACTCCGGCGTGCATCTGACGGCCGCGTATCAGCGTTTCGACGCCGAAGCACATTTCCGCCCGGCGCCGCAGCGGGTCAGCGACGACCCGCGCGCCCGCTGCGGCGAGGTGCTGACCGGCCGCTGCAAACCGCACCAGTGCCCGCTATTCGGCAATACCTGCAACCCGCAGAGCGCGTTCGGCGCGCTGATGGTCTCATCGGAAGGCGCCTGCGCCGCCTGGTATCAATATCGCAGTCAGGAAATCGAAGCATGAAAAGCGTTCAGTTAGCCCACGGTAGCGGCGGTCAGGCGATGCAGCAGCTGATCGGCGATCTGTTTATGCAGGCTTTCGCCAACCCCTGGCTGGCGGAGCAGGAAGATCAGGCGCGTCTCGATCTCGCCCAGCTTAGCGCGCAGGGCGACAGGCTCGCCTTCTCCACCGACAGCTACGTCATCGATCCGCTGTTTTTCCCAGGCGGCAACATCGGCAAGCTGGCGGTCTGCGGCACGGCCAACGATGTGGCGGTGAGCGGCGCGCTGCCGCGCTATCTCTCGTGCGGGTTTATTCTCGAAGAGGGGCTGGAGATGGCCACCCTCGAAGCGGTGGTGAACAGCATGGCGCAGACCGCGCGGGAGGCCGGCATCGCCATTGTCACCGGCGATACCAAAGTGGTGCCGCGCGGGGCGGCGGATAAGCTGTTTATCAATACCGCCGGGATCGGCGTCATCCCCACCGGTATTCGCTGGGTGGCGCAGCAGATTAGCGCGGGAGACGTGCTGCTGGTCAGCGGCACGCTTGGCGATCACGGGGCAACGATCCTCAACCTGCGCGAACAGATGGGGCTTGACGGCGCGCTGTCCAGCGACTGCGCGGTGCTGACGCCCTTGATTCAGACGCTGCGCGACGTTGCTGGCGTGAAAGCCCTGCGCGATGCCACCCGCGGCGGCGTTAACGCGGTAGCCCATGAATTCGCCGCCGCCAGCGGCTGCGGGATTGAACTGCACGAGAATAAGCTGCCGGTGAACGATACCGTGCGCGGCGTGTGCGAGCTGCTGGGGCTGGACGCGCTTAATTTTGCCAACGAGGGCAAGCTGCTGATCGCCGTCGCCCGCGAGGCGGCGGAAAGCGTACTTGCGCATTTACGGTCTCATCCATTAGGCCGCGATGCGGCGATAATCGGCGAGGTTGTGCCGCGCGCGGGCGTGCGCTCTGTTGGTCTGTACGGCGTGAAGCGCACGCTGGATCTTCCTCACGCCGAGCCGCTGCCGAGAATTTGTTAACGGTGCGGGCCCCCGGATTGCGGCTAACGCCTTATCCGGGCTACAACACTGCGCGCACCTGTAGCCCGGCTAAGCGCAGCGCGAGCCGGGAAAAGCCAGCATGATTATCCAGCCCAAACCAGCGGGCACCCACGGATGGGTTAATGGCGGTCACAACCGCTTTATTAACAGACTATTATTTGTGTCATCACTTTCTTCTGCGCCGCTTTGCGGCGCTTTTGGACTTAAGCAATGTCGTATACACCGATGGGCGATCTTGGGCAGCAGGGTCTGTTTGATATCACCCGCATTTTATTACAGCAGCCGGATCTGGCCGCGCTGAGCGAGACGCTGACCGGCCTGGTGCAGCAGTCCGCGCTCGCCGACCGGGCGGCGATTATTCTGTGGCATCCCGGCAACCATCGCGCGGTCCGGCACGCCTGCGACGACGCGGGGCAGCCGGTGAGCTACGAGGATGAAACCGTCCTCGCCAACGGCCCGGTTCGACGCCTGCTCTCGCGCCCGGATGCGCTGCATTGCGATAGCGCCACCTTTGCCGAAACCTGGCCGCAGCTCGCCGTAAGCGGACTCTACCCCAGCTTTGGCTATTACTGCCTGCTGCCGCTGGCGGCGGAAGGGCGTATTTTCGGCGGCTGCGAATTTATTCGCGACGACAACCGGCCGTGGACCGAAAAAGAGTACCAGCGGCTGCACACCTTTACGCAAATCGTTGCCGTGGTGACCGAACAGATCCAAAGCCGGGTCAGCAACAACGTTGATTACGACCTGCTGTGCCGGGAACGCGACAACTTCCGCATCCTGGTGGCGATCACCAACGCGGTACTCTCGCGGCTGGATATCGACGAACTGGTCAGCGAAGTGGCCAAAGAGATCCACCGCTACTTCCGCATCGACGCCATCAGCGTGGTACTGCGCAGCAACCGCAAAGGCAAGCTCAATATCTACTCCACCCACTACCTCGACGCCAGCCACCCGGTGCACGACCAGAGCGAAGTGGACGAAGCCGGTACCCTGACCGAACGGGTATTCAAAAGCAAAGAGATGCTGCTGCTCAACCTGCATCAGCACGACCCGCTGGCGCCGTACGAAAAAATGCTTTTCGAGATGTGGGATAACAAAATTCAGACCCTGTGCCTGCTGCCGTTGATGTCCGGCAATACCCTGCTTGGGGTGCTGAAGCTGGCGCAGTGCGATGAGAAAGTCTTCACCACCACCAACCTCAAGCTGCTGCGGCAAATCGCCGAGCGCGTCTCGATCGCCATCGACAACGCCCTCGCCTACCGCGAGATTCAGCGGCTGAAAGAGCGGCTGGTCGATGAGAACCTCGCCCTGACCGAACAGCTTAACAACGTCGAGAGCGAGTTTGGCGAAATCATCGGCCGCAGCGAGGCCATGAACAACGTGCTCAAGCAGGTGGAGATGGTGGCGCAGAGCGACAGCACGGTGCTGATCCTCGGCGAAACCGGCACCGGTAAGGAGCTGATTGCCCGCGCTATTCATAATCTGAGCGGCCGCAATAGCCGCCGGATGGTCAAAATGAACTGCGCGGCGATGCCCGCCGGGCTGCTGGAAAGCGACCTGTTTGGCCACGAGCGCGGCGCCTTCACCGGCGCCAGCGCCCAGCGTATCGGCCGTTTCGAACTGGCGGACAAAAGCTCGCTGTTTCTCGATGAAGTGGGCGATATGCCGATTGAACTACAGCCGAAACTGCTGCGCGTGTTGCAGGAGCAGGAGTTCGAGCGTCTCGGCAGCAATAAGCTGATTCACACCGACGTGCGCCTGATCGCCGCCACCAACCGCGATCTTAAGCAGATGGTCGCCGATCGCGAGTTTCGCAGCGATCTCTACTATCGGCTGAACGTCTTCCCGATCCACCTGCCTCCCCTGCGCGAGCGGCCGGAGGATATTCCCCTGCTGGTGAAGGCCTTCACCTTTAAAATTGCCCGCCGTCTCGGGCGCAACATTGACAGCATTCCGGCGGAAACGCTGCGCCTGCTCAGCCGCATGGAGTGGCCGGGTAACGTGCGCGAACTGGAAAACGTCATTGAGCGCGCGGTGCTGCTGACCCGCGGCAGCGTGCTGCAGCTCTCCTTACCGGAAAAGAGTATCGAGACGGAGCCGCTGGCGGCGGAAGTGCTGCCGGAGGAAGGGGAAGACGAATACCAGCTGATTGTCCGGGTGCTGAAAGAGAGCAACGGCGTGGTCGCCGGACCGAAGGGCGCGGCCCAGCGTCTGGGATTAAAGCGCACGACGCTGCTTTCGCGCATGAAACGGTTGGGTATTAATAAAGACCAGCTGCAGTAGGCACATCTTCAGAACGCTGTTTCATTTTGAATTTAATGAAACAGCGTTCTGTGAGACAACTCGCTTTACCCGTTCCTGATGAATGATAAATAAGCCTTTTCCTTAATGGAGATGCTTATGACGCGTTTACCTCTGGCCGCCGCCATCGCTTTGCTTTTGGCTTCTCAGGCGGCATTTTCCTCTCTTCCCACCTTTTCCGTCTGGCCCGGCGGTGAAGCGCCCGGCGCGAAAAACAGCCCGGCGAGCGAATCGCTGGTGGAGCGCAGCAAAGATCCATCGCTGCCCGATCGTGCGGTCACCGGCGTTCGCGCTCCGACAATTACCGTTTACGCGCCGGAGAAGCCCAACGGTATCGCGCTGCTGGTGACGCCGGGCGGCTCTTACCAGCGAGTGGTATTGGATAAAGAGGGCAGCGATCTCGCCCCGGTATTTAACGCCCGGGGCTATACCCTGTTTGTGATGACCTACCGGATGCCGGCGGACGGTCACGCGGAAGGCAGCGAGGCGCCGTTGGCCGATGCGCAGCGCGCGCTGCGTACCCTGCGTGCGCGGGCCGCCGAGTGGCATATCGACCCGCAAAAAATCGGCATTATGGGCTTTTCCGCCGGGGGACACGTGGCGGCAAGCCTGGAGACACGCTATAGCGAACCGGCTTACGCCGCCGTGGACGCGGTTGACCAGCAGAGCGCGCGGCCGGACTTCGCGGTGCTCGGCTATCCGGTTATTTCCATGGATCCGGCGATTGCCCATCCCGGATCGCGCAAGGCATTGATTGGCGAAACGCCGACGGCAGAGCGGCAGCACCGCTATTCACCGGAGCAGAACGTCACGCCGCAAACGCCGCCGACCTTTATTTTTCACGCGGTGGACGATCCTTCCGTGCCGGTGGATAACGCGCTGGTGATGTTTAACGCCCTGCGCGCGCAGCAGGTGCCGACCGAGCTGCATCTGTTCGCCGAGGGGAAACACGGATTTGGCATTCGCGGGACCCGGGGCCTGCCCGCCGCCGAGTGGCCGCAGCTGGCGATGAACTGGATAGCCTCGCTGGCGGAAATGAAAAAATAGCGCCGGTAATCCCCGGCTCGCGGCTGACGCCTTAGCCGGGCTACCTGTCCACAGACGGCGGGGACCTCGAAGCCCCGGTAGGTACGGTTTCCCGGGGGCGATGCTGCGCATCTGTCCGGGCTACAAGTTCGTGCGGTTTGGTAGCCCGGACAGGCGCGTCAAGCGCCGCCTCCGGGGGATTTTGCCGAGCTATTTATCAGAACTGAAGCCGTTGCTGGTCGCCAGTTCGGCAAACCACAGCGCGTTGCGCTTTATCTGCCGCTCTCCGGTTTGCAGGTCGAGCCGCCAGAAACCGTAGCGGCGCTTGAACGAGTTAATCCACGACCAGTTATCGATAAAGGTCCACTGATGCACGCCAAAGCAGTTCGCGCCGTCGGCAATGGCGCGATGCAGCTGCACCAGATGCTCTTCCATCAGGCCGATGCGGAACGAATCGTCAATAACCCCGTCTGCGCCCGGTTCGCCTTCCGACTCAATATCCATCGCAATACCGATTTCCGCGAGGAACCACTTTATATTGCCGTAGTTATCGCGAATATTGGCGGCAATGTCATAAATCGCCTGCGGCAGAATCTCATTATTATCGCGATAAGGATTAAAGCGCCCTTGCGGATTCACGTAGTTTTCGAAATAGACCTCCGGGGTGAAATAGTCCAGCGTATAGTCGCTTTCGCGCGCCTTCACCCGGCGCGGAACGTAATAGTTAACGCCGAGAAAATCGACGCGCGATCCGGTAATCAGCTCCACGTCGGCTTTTGTCACCTCCGGCAGGCAGTGGTGTGCGGCCAGAATTTCGCACAGCGCTTTCGGGAACTGATGCTTCACCAGCGGATCGAGGAAGCTGCGGTTGAAGAACAGATCCGCATACCACGCCGCTTTTTGATCTTCCGCGCTGTCGTTGCGGGTATAGGACGGCGTCAGATTCAGCACTACGCCAATCTCGCTTTCCAGCGCCAGCGCGCGAAACTCGCGCACCGCTTTGGCGTGGGCCAGCATAATGTTAAACGCCACCTGCGCCGCCAGCCTGCCGTCTTTCTTGCAGGGATAGTGGAAGTCGTACAGGTAGCCGCCCTCAACCGGCACAATCGGCTCGTTGAAGGTAATCCAGTATTTCACCTTGTGACCGAATAGCTCAAAAGCGGTACGGGCAAAACGCGCGAAAAGATCGGTCACGTGCGCCGACTCAAAGCCGCCGTACTGCTTTTGCAGCGCTTCCGGCATGTCAAAATGATAGAGGTTGATCATCGGCTCGATGCCGTTTTCAATCATCTCATCAAGGTAGGCATGATAGAAACGCACCGCGTCCGCATTGGGCGCGCCGGTTTCGAAGTCGTCAATCAGCCGCGACCACTGAATCGACGTGCGGAAGGAGTTGAACCCGGTCCGCTTCATCAACGCCACGTCCTGGGGATACTGATGATAGGTGTCGCAAACGGTTTGCGGCCCAATCTGCTGATAAAAACGTTCCGGCTGTTCGGCAAACCAGCTATCCCAAATAGAACGGTGCGGCTTGTTGCTTATCCCTTCCGTTTGCGGACCGGATGCCGCCGCGCCCCATAAAAAGCCTTCCGGAAACTGATACCGGGTCATAACCCCTCCTGTAAGTTAAAAAAGGCCGCACCCAACGGGCGCAGCCAATAAGCACTACTCTGCAACCACTTCAATCGATTTGATAAACATGTAGCCCCAGTCGCCGGCGAATTTACCGAAGTCGATGCGGTTATCGCCGGCCTTCAGCTCAACCGGCACCAGCAGCTGCTGGCCCTGCTCATCGGTCTGCGGGAATTCAACCGCGATTGGCGCGCCGTCGTTGACGATAAACGAATTTTTCTTACCGCCCCATTTGCCGCTGAACGTCACCCGCAGCTGATACTTGCCGGCCCACGGCGCGGAAACCTGCCAGCTGACCTTATCCCCGTCGTTGGCGAACGGCCCGAGGAAGCCGTCGCCGCCAATCGCCAGCGCGTCTTTTTCGCTTTTCGCCGCCGCAATCTTGCCATCGGTCACGTTCAATACCCCGCCGCCAAAACGGCAGTAGTCGGCGGGGACTTTACCGACGGCTTCCGTCACCGTGACCTTAACGGTTTTGCTGCTTTTGAGCAGGCCGTCATCGGCGCTAAAAGTCAGCGCGTATTCACCGGGAGCGCTGAACCAGGCGCGGGTTTCGGCTTTATCCGTCGCGCAGAAGTGGGCCTGCGCGCTGCCGCCGTTGCTCCAGCTCACCGTCACGTTGCGGTCCGGGAGGGCGTCATCGCGCCAGCTCGCGCTGAGCTGCACGCCCTGGTCCTGGCTGGTGGTGAGCGTCTCCGCCAGCGCCACTACCGGCGCCTGATTCGCCTGAGTATGCTTCACGCTAATCACGTTCGAAGGCGATGAACTGCCGCTCTCGTTTTTAGCGATGACGCGGTAATAGTACGTATTCCCCAGCCGCAGACTGCGATAGTCATCGCGGAACAGATCCATCGTCTGCGGGTTCCACTCGTTAACGCCGTCGGAAATGTCGCGCCCCACGACCTTCCACGGCCCGGATGGCGAATCAGCGCGCTCAACATCATAGGCGCGCCCTACCGCCGCCCCCAGCCAGTTGATCGCAAACGGTGAATCCGTCGGCCGCAGCGTCGGCGCGTCAGGTTTCGGCAGCGGCGGCGCTTTCTCCTGCCCGTTCATCTGCGCGGCGGCGGTGCGCACCAGGTCGACCACCTCCATCTCCTGGTTGGCCTTACCTTCGACCGGGAAGCCCGGCAGATGGTAGCTGTAGTGGCCGGTGGACTCTTTGTGCCAGTAGAAGCCGCCGTCGTGACGATGACCGCGGAAGCCCCAGATTAAACCGCCCGCCGCCTGCGCGCCGTTGACTTCGCTATGGACGATCGACTGCATAATGGCGTTAAGCTGCTGCGCGTCCAGCAGGCCAAATTCGCCCACCATGTAGACTTTCTTACCCGCTGCCGCCGTCAGGTCTTTTTTCACCTGTTCGGGATGGTTGTTATCGGCATTGGTGTAGTAATGGTTGCTGACGATATCGACATGGGGATCGTTAAGCGCAAACGCATTAATTTTCTTATAGGTACCATCCACCACCAGCTGGTGCGGCGCCCACTTTTTGATCCACGCGGCGGTCTGCTGAAGGAACGCCGCGTTGGTGTCCTCCAGCTCGTTGCCGGTCTCCCAGGCCATAATCGCTTTTTCGTCATAGTAAGGGCGCCCGGTCACGCTGTTGGTACGGGTGATAACCTGACGAATCACGTCCAGATAGGCCTTGAAGGTTTTACTGTCGGTACGGTAAAAATCCTCCGGCTTTTCGTGGTAGAACGCCGCCAGCTGCTCGCGACCGCCCCACCACCACCAGTGATCGATAAACGGCAGAATCAGGCGCAGCCCCTGTTTGTCCGCCTCGGCGATCATGTTGTCGTACACCCGCATCGCCTTTTCGTTCAGGCGCGGCATGCCGTCGGCGGTTTCCGGGGCCAGAATATGGGTTTCGCGACCGCAGGCCTCGTCAAACGTCTGCTGCACCGAGAGCACGTATACCCGCTGCGCCCTGGCGCCAGTTTGCACGAGCGCTTTAATCCAGTTTTCCTGTTCCTCCGCCGTCGGCCAGCGGAAGTATTGCCCCCAGCCGCGCGAGTCGGCCTTGCAGGTACCGCGCGCATCGTCCTCGATACGGTGCAGTTCCGGCGCATGAATGCCCGCAAAGCGGAACACCTTGTCGCCATCTTTTAACGTTGCGCCGTCGCGGGTAATAAAGTGTTCAAAGTGCGACTGCTCCGCGGCCATCGCGCCTGCGCTTCCCAGCGCCGAAAGCAGCGCGACGAGCATCAGTTTTTTCACCGGCTTAATCATCGTTATCTCTCCTTAGAACCAGACTTCGGCCTGCACGCCGAAATTCAGCGTATCGGTGTCGCCGCTGCGCGAGTAGCTACCGGCGGAAAGGGTATTGGTGCTCCAGTCGTAGTTGCCGTCCAGCGCGTCGGACACCCCCTTATCCCACTTCGCGTAAGTGACGAAGAAGCGCAGCTGCGGGCGAGTCCAGAAGCCGGAATCAAAGGTCAGGGTCGGCGCGATGGTCACTTTGGTCAGGCCGCCTTTGCCTTTGCCGTCCACGCCTTTGTAGTTTTTATCGTCGAGATATTCGTAGCCCAGCTCGTACTGCATGGCGAAGTTTTTGGTGATCTGCTGGTACGGGCGAATCCCCGCCACCCAGCTGGTGCGCCCCCAGCCTTCGGCGTCTTCCGTCCACCAGCGGTAGTTTTTGTCTTTCTGATAGTAGGCGAACGTGGAGATTTCCCAGTCGCCGAGCGAGGCCATGTTATCCAGCACCACGCGCCAGGACTGGGTATCGTCGAGGTTTGCCCAGCCCCAGCCGTTTTTACCCAGCGAGTCTCCCGCCGCCAGGCCACGCCCGTACTGGAAGACCACGCGAGAGTAGCCGCCGGTCAGGCCGTAAAAGCCGTCAAAGTTGTAAACGCCGGTCACGCCGTAGCCCTTCTCCGCCGAGGTCGGGTGCTTCTCGTTGCGGTTCATGTGGTGGCCAATTAGCTCAAGATCGAAGCCGGTGCCGCCGATCTTTTTCAGCCACAGGTTGAGCGAGTAGTCATCCGGATAGCCCTGATCGCCTTTGTCGACCGGGTAGGCTTTGGTTTCATCCGTCGGCGAGAAGGCGTAAACCCCGGCATCGAAGCGCGCGAAGCCGAGATCCATGTTGTCGAAGCCGCCGCCGGTACCGTTGTACTGAATGTACTCCCAGTCGAACTGGTGGCTGGAGGTGTTGGAGCTGCTGTAGCGCTTACCGGCCCAGAAGGTCATTTCCGGGGCGAAGTCGAGATTTGACAGTTCGGCAAAACCTTCACGGAACTGCACATCATGCCCGTCGTCATCCTGACAGTTCCAGTCTGAGGTGCATTTCGACTGATGGGTAATGTTGGCCTGGACTTTAGCCACCACGCCGCTGTCCGAGGTTAACGTCACCGTCGGGATCAGTTCGATCTTGGTGTCCTCTTCGTTGCCCAGACGCCACTTGCCGTCCGGCATCAGGCCAACGGAGTCGGCGCGGTTACCGTCGGCGTTGGCGAGGATCCCCGAACGGATATAGCCGTGGAGCATAAAATCGTACTTCGGATCGGCGATGGCGCAGTCGCTCATCACCGCGAGGGCGAGTAAAGACAGAGGTATTGAATGATTTAGCCTGATCATTTTTTATCCTTGGTTATTTTTTTATTAACACTGCCTGAGAACGGGAGGAAATTTACGGATCAAAATTGGAAATGTACATCCATTAACGGAAAGCGCTTTCCGTAATTGCCGGATGAGTTCACAAATTTAACGATAGCGGGCAAATATTCGTGATTTAGATCACATCTTTAAGCGGAAATAAAAAAGCCCGCGCGCGGCGGGCTGTGGCAGGCAGGCGAAAAGCTTAGCGTTCGGCGTCGGCGAGCTGCCGTTCATAGACCTTGAAGAACGGACGATAGAGCATCCAGGCATTAAAAATAGCGAACAGGCACATGCAGAGGTTTTTCCAGCTGCCGTTGGCTGACCACGCCGCGCCGAGCGGCGCCGGCATCGACCACGGCAGCATCGCCACCGCCCGATCGAGAACCCCAAGATGGGTTAAATACCAGGCGATACAGGCGTTTATCAACGGTACAAAAAGAAACGGCAGCAGGAAAACCGGGTTCATGATAATCGGAAAGCCGAACAATATCGGCTCATTGATGTTAAACAGCGAGGGCAGCAGGCCAATTTTCCCCACGCTTTTCAGCTGCCGCGAACGGCTGCGCATCGCCATAAAAACCAGCGGCAGCGTCGAGCCGATGCCGCCGATCAGCAGGTAGAAATCCCAGAATCCCTGCAGGTAGATATGCGGCAGCGTAGCGGAACCGGCGGCCAGCGCCTGCTGGTTTTCAAACAGATAGGTCATCCAGAACGGGTTCATAATCCCGGTGATAATCAGCGCGCCGTGAATGCCGACAAACCAAAGCAGGTTGCAGATAAATAAAGAAATTAATACCGCAGTTAGGGTATCGGACGCCACCACCAGCGGCCGCACCGCTTCGCTAATCAGCTCCGGTAAAATGCGCCCGGTGCTCTGCAGCAGCAGCGCGTTGATGACGCTAATAGAGAGCATCACCACCAGCAGCGGGATCAGCAGCTGAAAGCCGTTGCGGGTCATCACCGGCACCTCTTCCGGCAGGCGGATGCACCAGCCTTTCTTATAGAAAAAGCGCACGATTTCAATAGAGTAAGTGCTTGAAATCAGTGCGGTAAAAATCCCCATTCCGCCGAGGAAAATATTGGTCGCGCCGTTGTCGCGAAAGCCGATAAACAGCAAAAACGCCAGGCAGCCGGTCAGCCCGCAGAGCCGCTCCGGCAGCCGGTACTGCTTGGCAAGGCTGGCGCTGGCGCCGAAGGCCACAATCAGCGCCACCAGCCCGATAGTCAATTCAAAGGTTGGCAGCAGAATGGGCCGCAGCTGGAAATAGAACTGGCCGAAAGCCGATGCGCCGTTAATGGAAACGGGCGGAAACAAAATCGGCACCAGCAAACTTCCCACAATCACAAACGGCATCGCCAGCGCAAAGCTGTCGCGCATCGCCGTAATGTGGTTATTGCGCGTCAGAACGTTGGCCAGCGGCGCCAGCCGCTGCTCGATGATATCGACGGCAACATTCATCAACTGAATGTTCATAATCCTGCCTTTAAGAATAGAGGTGTCGCCAGGATGATCGCGCACTCCCGGGTAAAGTAAAAGCCCGCCATAGGTGATCGTGGTCACAATAAATAAATCCACAAACGGAAAGCGCTTTCCGTTTTATATCCGTTATGACTATAGTCGGCGCATCCATCTCATCAGGAGCGATATATGAAAAAGATAATGTTGTGCTGTTCCGCGGGCATGTCCACCAGCCTGCTGGTGAAAAAAATGATCGCCGAAGCCGAGCAGCGCGGTCTGCCGGTGGAGATCAACGCCTTTGGCGTCGCGGAATTCGATCAACAGGTCGGCCATTACCAGGTGGTCCTGCTGGGGCCGCAGGTGAAATACATGCAGAAAGATCTGCAAAAGCAGGCTGATAAATACGGTATCCGCGTGGAACCCATCAACATGATGGATTACGGCATGCAGAAAGGCGGCGCCGTACTGGATTTCGCGCTTTCCCTTATCGATAACAAAAACTAAGGAAAGATCATGAGCTCTCTGTACGCGAAGCTGATCGCCGTGATTGAACAGAAGATCACGCCTATGGCGGGGGCGATCGGCCAACAAAAATACGTCACCTCCATCCGCGACGGTTTTATTACCGCCCTGCCCTTTATGATCGTCGGCTCGTTTTTGCTGGTCTTTATCTTCCCGCCGTTTTCCCCGGATACAACGTGGGGCTTTGCCCGCGCCTGGCTGCAATTTTCTCTCGATCATCGCGATGCGCTGATGCTGCCGTTTAACTTCAGCATGGGGGTGATGACGCTGTTTATCGCCGTCGGGATCGCCGCCAGCCTGGCAAAACACCACAATCTGGACTCGCTGACCGCCGGGATGCTGTCGCTGATGTCGTTCCTGCTGGTGGCCGCGCCGCTGAAAGATGGCCAGATCTCCACCGCCTACTTCTCCGGCCAGGGGATCTTCACCGCAATTCTGGTGGCGATTTACTCTACCGAGCTGTACGCCTTCCTCAAGCGCCACAATATTACGATCCGTCTGCCGCCTGAAGTGCCGGCGGGCGTGGCGCGCTCGTTTGAGATCCTGATCCCGGTGCTGGCGATCGTGCTGACGCTGCATCCGCTGAACCTGTTTATCGAAGCGCAGCTGGGCATGATCATACCGGAAGCGATCATGTCGCTGGTGAAACCGCTGGTGGCGGCGTCCGATACTCTACCGGCGATTCTGCTGTCGGTGCTGGTGTGCCAGGTCCTGTGGTTTGCC
Organism: Klebsiella sp. CN_Kp106; assembly: GCF_040064575.1. Taxonomy (NCBI): domain Bacteria; kingdom Pseudomonadati; phylum Pseudomonadota; class Gammaproteobacteria; order Enterobacterales; family Enterobacteriaceae; genus Klebsiella; species Klebsiella sp. CN_Kp106. Next base: position 6,652 of record NZ_JBEAIG010000013.1, on the reverse strand, counting down.
GGCATTCACGGGGCGCTGATCGTCACCGGGATTATGAATCCGTTCTGGATGGCGAACCTGTCGATCAACCAGGCGGCGATGGCCGCAGGCACCGCGATCCCGCATATCTATGTCCAGGGCTTCTGGGATCACTATCTGCTGATCGGCGGCGTCGGCTCCACCCTGCCGCTGGCTTTGATGCTGCTGCGCAGTAAGGCGGTGCATCTGCGGACGATTGGCCGGATGGGCGTGGTGCCGGGCGTATTTAACATCAACGAACCGATTCTGTTCGGCGCGCCGATCATTATGAATCCGCTGTTCTTCCTGCCGTTCGTGCTGGTGCCGATGATCAACGCAACCCTGGCCTACTTTGCGCTGAAGCTGGACCTGGTGAGCCGCGTGGTGTCGATGACGCCGTGGACGACGCCGGCCCCTATCGGCGCCTCGTGGGCGGCGAACTGGAGCTTTAGCCCGGTGATCATGTGCCTGATTTGCATGGCGACGGCGATGGTGATGTATCTGCCGTTCCTCAAAGCCTACGAAAAACAGCTGCTGGAGCAGGAGCACGCTAACGCGGCGGCCCAGGCCGAAAGCGCGCCGCAGTCCGCATAATTCATACTATTCAGAGGTTTGTCATGGAATTAGAAGAACAGGTAATGGGTATCATCATCAACGCCGGGCAGTCGCGTAGTCTCTGTTACGAAGCGCTGAGCTGCGCTAAAGCGGGTGATTTCGCCGCCGCCGACGAAAAAATGAAAGAAGCGGCGCATTTTGCCCGCGAGGCGCATTTGGTACAGACCCAGCTGATTGAGGCCGACGAAGGCGAGGGTAAAACCAAAATGACTCTGGTGATGGTTCACGCTCAGGATCATCTGATGACCTCGATTCTGGCGAAAGAGCTGATCGGCGAACTGATCGCCATTTACCGCTCGCGACCGCTGCACGCGTAGGGTTCCCCCTCTCCGGGGAGAGGAGATGACGTAGCCCGGGTAAGGCGTTTACGCCGCAACCCGGGAAAACGGTAAATGCTCATGTCACCTGGCTGACTGACTTCCCGGCTCGCGCTGCGCTTAGCCGGGCTACCTGAACTACACGCGTAGCGGCCCGGGAAACCGTCGGCCACAATTAAGGACAACCATGCTACATCTGGGTTTAGACATTGGCGGCACCAAAATGGAAGCCGTCCTGCTCAACGCGGCGGGCGAATGCGTCTATCGCCAGCGCCGTCCGACGCATAAAGAGAGCTATCAGGCGTTTATGCAGCAGCTGCTCGGACTGATTGCGACCGTCCGCGACTGGAGCGAACGGCCGTTTACTCTCGGTATCGGCCTGCCGGGGGCTATCGACCCGCAAAGCGGCCTGATTAAAAACTGTAACTGTCTGGTGCTCAACGGCCACGACCTGCGTCATGACCTGATGCGGGAGCTCGGTCAACCGGTATGGATGGCAAACGATGCCGACTGCTTCACCCTCTCTGAGGCGGTAGACGGCGCGGGCGCGGGGGCACCGACCGTATTCGGCGTTATCATCGGTACCGGCTGCGGCGGCGGCGTCGCGGTGAACCAACGGCTGCTCAGCGGGCCTAACGCCATCGCTGGCGAATGGGGACACAATCCTCTGCCGGGGTACCGCCCCGAGCGCGACGGCCCGGCGCAGCCCTGCTACTGCGGCAAAGAGAACTGCATCGAAAGCTTTATCTCCGGTACCGGCTTTGCCCGCCGCTACGGCGAGCAGGCGCCTGCGGAAGCGATTATCGCCGCCGCGCAAAACGGCGAACCGCAGGCGCTGGCCCACTGGCGGCATTTTATTGACGCTTTCGGCCGTAGCCTGGCGTCGGTAATCAATATCCTCGATCCGCAGGTGATTGTACTGGGCGGCGGGCTCTCCAACGTCGGGCAAATCTATGAGCAGCTGCCGTCGGCGATTGTCCCGTATCTCTTTTCCGACAGCTGCCGAACGCAGATCAAACAGGCCCGCTTCGGCGACGCCAGCGGCGTGCGCGGCGCGGCCTGGCTGCCGGTTCTGGCCAACGCTGAAGCCGGTCGGCGGTAGACACTTTTTTCAGCAGGTATGCTAAGCTAGGCGAAAATATTCAGACAGAAAATGCCATGCCAACCATTGATGATGTTTCAAGATTAGCGAATGTCTCCCGAGCGACGGTATCCCGCGTGCTGACCGGCACGCGGGGCGTGCGCGAAGAGAGCCGGGAAGCGGTGCTGCGCGCGGTAGAGGAACTTAACTACCGCCCGAGCTTTGCCGCGCAAAACCTCGCCAGTCAGACATCCAATCACGTGGGGCTGGTGATCCCGGCGAACGATGACAGCAGCGGCGCGCGCCTGCTGCCGATGCTCTCGCTAGCGCTGAAGGGGCTGAATAAAAACCTGATTGTTCAGTACGTCACGGATGCGGCGGAACAGGCGGCGGTCGTCGACGATTTACAGCGCCAGTGCGTGGCGGTGGTGGTGCTCGGCGCCGTCCCGGCGGATGCGCCGCGCAACGTGATCTCCTTTGACCGCTTCAGCATTGCCGGGGTCAATAATCAGGGCTACGACTACGCTTTTGCCACCGAAAGCGCCTGCCGCTACGTGATCGGCAAGGGCCATCGCAATATCGCGCTGCTCGTTGATAACGACAGCGATGACGCCAGCCGCCAGATGCTCGAAGGCTATCGCAACGTCCTGCAAAACTACTCCATCCCTTTTAACCGGCAGCTGATGCTGGCGGCCAACGATAACGTTGAACAGGCGCTGCTGACGCTGATTAATAGCTTCAGCAAATACTCGGTGATTATCGTGAAACGGGACCGCTACGCCGCCGAAGCGATGCGCCTGCTGCGCGAGTTCAACGTTGCCGTACCGCAGGAGGTCTCGCTGCTGAGCCTGGAAGATTCTCCCCTCGCCTCGCTGCTCAATCCGCCGCTGACCTGTATCTCCTGGCCGCTGGAGCAGCTGATGGAGAACTGCCTGCAGCGTATCCGCAACCTGATTGACGAGCGCCCCACCTTCTCTCCCGAAGGGCGCACGCTGGCGGGCCGCCTGATCCCCCGCCAGTCGGTGGCCGATCTCTCCTGATTTCAGCGTCCGGCCTTCCGCGTGGCCGGGTCTTTTCCTCTCCCGCCGCGGGTTCGCACGCTAATCATTCGCCTCACATCTAAATAAGAATTATTTTCATTTATAAATAGCTTGTGCTATATAACATAGCAATGGCTATAAATGATGATTAATTAACCGCAACGTTGTGAGGGACCTTATGCTGCACCTGCCACCCCTGAAGCATCTGATGTTTGCCGCCACGCTGGCGCTGCTGGCCGTCGCCCCCGTCCAGGCAAAAGAGAAATTTAAAGTGATTACCACCTTCACGGTGATCGCCGATATGGCGCAAAACGTCGCGGGCGACGCCGCCGACGTCAGCTCCATCACCAAACCGGGGGCCGAGATCCATGAATATCAGCCGACCCCCGGAGATATCAAACGCGCGCAGGGCGCGCAGCTGATCCTCGCCAACGGCCTGAATCTTGAACTGTGGTTCGCCCGCTTTTATCAGCACTTAAACGGCGTACCGGAAGTGGTGGTCAGCAACGGTATTCAGCCGATGGGCATCAGCGAAGGGCCGTATAACGGCAAACCCAACCCGCACGCGTGGATGTCGGCGGACAATGCGCTGATCTACGTCGATAATATTCGCGACGCGCTGGTGAAATACGATCCTGCGAACGCCGACGCCTATCGCCACAACGCCGAAGCCTACAAAGAGAAGATCCGCCAGACCATGGCGCCGCTGAAGGCGGAGCTGGCGAAGCTGCCGCAGGATAAGCGCTGGCTGGTGACCAGCGAGGGCGCGTTCTCCTATCTGGCCCGCGATAACGGCCTCCAGGAGCGCTATCTGTGGCCGATAAACGCCGACCAGCAGGGCACCCCGCAGCAGGTGCGCAAAACCATCGACACCATGAAGAAAGAGCGGATCCCGACTATCTTTAGCGAAAGCACCATCTCTGATAAACCGGCGCGTCAGGTGGCCCGGGAGGCCGGCGCCCACTACGGCGGCGTCCTGTACGTCGACTCTCTGAGCGCCGCCGATGGCCCGGTACCGACCTATCTCGACCTGCTGCGCGTCACCACCCAAACCATCGTCCAGGGCATCAACGACGGACTAAGGAAACAGGCATGAGTCACGAGCTGCCGGGCCTCGCGGTCAACAATGTCAGCGTCACCTACCGCAACGGTCATACCGCGCTGCGCGATGCTTCTTTTAGCGTCCCGCGCAGCGCCATCGCGGCGCTGGTCGGGGTGAACGGCTCGGGAAAATCGACGCTGTTTAAAGCGCTGATGGGCTTTGTGCGCGTCGGAAAAGGCGATATTGCGATTCTCGGTCAGCCGGTTAATCGCGCCCTGCGGCAGAACCTCGTCGCCTACGTTCCGCAGGCGGAAGAGGTGGACTGGTCCTTCCCGGTGCTGGTGGAAGATGTGGTGATGATGGGGCGCTATGGCCATATGGGCTGGCTACGGCGGGCCAAACCGCGCGACCATGAGATTGTCGACGCCGCCCTGGCGCGGGTCGGCATGAGCGAGTACCGCCACCGCCAGATCGGCGAACTCTCCGGCGGGCAGAAAAAGCGCGTGTTTCTGGCCCGCGCTATCGCTCAGCAGGGAAAAGTCATTCTGCTGGATGAACCCTTTACCGGCGTCGACGTGCAGACCGAAGCGCGCATCATCGAGCTGCTGCGGGAACTGCGCGACGAAGGCTGCACCATGCTGGTTTCCACCCATAACCTCGGCTCGGTAAGCGAGTTCTGCGACTACACGGTGATGGTCAAAGGCACCGTGCTGGCCAGCGGCCCGACGGAAAGCACCTTTACCGCCGAAAACCTCGAACTGGCGTTTAGCGGCGTGCTGCGCCACGTGGTGCTGAGCGGCGCGGAAGAGCGGATTATCACCGACGATGAGCGGCCATTTATCAGCCGTCGGGCGGCGGGAGGCGAAAGATGAGCTGGCTACTGGAGCCGTTTGGTTATCACTATATGCTGAACGCGATGTGGGTCTCGGCGCTGGTGGGCGGGGTGTGCGCGTTTCTCTCCTGCTACCTGATGCTTAAAGGCTGGTCGCTGATTGGCGACGCCCTCTCCCACTCCATCGTGCCCGGCGTGGCGGGCGCTTATATGCTCGGCCTGCCCTTCGCGCTGGGGGCGTTTCTTTCCGGCGGCCTGGCGGCGGGCAGCATGCTGTTTCTTAACCAGCGTTCGAAGCTGAAGGAAGACGCGATTATCGGCCTGATCTTCTCCTCTTTTTTCGGTATTGGCCTGTTTATGGTGTCGCTGAACCCCACTTCGGTGAATATCCAGACCATTATTCTCGGCAATATTCTGGCCATCGCCCCGGAGGATATTATCCAGCTGGCGGCGATTGGCTCTATTTCGATGGCGATTCTGCTGCTGAAGTGGAAAGACCTGATGGTGACCTTTTTCGATGAAAACCACGCTCGTTCCATTGGCCTGAATACCACCGCGCTGAAGCTGCTGTTCTTTACCCTGCTGGCGGCCTGTACCGTGGCGGCGCTGCAGACCGTCGGCGCGTTTCTGGTGATTTGCCTGGTGGTGACGCCCGGGGCCACCGCCTGGCTGTTGACCGACCGCTTCCCGCGCCTGCTGGCGATTGCCGTCGCGATTGGCAGCCTGACCAGCTTTTTCGGCGCGTGGCTGAGCTACTATCTGGACGGGGCGACCGGCGGGATTATCGTCGTCGCCCAGACGCTGCTGTTTTTAGCCGCTTTTGTTTTCGCGCCGAAGCACGGCCTGCTCGCCAGCCGTCGCCGCGCCAGGGAGGCCTCATGCTGAGCGCGCTGATTGAACCTTTCCAGTTCTCCTTTATGGTCAACGCCATGCTGGTGGCGGCGATCGTTGCCGTCCCCTGCGCGCTGCTGTCGGTGTTTTTGGTGCTCAAGGGCTGGGCGCTGATGGGCGATGCCATGAGCCACGCGGTTTTTCCGGGCGTGGTGGTGGCGTATATTCTCGGTATCCCCTTCGCCATCGGCGCGTTTATCGCCGGGTTGTTCTGCGCCATCGCCACCGGTTATCTCGACGATAACAGCCGCATTAAGCGCGATACGATCATGGGCATCGTATTTTCCGGGATGTTTGGCGCGGGCCTGGTGCTGTACGTGTCGATTCAGTCGGAGGTCCATCTCGATCATATTCTGTTTGGCGACATGCTGGGTATTTCCGCCAGCGATATTGCGCAAACGTCGCTGATCGCGCTGGCGATTGCGCTGATAATCGGGCTTAAGTGGCGTGATTTTCTGCTGCACGCCTTTGATCCACAGCAGGCGAAGGCCAGCGGATTGCGCTGCGGGCTGCTGCATTATGGGCTGCTGTGCATGATTGCGCTGACCATCGTGGCGACGCTGAAAGCGGTGGGGATCATTTTGTCGATTTCGCTGCTGATAGCGCCGGGGGCGATCGCTCTGCTGCTGACGCGGCGTTTTGTCAGCGCCCTGCTGCTGGCGGTGGCGATAGCGTTAAGCTGTTCGCTGGGCGGCGTGTGGCTGTCGTTTTATCTCGACAGCGCCCCGGCGCCGACCATTGTGGTGCTGTTTACCGTCCTGTTCGTTATTGCGTTTGTCTGGACGTCGGTTCGCGATAGTCAAACCACGGCCCGTTCCGGCGAGGCCCCGGGTCGCG
>NZ_JBEAIG010000012.1:0-57908 GCF_040064575.1 Klebsiella sp. CN_Kp106 | reverse complement strand
CGCCAGGCCGCACGGATGAATATGAATCTGACGTTGTGGAAGGGAGTGAATAATGATCTCTGTTGATATCCTGATGTCCGCCCGGGCAAGGCAAACCACAAACCCTGACAATAGACATTTCACAGGAGCTGGAGGGGAAGCCGATACTGGCGGAAAGCCAGCGCCATTTCTGGCCAACAGGGCTCTCTGGAAACGGACTTCAGGCGGCGCTGGAGTGAACCAGCTGGCCACCGTTTCAGGGTAGACGAGTTACCCTGGTGGAGTAAGGTGGTGCAGGCTGGTGTGTGATTGCCCGAACGGTTCATCAGCATAATGTAGTGATTAATCGATTGCGTATTTTATGTTTGGCTCGAAATAATCCAGATGTGCGTAAAGTAGCAGACGCTTTCTCTGAACTACGGCTAAACTTAATGCAGGCGCAGGCCGCCGATGCGAGGTGGATTATGAATCCGTTTACCTGGCTGTTTATAGCACTGCTTTCCGTCGATGCCGTTAGAGAACTGTTGGGAATGTCGTCGGTACTGGGGATGTGGTGAAGAGCGTGGCCCGTTTCAGGCCACGTTAATCTGCGTTATTTCAGTCGCTTGTGTAAACACGCGCCGGTGAGCAGCGCCGCCAGCAGCATCAGCGCGATAAACCCACCTACGCCGTTCCAGCCGTAGTTATGCCAGAATACGCCGCCTAACGTCCCCGCCATGCTGGAACCCAGATAGTAGCTGAATAAATAGAGCGATGACGCCTGGCCGCGGGCACGACGCGCGCGCGGGCCAATCCAGCTGCTGGCCACCGAGTGGGCCGCGAAGAAACCCGCGGAAAACAGCAGCATGCCGATAAAAATCAGCCACAGCGACGAGAACAGGGTCAGCAGCAGGCCACCGAGCATCACCGCAGTCGAGAACAGCAGCACCGGGCCGCGACCGTAGCGAACGGTCATGGCCCCGGCTTTCGGCGAACTCCAGGTACCGGTCAAATAGGCCACCGATAGCAGGCCAACGACCGCCTGGCTGAGGGACCACGGCGAAAGCATCAGGCGGTAACCGATATAGTTAAACAGCGTCACGAATGACCCCATTAACAAGAAACCCTCAAGAAATAGCAGCGGCAGCCCGCGATCGCGCCAGTGCAGGCGGAAGTTGATCAGCAGCGATTTTGGCCGCAGCGAGGTTGGACGGAAGTGGCGCGATTCCGGCAGGATGCGCCAGAACATCAGCGCGGCCGCCAGCGCGAAGCCGCTAATGACCGCCAGCGCTATCCGCCAGCCGAAGAAATCGGTAAATACCCCCGTTAGCAGACGGCCGCTCATGCCGCCAATGGAGTTTCCGCTGATATAAAGACCCATTGAGAACGCCACCACGCTGGGGTGAATCTCTTCGCTCAGATAGGTCATGCCGACCGCCGCCACGCCGCTCAGCGACAGGCCGATCAGGGCGCGCATCATCAGGATCCCATGCCAGCTGGACATCATCGTCGACAGCAGTGAGCAGCAGGAGGCTAGCACCAGCGCGGTAACCATCACCTGTTTGCGGCCAATGGCGTCGGACAGCGGACCGGTAAACAGCAGGCCGACCGCCAGCATCGCCGTGGAAATCGACAGCGAGATACTGCTGCTGGCCGGTGAGACGCCGAATTCACTGGAGAGCACCGGGAGGATCGGCTGGACGCAATAAAGCAGCGCGAACGTCGCCAGTCCGGCAGAAAAGAGGGCGAGAGTGACGCGAATAAATTGCGGAGTACCGCGTTTGATAAACTGGTTTGGCTGAGGAGCGATGATGTCGCTGACGTCGTTTGCCGGGGCGGTGTCAACGGTAGTTGTACGACTCACGGAAAAATCCTTGCTGATATACAGAGAGTTAAGTGACCGCAATGGCCACTTATTCAGGGTATGAAAATGTAAATATTCTGTCTAATATATTAATAATCTCAAATAAGACGTTTTAAATATGAATATTGAACTGCGCCATCTGCGCTATTTTATTGCCGTGGCGGAAGAGCTCCATTTTGGCCATGCGGCGGCGCGGTTAAATATCTCTCAGCCGCCGCTTAGCCAGCAGATTCAAATCCTTGAACAGCAAATTGGCGCGCGTCTGTTTGCTCGTACTAATCGCAGCGTCAGCCTGACCGAAGCCGGAAGGCAGTTTCTCGCCGATAGCCGGCAGATCCTCTCGCAGGTCGATGATGCTGCCGCGCGCGCGGCTCGGCTTCACCACGGCGAAACCGGCGAGCTGCGCATTGGATTTACCTCATCGGCCCCCTTTATCAAGGCGGTTTCCGACACGCTGTCGACCTTTCGCCGCCGCTATCCCGATGTGCATATTCAGACGCGGGAAACCAACACGCGCGAGCAGATTGTGCCGCTGAACGAGGGCGCGCTGGATCTGGGACTGATGCGTAATACCCAGCTGCCGGATACCCTGGTCTGGGAAAGAGTGCTGCGCGAACCGCTGCTGGCGATGGTGCCCCGCGATCATCCGCTGGCCAGCAAGCCGCGCGTAAGCCTGCGGGAACTGGCACGGGAGCCGTTCGTGTTTTTCGATCCCCATGTGGGTACCGGGCTGTATGACGACATTCTGGGCTTGATGCGCCGCTACGACCTGACGCCAGCCATCACCCAGGAGGTGGGGGAGGCAATGACGATTATCGGCCTGGTGGCCGCCGGGCTTGGCGTGTCGATTTTACCGGCGTCCTTCAGGCGGGTCCAGCTGTTGGAAATGTGCTGGCTGCCGATCGAAGAGCAGGACGCGGTGTCGGAAATGTGGCTGGTGTGGTCGAAGCATCACGAACAGGGGCAAGCGGCCCGGCGTTTTCGTGAATCGCTGCTTGCCAGCGCCACATGAGACATTTAGGACAAATAACGGCTAAAAATGTGCGGTAAATCACAAGGCTAAGCAAAAATTTGACGAGTACCGTTGAAGTGCTTCACCATAGCCATCAGTTTATTTCGAAGCGCGAAAATAAAGGGAGTCAACGGTGGTAGCGGACAGTCAGCCAGGCCATATCGATCAAATTAAGCAGACCAACGCGGGCGCGGTTTATCGCCTGATTGATCAGCTTGGCCCGGTGTCGCGCATCGACCTCTCGCGCTTCGCGCAGCTGGCGCCTGCCAGCATCACCAAAATCGTCCGCGAAATGCTGGAAGCGCATCTGGTCCAGGAGACGGAGATCCAGGAGCCAGGGAGCCGGGGAAGGCCTGCCGTTGGCTTGATGGTGGAAACCGAAGCCTGGCACTACCTCTCTATCCGCATCAGCCGCGGCGAGATCCACCTCGCGCTACGGGATTTAAGCAGCGCGCTGGTGGTGGAAGAGCAGCTGGAACTGGCGTTACAGCACGTTCAGCCCTTCGCGAGCCGGCTGCTCGATCAGGTTGACCAGTTCTTTATTCGTCACCAAAAGAAGCTGGAGCGTTTAACCGCCATCGCCGTCACCATGCCGGGGATCATCGATACCGAGCACGGTATCATCCACCGGATGCCGTTTTATGAAGACGTTAAGGACATGCCGCTGGGCGAAATCTTAGCCAATCATACCGGCGTATCGGTTTACATTCAGCACGATATCAGCGCCTGGACCATGGCCGAATCGCTGTTTGGCGCCTCCCGGGGAGCGCGAGATGTGATTCAGGTGGTGATCGACCATAACGTTGGCGCGGGCGTGATCACCGACGGTCGTCTGCTGCACGCGGGCAGCAGCAGTCTGGTCGAAATCGGCCACACCCAGGTCGACCCGTATGGTAAACGCTGCTATTGCGGTAACCATGGCTGTCTGGAAACCATTGCCAGCGTGGAGAGCGTGCTGGAACTGGCGCAGATCCGCATGGCGAAGTCGATGAGCTCAATGCTGCATCAGCAGCCGCTGAGCGTTGAATGGCTATGTCAGGCCGCGCTGCAGGGGGATTTACTGGCGCGGGACATTATCAGCGGCGTCGGGAACCACGTTGGACGGATTCTGGCGATTATGGTTAACCTCTTTAACCCGCAGAAAATCCTTATCGGCTCTCCCTTCAATCTCGCCGCGGATATTCTGTTTCCGGCAATATCTGATTGTATTCGACAACAATCGTTACCAGCCTACAGCCGACATATTGCCGTGGAAAGCACCCAGTTTTCTAACCGGGGAACGATGGCTGGCGCGGCCCTGGTAAAGGATGCCCTCTATAACGGATCGCTGCTGATACGACTGTTACAGGGTTAACATTTTTTCATATTCACACCAAAAATTGCGCTATCTCAAGCTGGCTTCCGGCAGCATCGCGTAGACTTTTTCCACAGTTGATTATTTCTCTCCCGTATATTTCATCAACATAACTGTGGGGTTAGTGATGTTTAAGCGTTTCTTCATAACAGGTACTGACACCGCTGTCGGCAAGACGGTGGTTTCCCGTGCGCTGTTGCAGGCACTGGCTGCCAGCGGCAAAAGCGTCGCCGGGTACAAGCCTGTGGCGAAGGGCAGTAAAGAGACGCCGGACGGACTGCGGAACAAAGATGCGCTGGTCTTACAGAGCGTGTCATCGCTGGTGTTACCGTATGAAGCTGTCAATCCCATCGCGTTAAGCGAAGATGAAAGCAGCGTGGCGCACAGTTGCCCGATCAACTACGGACTGCTGTCGGATGGTCTCCAGCGCCTCAGCGGCCAGGTTGAACATGTGGTGGTTGAAGGTACCGGCGGCTGGCGCAGCCTGATGAACGACCTGCGTCCGCTTTCGGAATGGGTGGTGCAGGAACAGCTGCCGGTGTTAATGGTCGTCGGCATTCAGGAAGGCTGTATCAATCATGCTCTGCTGACCGCGCAGGCGATTGCCAACGACGGCCTGCCGCTGATCGGCTGGGTGGCCAACCGGATTAACCCAGGCCTGGCGCATTATGCTGAAATCATCGAGGTGCTGAGCAAAAAGCTGCCGGCGCCGCTGATCGGTGAACTGCCTTACTTACCGCGCGCGGAGCAGCGTGAACTGAGCCAGTATATCGACTTATCGATACTCGGCGAGGTGATGGCGGTAGATAGAATCCCGGCGTAACGTCCGCGACAGCACCGACGCCAGTACGCTGGCAATCAGTAAACCGGGCAGTAAAACGTATTGTCCGGTCATTTCACAAATCATCAGCGTGGACATAATCGGCGCGTGGGTGGTGGCTGCCAGAAACGCCGCCATGCCGGTTAAGCCAACCACTATCGCGATAGCCTGGTAATCAGGTAGCCATAGTCCGGTCAGGCTGGCGAACAGCATGCCAATCCCCAGCCCAACAAACAGCGTTGGGGTAAAAACGCCGCCCGGCGCGCCGGAACCGCTGCTGGCCAGCACGGCGAGCAGCTTGCAGACAAACACCACAATCATGGCGCTGAAGAGCGGCGGCGAAAGAAGATAGCTTTGCACAACGCTATAGCCATTTCCCCAGACGGCCGGCGCGAGCAGCGACAGCAGACCGACGATAAGTCCGCCCAGCGCCAGCTGCCACGGAGGCGACAGGCGCAGCCGGACAAAGCACCGGTGGCTATAGCTCATCAGCCAGATAAACAGCGGCCCGCAAAGCCCGGCCAGCAGCGCCGTCGCCAGCATCAGCGCATAGTGCGTCGCGCTCAGGGTTTCGTGGAATTCAACGTGATACAGCGGAGCCGAATCGCCGTTCAGCAGATTGGTCAGCAGCAGGGCCACCACCGCGGCAATCACCACCGGGCCAAGCGACGCCAGCATCAGGGTGCCGAATAAGATCTCGGCGATAAACAGGCTCCCGGCCAGCGGAGCGTGGTAAGCGCTGGCCATCCCGGCGGCGGCGCCGCAGGCTACCCATAGCTTCCACTCTTCTTTTGGCGTAAAGCGGCGGGCGAACAGCGACGCGGCCAGCGCCGCCAGCAGGATCATCGCCCCCTCGCGACCGATGGCGCTGCCGGTCGTCACCACCAGCAGAGAGGCCAGCGATTTTACCAGGCTGGCTGGCGTATCAAACACACCGTCGCCGGTCTCGAGCGCTTCCATATAGTCGGTTGGTGCACGGGGCCGCGCAAGGGTGCGGCGCTGCCAGAGCCAGAGCAGGGCGCCAGCCGCAAGGCCGCCAAGCGCGGGCGTCAGCAACCGACGCCATGGTGGCAACGACTCGGCGGCGTTCACCAGGCTTCCGCTGTCATTGCTCAGAAACAGGCTTTCCAGACCGGTCATCGCATGGCGAAACAGGGCAACCGCGAGCGCGGCGAGGACGCCGACCAGCATGGCGATAACCATGCGGCGAAACATAACCTGAACATCAGGATAAGCGTGAAGACGATGCATCAGCGAATTCGGTTAACGGGGAATGGGGCTTATTTTTACCGGGAATAAGCATAGACGCAAAAGCGATAAGTGCGAAAGAGGCTAAAGGTGACGTTGTCACTAAATGCGTTATGCCCGGCGGGCGGGCATAACGTCAGGGCATTAGCGGTAGAGCGGCTTATCCGCGACCGCGCAGGGCAGCCGCGCCTGCCATCGCGTCAGCGTTTCTTGCGCCAGCTGACCAAGAGCCTGATAAAAAGGGTTTCCCGCCCCGGCAATAAACACGCTCAGAAAGCGGCCCGACCACGGGAGAAGATGCCAGGCCAGAAGCTGGTTAAATGCCTCATCCTGACCGGATTCACAAAGCCAGGCCGCCAGCAGCAGCAGCGTACCGAAGTGGTCTTCCGGTTCAGCGCGTTGCTCAGACAAACCGATGCCGTTAGCCCGCATCCACTCGCGCAGCGCCAGCGTAGAGTCGCCAAACAGCACGCTTTCTTTATCCAGCCAGACGGAGCCCCACGGCGGCGCAGGCAGCGCCCACGGGCCGATGAACAGCCGCTGCCAGGCGTCCGCCAGCGGTTCATCGTCTTCGAGAGCGAACTGCGCCGCCAGGCCGTTCGCGACCGGCCAGGGCCACTGACTTTGCCAGCTGCCGTCGCGCAGGGCGGCAATCAGCGGAGCAGCCTGCTCGCTGCCCGGAGCATAGGAGAACAACGCCCCCAGCGTACGGGCGCTGAGTGCGACGGCATCGCGGTCTTGCGATTGCATCATATCTATTCCTTACTGCAGAGGGTGCCGCGGCACCCATTCATTAACCGGCAATCGCCGTACCGACGGTCATATGTAGGCCATAAAACAGGCCGCGACCGATAAACTCGCCGAGTAATACCAGTATCAGTCCGAGCAGCAGGCTGGCGATGCGCGGGTTTTTCTTTCTTGCCAACGGGCAGATCCAGCAGCCAAGGCCCAGCGCCAAAAATGCTAAACGCAGGATTTGTAGCCAGCCGTAGTTTGGCAGCAGGGCGCTGGCCTGCTGCACGGAACTGCGGATCTCCGCCAGTTCGCTGTTCTGCAAAATGACCACGGCCAGGCTTGCCAGCAGCGCGAGGACGCTCATCGACGCGAAGACCGTGCCGTTAAAAGGCACGTTGGCTACCCGCAGCAGCAGGGCGGCGAAAAGCGGCCCGCACAGCACCATCGTCAGGAAGAAGGCGGCGGTGGTGTAGGCATTATACCAGGTCGGCACGGTATTAATTTGATAGACCAGGGTCATCTCCAGGACGAACAGGCAGCCGAGCAGCATGGTGAGCAGAAGCCAGGCCTTGGCCAGGATTGCCGGCATTTTGCCGAGAAACGTCAGCAACCACCACACTCCTCCGACGGCGAAAAACAGCGCGCCGCTGGCGATTTCATTACTTAACGCCGATGCGCCGACCCGGGTAAGAGAGTTAAATGCCCGCAGCGGCGAGCCGAGGTGGATAATCGACGCCAGAAAGCCAATCCCCATGACCAGCCAGATAAAAAACATGCAGCGCACCAGGCGCTGCCGGGCTTCGGAGTTATTATTCAGCGAAAGCCAGCCGAGCCCGCTGACGATTATCGCCCCTGCAACGCTTTGCCCCAGCACCGTAAACAGCACCAGCGGCCATTCATGCCATCCATTTCCCATTTTACACCTCCTTCGGATTGGCCAGATAGCCGGTGGTATCACCGCACGGACGCGCGTTGGCGTTCGGTTTGATCGCGATACTCGGCCTGGTGAAGTGCGCGGACGGCAGCGGGGCGACGGCGGCAAGCTGACCGTGCTTTTCGCGCAGTTCTTCGATGGGACCAAAGTCGAGCGCCCGCAGCGGGCAGGACTCGACGCAAATCGGCTTTTTACCCTCGGCGACCCCGTCATAGCAGCCGTCGCATTTGGTCATATGGCCCTTTGCCGCGTTGTACTGCGGCGCGCCGTACGGGCAGGCCATATGGCAGTAGCGACAGCCGATGCATACCTCTTCGTTCACCACCACAAAGCCGTCATCGCGCTTGTGCATGGCGCCGCTGGGGCACACTTTTGTGCAGGCCGGGTCTTCGCAGTGGTTGCAGGCGATGGACAGGTAATAGGCGAAGACGTTTTGCTGCCACACGCCGTTGTCCTCCTGCCAGTCGCCGCCCGCGTATTCGTAGATGCGGCGAAAGCTTACGTCAGGCGTGAGGTTTTTATAATCCTTGCAGGCCAGCTCGCAGGTTTTACAGCCGGTGCAGCGGGCGGAATCGATAAAAAATCCATACTGAGCGCTCATGGTTTACTCCTTAAACCTTCTCGATTTCGACCAGATTGGTGTGCTGCGGATTGCCTTTAGCCAGCGGCGAAGGACGGTGCGTCGTCAGCGTATTAATACAGGAGCCGCGATCGATACGATCGCCATTCATGTTGGCGTCATGCCAGGCACCCTGGCCCATCGCCGACACGCCGGGCATGATGCGCGGGGTCACCTTAGCCGGAATGCGCAGCTCGCCGCGGGCGTTGAATACGCGCACCATATCGCCGTTCTTAATCCCGCGCTTTTCGGCGTCCAGCGGATTTAGCCACACCTCCTGACGACAGGCCGCCTGCAGGACATCCACGTTGCCGTAGCTGGAGTGGGTACGTGCTTTATAGTGGAAGCCGAACATTTGCAGCGGGAATTTCTCGCGCAGAGGATCGTCCCATCCTTCGAAAGTAGAAGCGTATACCGGTAATGGACTGATGGTTTCGTCTTTTTCCAGCTGCCATTTGGCGGCGATATCCGCCAGACGGCTGGAGTAGATCTCGATTTTACCCGACGGTGTTTTTAGCGGATTGGCGACCGGGTCTTTGCGGAAGTCGCGGTAGGCCACAAAGTGACCGTTGGGGTCTTTACGTTTGTAAATTCCCATATTTTTCAGTTCATCGTAGCTCGGGAGCGCCGGGTCTTTCGCCAGCATCTTCGCGTACAAATGCTGCAGCCACTGCTCCTGGGTACGGCCTTCGGTAAACTTCTGGTGGACATCCTCGCCAAGCCGTTTTGCCACTTCGCTGAGGATCCAGTAGATAGGTTTGCGCTCGAATTTAGCGGAGGTAACTGGCTGAATAAAGATGAGATAGCCCATATTGCCGGCGTAGTCGTTGGGAATAATGTCTTCCTGCTCGACGGTCATCAGGTCCGGCAGCAGGATATCGGCGTATTTGGCCGAGGAGGTCATAAAGTTTTCGATAACCACGATCGTCTCGCACTTGCTTTCGTCCTGCAGGATCTCGTGGGTCTTATTGATATCGGAGTGCTGGTTAATGATGGTATTGCCGGCGTAGTTCCAGATGAATTTAATCGGCACGTCCAGCTTCTCTTTCCCTCGAACGCCGTCGCGGGTGGCGGTCATCTCCGGGCCGCGATCGATGGCGTCGGTCCAGCTAAAGCAGGAGATGGCGGTTTTGACCGGGTTGGTCAGTACCGGCAGGCGTTCAATGGTGATGGTATAGGTGGATTCGCGGGCGCCGCTGTTGCCGCCGTTAATGCCGACGTTGCCGGTCAAAATAGGCAGCATGGCGATCGCCCGGGAGGTCAGCTCGCCGTTAGCCTGGCGCTGTGGTCCCCATCCCTGGCAAATGTAAGCCGGCCTGGTGCTGCCGATTTCCCTGGCCAGCTTGATGATGCGGTCGACGGGAATGCCGGTGATCCGCGAGGCCCATTGCGGCGTTTTCGCCACGCCGTCATCGCCCTGTCCAAGAATATACGCTTTGTAATGCCCGTTCTTCGGGGCATCTGCCGGCAGCGTTTTTTCATCGTAGCCGACGCAGTACGTATCGAGGAACGCCTGATCGACCAGATTTTCATTAATCAGCACCCAGGTGATGCCCGCCACCAGCGCGGCGTCGGTGCCGGGGCGAATCGGGATCCACTCATCCTCCCGCCCGGCGGCGGTGTCCGTGTAGCGCGGGTCTATAACGATCATTCGCGCGTTAGAGCGCTCTCGCGCCTGTTCTAAATAGTAAGTGATCCCGCCGCCGCTCATGCGGGTTTCCGCCGGGTTATTGCCGAACATCACCACCAGCTTGCTGTTTTCGATATCGGAGGTGCTGTTGCCGTCGTTGCTGCCGTAGGTATAGGGCATCGCGCAGGAAATCTGCGCGGTACTGTAGGTACCGTAGTGGCTTAAAAAACCGCCGTAGCAGTTCATCAGACGCGCGACCAGCGAGGCGTAAGGGGAGGAGCGGGTGATATTGCCGCCGACAATCCCGGAGGAGTAGTTAATATAAACCGCTTCGTTGCCATACTCTTTGACGATGCGTTTGAGATTGTCGGCGATCGTATCCAGCGCCTCCTCCCAGCTAATGCGGACAAACTTGCCTTCGCCGCGTTTGCCGACGCGCTTCATGGGATAGTTAAGGCGGTCGGGATGATTAATGCGGCGGCGGATGGATCGGCCGCGCAGGCAGGCGCGCACCTGGTGATCGCCATAAATATCCGCGCCGGTATTGTCGGTTTCGACCCAGACGACTTCATCGTCACGCACGTGTGAACGCAGGGCGCAGCGGCTGCCGCAGTTGACCGAACAGGCGCCCCAGACGATACGCTCCTCGCCGTGAGCGGCTTCTTGCACCGCGGCAGCGGCGTGACTCAGGCTGAAAGGTAGCGATAAACCGCCGGCGGCGAGAGCCAGCGAGCCAAGGGCGGTTGATTTGATTAGCGTTCGACGGGTAAGGCCGTCGGTATGTTCCTGGTTAGACATTGCTCACTCCATGATTTTGTTATAATGGCGTAATGCCAACGCCTTCGTAAGGTCGGCGTGGAGAGTGAGGAATGATACTTAAAATGGAGTAGAGAGATCTTATCCCTGGTCAACCGAGGGATAAGACTTCTCCAGACATTCGGCGAGGTTACTGCGCACCGCTGTCGCGGGTATAGATGATTTTAAAGGTGTCGTTGGCGCAGTGGCCGACAACCTGTGCGCCAGGCTGATCGGGCTGGTCGTTCGGGACTATCGTCAGGCTGAAGCCCGATTCCGGGACGCCGTTGTTGATGATTTTTTGCTGAATATCGCTTTTTACCCGCTCGCAGGAATCCGGCGCCGCGAAAGCAGCTGTCGAACCCAGCAGCAGAGCCGCACATAGCCAGGGTGATAGTTTCATCATAAACTCCTTATTAACGTTATCCAGATTTAAGCATAGCAGAAGTGGTGTAAACAATTGTATTTGCTAATATGATTGAACTATGCACAAAAGGAATCGCGCGTGAAAAAACGGTTGTTGCTGTTACTGGCTGTCGGGGCGCTTAGCGCCTGCGATGAAAAGGGCGCGCCGCAGGCCTTCACCCCGGAAATGGCCAGCTTTTCTAACGAATTTGAGTTCGATCCGCTGCGCGGGCCGGTGAAAGCGTTTAGCCAGACGCTGTATGACGAACACGATCAAGTGGTGAAGTGGGTTAAAGGGCGTTTATCCAGCGAAGGATGCTTTGACCTGCTGGCATTTGAGGATCGGGAGAATAAAACCGGCGCGGCGTTGGTGCTGGACGCTAACTACTACCTGGATGCGCAAAGCCACGAAAAGCGCCTGCGTTTACAAGGCAAATGTCAGCTGGCGGAAATGCCCTCGGCGGGGGTCTCCTGGGAAACCGATGATAACGGGTTTGTCGTCACCGCTCGCGGCAAGGAGAGTACAGCGACGTACCGCTACGATAGAGAAGGCTATCCGCTGGGCAAAACCACCATAGCCAAAGGTGAACAATTTACGGTGGCCTCAACGCCATCATCCGATCCGCGCAAAAAAATGGACTACACCGCAGTGAGCACCTTCAATGACCGCGCGCTGGGCAACGTAAGCCAGACCTGCGATTACGACAGTCACGACAACCCGGTAAGCTGCGAGCTTAAGGTTGTCGACGACAGCGTCCAGCCTGCGCTAACCCGCCACTACACCATCAAAAGCACTATTGACTATTACTGAGCCGTTGGTTTCAGCAGCGTCTGGCCCTGCGGTTTATGCTCGGCCAGATACTGGTGCTGGAACAGGCACATGCGGATGGTATTGCGGTATTCGCCGTTAATAAAGAATTCATGAATCAGCTCGCCTTCCACCATAAATCCGAGCTTGCGGTAGATGTGGATCGCTTTTTCATTTTCTTTATCGACGATGAGGTAGAGCTTATACAGGTTGAGCACCATAAAGCCGTAATCCATCGCGAGCTTAGCGGCGCGGGTGGCCAGACCTTTCCCCTGATAATCGGGAGAGATAATGATCTGAAACTCGGCGCGGCGGTGCACGTGGTTGATTTCAACCAGCTCAACCAGTCCGGCCTTTTCGCCGTCGCATTCAATGACAAAGCGGCGTTCGCTCTGATCGTGAATGTGTTTGTCGTACAGGTCGGAAAGCTCAACAAAGGCTTCATAGGGCTCTTCAAACCAGTAGCGCATAACGCTGGCGTTGTTGTCGAGCTGGTGGACAAAGCGAAGGTCTTCGCGCTCAAGCGGGCGGAGTTTGACGTGATAAGCGTCAGTCATGGGAGTACCTGTGTGTTATAGCGAAGTTTTGGTGATTGTGGCGCCCGTGCGGGCGCCATTCATTACGGGGTAATGGTGCGACCGGTGCGGCGGTCAAGGCAGCGCAGGGTGTTAGGCTCCCAGTACGCGTTGACGTTCGCGCTCTTCTGGCAGTTGTCCTGGGCGTCAAAAG
This sequence comes from Klebsiella sp. CN_Kp106, assembly GCF_040064575.1. NCBI lineage: Bacteria > Pseudomonadati > Pseudomonadota > Gammaproteobacteria > Enterobacterales > Enterobacteriaceae > Klebsiella > Klebsiella sp. CN_Kp106. The sequence continues at coordinate 44,997 of NZ_JBEAIG010000012.1, read as the reverse complement.
CCACGTCGGCTTTATCCCACTCTTTTTCGGCGCGCTTGTTGACCTTCTGGCGTAAAGTGCGGGTGTCATTCCACTGCTCTTTTTCCATGGCGGCCTGCTGGCGGCTCTGGGCGCTGTCGCCGGATTCGATGACCAGCTTGTCCGTTTTGGCGAATGACGATGCGGTAAAGACCACCGCGCTCAGCGCCAGCAGGGCAGTCAGGCACCAGCGTTTGTTCAGTGTTGTGTTCATCACGATTTCCTTTAAGCGATTCCCTTGGATTGAGTTTACTACATCTCCTTTCGACGGCATACCCGACAAAACAGAGTAAACGACGGCCATTATTACGTAGAATGCGTTAACGCTTGTTCAACTTACGACGCTTTGCATGTTAAAAACCACGCTGCTTTTCTTTGCTACCGCCCTGTGCGAAATCATTGGCTGCTATTTACCCTGGCTCTGGTTAAAACGCGGGGCGACGCCCTGGCTGCTGATGCCGACGGCCCTGGCGCTGGCGCTTTTTGTCTGGCTTCTGACGCTTCACCCCGAGGCCAGCGGACGGGTTTATGCCGCTTACGGTGGGGTGTACGTGTGTACTGCGCTGCTGTGGCTGCGCTTTATCGATGGCGTCAGACTCAGCCACTATGATTGGGCCGGCGCGCTGGTTGCGCTGTGCGGCATGCTGATTATTGTGGCCGGCTGGGGACGCGCATAGCCTCTTTTACCGAGTGAGCCGGGCCAGGTGATGCTGTCCCGGCCCATCTCTTCCTGCCTTCTCGCTCGCTTTCTCTGTTCACGCCGCTTTTATCCCCGATGAGATACTGTGATCTGCCGCGTCTTTTTCGATTGTTATACTTGTATGGTAGTAGGTCTGATGGTTTACTTTTACCCACTAACCGCACAGAAGTAAGGAATGAGAAATGAAGATCGTTGCCGCTGAAGTTTTCGTCACCTGTCCGGGGCGCAACTTCGTCACCCTTAAAGTCACCACTGATGACGGGATCGTCGGGTTAGGTGACGCGACGCTAAACGGTCGCGAGCTGTCCGTTGCGTCCTATCTGCGGGATCATCTCTGTCCGCAGCTGATTGGCCGCGACGCGCATCGCATCGAAGATATCTGGCAGTTTTTCTACAAGGGCGCCTACTGGCGTCGTGGTCCGGTCACGATGTCGGCGATTTCCGCTATCGATATGGCGCTCTGGGATATCAAGGCGAAAGCCGCAGGCATGCCGCTATACCAGCTGCTGGGCGGGGCTTCGCGCGAAGGCGTGATGGTCTACTGCCACACTACGGGTCACTCCATCGATGAAGTGCTGGATGACTACGCGCGCCACAAAGAGATGGGGTTTAAAGCGATTCGCGTGCAGTGCGGCGTGCCGGGGATGAAAACCACCTACGGGATGGCGAAAGGTAAAGGGCAGGCCTACGAACCGGCAACCAAAGGCCAGTGGCCGGAAGAGCAGCTGTGGTCTACCGAGAAGTATCTCGATTTTACGCCACAGCTGTTTGCCGCCGTACGCGAAAAATTTGGCTTTAACGAGCATCTGCTGCACGACATGCATCATCGCCTGACGCCGATTGAAGCGGCGCGTTTTGGTAAGAGTATTGAAGATTACCGCCTGTTCTGGATGGAGGATCCGACCCCAGCGGAGAATCAGGCGTGTTTCCGTTTAATTCGTCAGCATACCGTCACGCCGATTGCCGTCGGAGAGGTGTTCAACAGCATCTGGGATTGTAAACAGCTGATTGAAGAGCAGCTGATTGACTATATCCGCACCACCATTACCCACGCAGGCGGGATTACGGGGATGCGTCGGATCGCCGATTTTGCCTCGCTTTATCAGGTACGCACCGGTTCACACGGGCCGTCCGATCTTTCTCCGGTCTGCATGGCGGCCGCGCTGCACTTCGACCTGTGGGTGCCGAATTTTGGCGTCCAGGAATATATGGGCTATTCCGAACAGATGCTGGAAGTCTTCCCGCACAGCTGGACGTTTGATAACGGCTATATGCATCCGGGTGAAAAACCGGGGCTGGGAATTGAGTTCGATGAAAAACTGGCCGCGAAATACCCCTATGAACCGGCCTATTTGCCTGTAGCGCGTCTGGAAGACGGCACGTTGTGGAACTGGTAAAGAAGGAAGTCAAAATGAAAAGTATCGTGATTCGCCAGCCCAACGAACTGGTGATTGAAGAGCGTCCGATCCCGCAGCCTGCCGCGGGCGAAGTGCGGGTAAAAATTAAGCTGGCGGGGATATGCGGTTCCGATAGCCATATTTATCGCGGCCACAATCCGTTTGCCAAATACCCGCGCGTTATTGGTCATGAATTTTTTGGCGTTATCGACGCCATCGGAGAAGGGGTTACCGACAAAGCCATCGGCCAGCGGGTCAGCGTTGATCCGGTCATCAGCTGCGGCCATTGCTATCCTTGCTCGGTGGGCAAACCAAACGTCTGCACCTCTTTGGTGGTGCTCGGCGTGCATCGGGATGGCGGCTTTAGCGAGTACGCGGTGGTGCCGGCGAAAAATGCCTGGCAGGTTCCGGACAACGTGACGGACAGACATGCGGTGATGATTGAGCCTTTCACTATCGCGGCCAACGTTACCGGGCACGTTTCGCCAACCGACCAGGATATCGCGCTGGTCTACGGCGCCGGGCCAATGGGCCTGACGACCATTCAGGTGCTGAAGCGGGTGTATCGCGTTAAGCAGGTCATCGTGGTCGATCGCATTGATGAACGCCTGGAGATGGCCCAGCGTAACGGCGCGGATTGGGTGATTAACAACAGCGTCGTGCCTCTGGCGGATACGCTGAAGGCGGAGGGGGTACTACCGACGCTGATTATCGATGCGGCCTGTCATCCCTCGATTCTACAAGAGGCGGTCACCCTGGCTTCTCCGGCGGCGAGAATTGTTTTAATGGGATTCTCGACGGAGCCTTCGCAGGTTGCACAGCAGGGTATTACCGGCAAAGAGCTCTCTATTTTCTCGTCGCGTCTTAACGCCAATAAATTCCCGGTGGTCATAAAGTGGCTGGAACAAGGCTTAATTAACCCGGAGGAGCTGATTACTCATCAATTTGCTTATCAACATGTTATCGATGCACTGGAGCTTTTTGAAAATGACAGGAAACGTTGCTGTAAGGTTTTATTAACCTTCAGCCAATAACAACAGGTGCGGACTCTGTATTCTACAATTAGAGATAATCATTATGACTACCGTAAAAAATGAGAGAACCACTTCCGATCTCATTCGTGCAGCCGTATCTGGTTGGTTAGGCACGGCACTGGAGTTTATGGATTTCCAACTCTATTCCCTTGGCGCAGCGCTGGTTTTCCATGAGATTTTTTTCCCGGAGCAATCCGCCGCCATGGCGCTGATTCTGGCAATGGGAACCTACGGCGCGGGCTATATTGCGCGGATCGTCGGCGCCTTTATTTTTGGTAAAATGGGCGACAGTATTGGGCGCAAGAAGGTTCTGTTTATTACCATCACCATGATGGGGATCTGTACCACGCTTATTGGCGTGCTGCCAACCTATGCCCAGGTCGGTATTTTAGCGCCGGTGTTGCTTGTGACTTTACGTATTATTCAGGGGTTGGGCGCCGGGGCTGAAATATCAGGTGCGGGTACCATGCTGGCGGAATATGCGCCGAAAGGTAAGCGTGGAATTATCTCTTCGCTGGTGGCTATGGGCACCAACTGCGGTACGTTAAGCGCCACGGCTATCTGGGCGGTGATGTTCTTCGTGCTGGACCGTGAACAGCTCGTCGCGTGGGGATGGCGTGTGCCGTTCCTGGCAAGCGTAGTGGTGATGATCTTTGCCATCTGGCTGCGTCTCAATCTGAAAGAGAGCCCGGTTTTTGAGAAAGTGAGCGAAGACAGCGTCCTGCAGAAAGAGATAGCAACCCAGGAAGGTACCTTTAGCGCCATGCTGAAAAGTAAGTCCTTCTGGCTGGCGACGGGTCTGCGCTTCGGACAGGCGGGAAATTCAGGATTGTTGCAAACTTTCCTAGCGGGCTATCTGGTACAAACATTACTGTTTGATAAAGCTATCCCTACCGATGCGTTAATGATTAGCTCTGTTATCGGCTTTATTACCATCCCATTTCTTGGGTGGCTGTCAGATAAAGTGGGGCGTCGCTTACCCTATATTATCATTAATATTTCAGCCATTATTCTGGCGTACCCCATGCTGTCGATTATTGTGGATAAGAGCTATAGCGCGAGCACCATCATGGCGTCACTGATCGTCATTCATAATATCGCGGTATTGGGTCTGTTTGCGCTGGAAAACATCACCATGGCGGAAATGTTCGGTTCACGTAATCGCTTTACCCGCATGGCAATTTCAAAAGAGGCGGGGGGATTAGTCGCCGTAGGCTTTGGCCCGGTGCTGGCCGGTATTTTCTGCAATATGACCGGTTCCTGGATGCCCATTGTTGTGATGCTGGTGTGCTACTCCATCATTGGCTTAATTTCCGCCATTCTGATGCCTGAAGTGCGCGACCGCGATCTGAGCTTGCTGAATGACGCCGCAGACTGCGCGCCGCAAAATAAAGCGGTGGGTAACGGGCAATATATTTAAAAAACACAAACTCCGCACCGAATGATGAATCGCCGTAAATAACACTCTGCCGGGCCATTAGCCCGGCATTTTCACTCTTTTATTCCCAGAAATACCGAAAGTATAACTCGTCCGTCTTCTTGTATGGTAGTTGATAAAGGTCAAAGATATCATACCAATTGCATGAGATGGTTTATTTCACCAGCCGGTTCCCACTTACCGTGGGGATCCAGAAATCATAAGTATGAGAGCCACCATGGAACATATGCTATTAACAGCGAACGCCACGCTGCCAGCTTACGATCGCAACGGTCTTATTCCGCGCATCGTTCATTTGGGCTTTGGCGCATTTCATCGCGCTCACCAGGCGGTATATGCCGATATTCTGGCGACAGAACACGGCAGCGACTGGGGCTATACAGAAGTGAACCTGATCGGTGGCGAGCAGCAAATCGCCGATCTGCAACAGCAGGATTTACTTTACACCGTCGCCGAAATGTCGGCGGATGCCTGGACCGCCCGCATTGTTGGCGTGGTCAAAGAGGCGATGCATGCCCAGGTCGATGGTCTGGAAAGCGTGCTGGCAAAAATGTGCGAGCCTCAGGTCGCTATTGTGTCATTGACCATTACCGAAAAAGGCTACTGCCACTCGCCGGCCAGCGGTGAACTGCAGTTAGATCACCCGTTGATTGTTGCCGATTTGCAAAACCCTCATCAACCGAAATCCGCGCCGGGCGTGGTGGTAGAAGCGCTGGCACGCCGCAAGGCGGCAGGTCTGCCGGCTTTCAGCGTGATGTCCTGCGACAATATGCCGGAAAACGGTCACGTCATGCGTAATGTCGTCTGCGCCTATGCTCGCGCCGTCGATGCCGAATTAGCCGAGTGGATTGCGCGCAGTGTCACTTTCCCTTCTACCATGGTTGACCGCATCGTACCGGCGGTGACGGCCGAAACGCTGGAGAAAATTGAACAGCTCACCGGCGTTCGCGACCCGGCCGGCGTCGCCTGCGAACCGTTTCGTCAGTGGGTCATTGAAGACAACTTTGTCGCCGGTCGTCCGCAGTGGGAAAAAGCCGGCGCTGAGCTGGTGTCGGACGTGCTGCCCTTTGAAGAGATGAAGCTGCGCATGCTGAACGGCAGCCACTCGTTTCTTGCCTGGCTGGGCTATCTGGCGGGATACCAGCATATTAATGACTGTATGCAGGACGAAAACTACCGTCGCGCCGCGCGTGCGCTGATGCTGGAGGAGCAGGCGCCGACGCTGAACGTGCAGGGTGTGGATCTGGCACGCTATGCCGGTCTGCTGATCGAGCGCTATAGCAACCCGGCGCTGAAGCACCGCACCTGGCAGATAGCGATGGACGGCAGTCAGAAACTGCCGCAGCGGATGCTGGATTCGATTCGCTGGCACCTGGCGCATGGCGGCGACTTTACGCTGTTGGCAATGGGCGTCGCGGCCTGGATGCGCTATGTCAGCGGGGTGGATGACCAGGGGCAGGCGATTGAAATCTCCGATCCTTTACTGCCGGTAATTGCGCAAACCGTACAGAATAGCGCAGACGGCGAAGAACGCGTGCGCGCGCTGCTGGGTATTGAGGCTATTTTCGGTGCCAGCCTGCCCCAGGAGAGCCGTTTCGTGAACGCGGTGGTTCGCGCTTATTTATCCCTGCAGCGGCACGGCGCAAAAGCGACCGTAGCGGCCTGGGCTCAGGCAAACTAATTTATTTCACCCGCGTGCCGCCGGTCCCGGCGGCATTGCCCTCATGCTTTATCCCTGAACGCTTTTCCCGCCAGAAATATATTTCGCGTCAGGCGCAATCTTTGATCCAGATCGTTGAATATACATAACTTTATCTAACAACAGTTAAGTATAAATAACTGATGTTTATTTTAATGAATTAAATATTTATCGGGGTGATTATTCATTCTCCTGGTGAAGTAAATATGGCATGATGAGTTAACTTACTAAGTTTCCTCAGAAAAAAGGAGAACGGACTATGTACAAAAAAATTTTGCTGCCCGTAGACGTTTTTGAAATGGATTTAAGTGACAAAGCGGTTCGCCATGCTGAGTTTTTAGCATCAGCGGATGAAGGGGAGATTACGCTGCTCAACGTTCTGCCGAACAGCAGCAGCTCAATTTTACGCGGTTTTGCGGCCGATATACGTAAGTTTGAGGCCTATATGCGTGAGGAATCGGAGAAAAAGATGAAGACAATATCCCGTCTGTTCTCCATTCCCGCCGAGCGGATTCATTCCAGAGTGGTCTTTGGCAACGTGCGCGATGAAATTCTGGCGGTGAGCGGCAATGAGGATTTTGACGTTATCGTTATTGGTTCCCGCAAGCCGGGTATATCCACTCATCTTCTTGGTTCAAACGCTGAGTCGATTTTACGTCACGCTAAAATACCGGTTCTGGTTGTCAGGTAAGTCAATTTCTAGCGGCAGATAACCTGTTCTGCCGCAACTCGTTTTATTCCTCGCTGAACCAGTCGCTGTTTTCCTGACGAACAAGCAGCACGGACTCGCTAATTTCTTGCAGATGCAGGCGCATGGCTTTTTCAACCGCATCCGGATTGCGGGCGACCAGCGGCTGGAAAATATCATAGTGCTGACGCAGCATCATATCGGGTGGGGTCACATGATCGAGGCTCATATAGCGCACCCGGTCAATGGTGGCTTTAATATTCTCGACGGTATCCCAGGCGAGCTGGCAGTCGGCGATTTGCGAGAGCTTCTGGTGAAATTCGTCATCCAGCTGGAAAAAATCCGTTAACTGCTGCCGCTCCACCGCCGTACGCTGCTGATTGAGATTTTGCTCAAGCTGGTAGAGCTGTTCATCATTCACCATTCCTGCGGCGCGTCGCACCACGGCGCATTCGATGGCCTGGCGGACAAAACAGCCGTTACGCACCTGCGAGAGCGAGATTTTATTCACATAGCTGCCGCGCTGCGGACGGATCTGAATTAAGCCATTTTCAGCCAGTTTGATAAAAGCTTCGCGTACCGGTTGCCGGGAAACGTCAAAGCGCACGGAGACTTCTTTTTCCGAAAGAGGGGTGCCTGGCGGGATCAGACAATGGACGATATCCCGACGCAGGATACGATAAATTTGCTGATTAACGGGCTGTGTCGGATTCAGTTGTGCTTCTGCGGCCATGGATGATTACTTTTATATGAGGTATTTGCGCTATTTTACGCGTTTTTTGTCTTCCAGCCCAGACCCGGCCCGCGGGCCGGGTTACAGAGCTTAGCCCTGGCGGTGCACGTTCAGTCCGGCAAAACTTTGGCTGACCGGCATGATTTCCAGGGTATTAATGTTGACGTGTTTTGGCAGGGTTGCGACCCACCAGACCGCTTCGGTGACGTCTTCCGGAGTCAGAGCCTGGGTATTTTCGTAAGCTTTCTCGGCTTTAGCGTCATCACCTTTAAAGCGCACGTTAGAGAATTCGGTGCCACCGACCAGACCGGGCTCAATATCGGTCACGCGAAGGGCGGTACCGTGAAGATCGGTACGAAGATTGAGGCTGAACTGACGCACAAACGCTTTGGTCGCGCCGTAGACGTTACCGCCAGCATAAGGCCAGGCGCCGGCGACCGAACCGATATTGATTACGTGGCCGCGATTACGCTCAACCATTCCCGGCAGAACGGCGCGGGTCATATACACCAGCCCTTTGTTATTGGTGTCAATCATGTCTTCCCAGTCTTCAATGTTGGCTTTATGCGCGGGCTCCAGTCCCAGCGCCAGCCCGGCATTATTGACGAGAACATCAATCGCCTGCCAGTCTGCCGGCAGTCCGGCAATCAGCTCTTCAATGGCTGCACGGTTGCGCACGTCCAGCTGGGCGGTATAAAGGTTCTCGCCCAGCTCATCTTTAAGCGTTTTCAGGCGTTCTTCGCGACGCCCGGTGGCAATCACTTTGTGACCGTTAGCGATAAAACGGCGAGTTATGCTTTCACCAAAACCCGCTGTTGCTCCGGTAACCAGGATAATCATCTTACTGTTCCTCAACGATTTTTGTGTCTTCATACCATAGCACGCGATCCCGGCGACGGGTAATGGAAATCACCAGACCTCCCCGCCGAACGCGGCGGTGAACAGAGTAATCATTGCGGTCAATCAATGAGTTGCCTAATCTTACAGAATAATCGTGTTCAGGAGATGAAGATGTCGGAGAACAATCCTTTTTTTAGCGTCAGTCTGCTGCCTTATCAGGCGCCGCGTTTCGATTTGATTGACGTGAGTCATTACCGTCCGGCCTTCGACGAGGGCGTTCGTCGCCAGCGCGCAGAGATTGCCGCTATCGCGAATAACCCGCAGCCGGCTGATTTTGCCAACACGCTGGAAGCCCTGGAGCAGAGCGGCCAGCTGCTGGCTCGGGTAACCAACGTCTTCTTCGCTATGGCGGGCGCGGAGACCAATCCGGCCATTCAGGCGCTTGATGAGCAGTTTTCCTCTGAGCTGGCGGAACTGGCGAATGATATCTGGCTCAACGATGCCCTTTTTCAACGCGTGAAGCAGGTGTGGGAGCGGCGAGAGTCGCTCTCCCTTGACGCCGAATCCCGACGTCTGCTGGAGGTGACCTGGCAACGCTTTACCCTTGCGGGAGCCACGCTTGCGGACGATCAAAAAGCGGCGCTTCGCGCGCTGAATACCGAAGCGGCAGCGCTGCAAAGCCAGTTTCAGCAGCGCCTGCTGGCGGCGGTAAAATCTGGTGGTCTGGTGGTGGATTACGCTCATCAGCTCGCAGGGCTTAGCGACGATGAGATAAGCGCAGCGGCAGAAGCCGCGCAGGAGAAGGGATTAGGTGGTCGCTGGCTGCTGCCTTTACTCAATACGACCCAGCAGCCCGCGCTGCTTTCGCTGCAGGACCGGCGGACGCGAGAGAATTTGTTTGCAGCAGGCTGGACGCGAAATCAGAAGGGCGATGCGAATGACACTCGCGAGCTGGTACTGCGGCTAGCGGAGCTCCGCGCGCGCAAAGCGCAGCTGCTGGGCGCTGATGACTTCGCCAGCTGGTCAATGGCCGATCAGATGGCGGGCGATCCGGCAGAGGCGTTTGCCTTTATGCGGCGAATCGCTCCGGCGGCGAAGGCGCGGGCCGAGCAGGAGCTGGCGGATATTCAGCAAGTTATTGATAATGAAGGCGGTGATTTCCGCGCGGCGGCGTGGGACTGGCTCTATTACGCCGAGCAGGTGCGCAGGGCGAAATTTGCCATCGATGAAGCGCAGCTCAAGCCCTATTTTGCCCTCGACCGCGTCCTGCGCGACGGCGTGTTCTGGACGGCGACACAGCTGTTCGGTATTCGCTTTGTCGAGCGATTCGACATTCCGGTTTATCATCCGGACGTGCAGGTATGGGAAATTATCGACGCTAACGGAGAGGGAATTGCGCTGTTCTACGGCGACTACTTCTCGCGGGACAGCAAAAGCGGCGGGGCGTGGATGGGCGTATTTGTTGAACAATCCACCCTGCGTGCGCAGCATCCGGTAATTTATAACGTCTGTAACTACCAGAAACCCAAAGCCGGACATAGCGCGCTTCTTTCCTGGGATGAGGTCATCACCTTATTTCACGAATTTGGGCATACCCTGCACGGCCTGTTTGCCAGCCAGAAGTATGCCAGTCTGTCGGGAACTAATACGCCGCGCGATTTTGTTGAGTTTCCTTCACAGATTTATGAACACTGGGCCAGCGAGCCGCAGGTATTTGCCCACTATGCGCGGCATCATCAAACCGGAGAAAACATGCCGGCCGCGCTGCGCGACAGCATGTTCCGCGCGGCGAAGTTTAATAAAGGCTACGACATGAGCGAACTGCTCGCAGCGGCGCTGCTGGATATGCACTGGCATAGCGTGAGGGAGGATAAACTCCCGGACGATGTCGATGCGTTTGAAGCCGCGTCCCTGCGTGCGGAGAATATGGATCTGGCCGCCGTGCCGCCGCGCTATCGCAGCAGCTACTTTTCGCATATTTTCGGCGGCGGATACGCCGCGGGCTATTACGCTTACCTGTGGACCCAAATGCTGGCGGATGACGGCTACCAGTGGTTTGTTGAGCAGGGTGGTTTAAGCCGTGAAGACGGCCAGCGCTTCCGCGAAGCGATTTTGTCTCGCGGCAATAGTACTGATTTAGCAGAACTTTATCGCCAGTGGCGCGGACACGATCCGCAGATTGAGCCGATGCTGGAAAACCGCGGGCTGAGCTAGCCGAGCGTTTTGACGAGTAGAAGAAGACCGGGCGCAGCGCCCGGTTTTTTTGTCTTTTTTTTCTTCCCCAAAATCCCTCCAAAACTTTTCTCCAAAATAAATCTTTAAATTTTGCTAAATTTGCATGGGGGTACGGCCCAATTTTTCACGTAGCTACACCTTCACTTTCACCCAGTCGAGACCTCGATCGTTATGATACTGCGCGGTCATTTTTTCCGATGAGTGCCCTAACAGCTGTTGGGTGTTGATTCCCTGAGCCTCGTACAGACGTTCGGACAGCGAGCGTTGCTCATGGAAAGTGGGCATTGTTTTCCCTCTTTCAACGGAAAGGTTGGTGCTATCCACTGCGAGTTTGAAGGAAACGCTAAGACTGTTCTCGCCAACCTGATCACTAGCTTTTACTTTACCGCTGGACGTTACGTGGTGAAGAAGCCACGGGCTAACAACCCGATCCCTACAGCGCTTGATCACTTGTGCCAGGCTAACGTCCAGCACCTCACTGCGCAAACTGAGTGGAATAGCAAGTTTCACACCTGTCTTTTGTTGCTTAACGTGCAGGTATCCCTCCCAAACCGATACATCGTTGCTATAATGTGAAGCATTATTAAATGCATGGGGAGAGGGGGCTTGGAATTTATATTCGCATTTTGGAATTGCGCGATTTCGCCACCAGGTATTAAGGAGATGCGTGCGCCTGCCAACATGGCTGATGCGGTTGAAGTTATTGTGGATTTATTTACCAGCAAAAAAATAATGTTTTTAGCTTTATGTGAGGTAAATAAGGACTCATTTAATCATATATCCAGCGAGCTTGGTAAACTTGGGTTATCACTTTCAGCTCAGTTTTTACCAGACAGAACATTAACTGGAGCAGAGTTTGATGTCGGTTATATTTATGAATCAGGTGAAATTAGCGTTATACAAGGTATGGCACATACCGCTAGACTAGGAACATCTATAGTAAAAGTTGCTCAACAATTGATTATTGTTATTAATGGGGATGCTTCCTCTGTCATAAATATTTTTGTCTCGCATTGGCCAAGTCAACTCCGTAAAATTGCGGATGACTTTAGAGACGAATGTTCTAAAGGTTTAAGACGTTATATCGAGCGTTTCATTGAGGGGGGGCAACTGGTTATATTAATGGGGGATTATAATGATGAACCATATTCACAAAGTTTGTTCAAAAACATACGCGCAACAAACGATAGAGCCTTAGTACTTTCAGAGCCTAATTTTTGGTTATATAACCCGTACTGGAAGGCTCTTGCTGCTAGAATGCCATTCACTATAGATGAGCAACAACATGACTTTGGGACGTGTTATAGCAAATCAGGTAATCGCAATCACTGGTCTACGTTCGATCAGATCATTTTTTCAGGCCATTTTCTCCATTGTGGGCCATGGTATCTTAAAGAGTCTTCTACGGGAGTAGTTTTGACTGACAAACTACGTGTTGCCATAATGGATAGCAAGCATTATTTTGACCACATGCCGGTTATTGGATGTATATGTAAAAGAGAGGTTAAAAATGTTTCAGTTTAAAGAACTTATCAAAACTGGTATGGGCGAAGCGAATAGAGTTGAGAAAAACCGCGAGAGCGTCGATAAGGTTTTTTCCTCGTTAAATAGTGAGCTGGCTGATGAAACTGACGGCCTGTTTACCATTGAACGCTACATACAAAAACCTAGTGCATTTGCAGAAATAGCAAAAACTTATGCCATTATAAATCAGAGTGCTCCTCCACTTGTCTCATTAGATAGTAAAGGTTCTACTGGAACATTAAAGATAGTTCTAAGCAGTGGTGGGAATGCCTCTATTGCCCGTTGGGAGCAAGATCCTGATGGGTACCCTTTCACAATTGAATTTATGGGTGAACGAACAGACTGCTGGGATCAGGAAGGGTTGGTCAATGCGTTAGGAAAAATTGTTGTTTCTGGACAACTATGGTTAAAAGTTAAAGAACTACAATCAAAAGCCTTAAAGGCTTCAGAGCAAAATAATACCGAAAAAAATGATTAGCTGCGGTATGTTTTTGACCATTACAGTTTCTTTCATAACTAACTATTTGTTTGTTAGCAATTATCAATTCTGTGGTAAAAGTCCTTTAGAGCAAATGCCAAGCAGTACAGTTAGAAGTGAGCTATTATCCCCTCAGCACCACTGGGGATTTTTCTTGTGTTGAAGTGGAATATTGCAGCAAAAAGCCAGGAAGTGCGAGACCAGGTTAACGTCGATCTGGCCGCCAGTGGCGTTACATACAAAGCGCGCCTGAATATGTCGGCGATAGCTGAGTAGAGTAGGTCGCCAGAGAACAACCTGAACACCTCCGGGAATACTTCATGGGGGGTGTACGCTACTACCGCGAACAGAGCATTCAACTCCCGCGGCATCCGATCCGTGCTACATCGAGATTGCCGGGCAGAACGCCAAGAAATGATTATGCACGGGATAGTTCCCCGCCCTTTTATTTATACCGCGCCAATATAAGTTGTGGTGCTGGAAGGCGTGGAGCTGTCTGCTGAAGAATACATTCTGGCCTCAATCGTTGCAGACTGGTACTGTTTTCAAAGAGGAGACTAGGAATAGGTGGTGCATCGTTGATGGGGACGTATGATTTTGCTCTGTCTATCGTGCTTCCAGGTGTTGCTGCGCATCAGGATATGTCAGTAATGGCGAAGATTAACGCTCTGCTTGCAGAATTTATGTCAAGCCTGACAGCATAATCATATTGCGGCTATCATTATCGATAGCCGCTATCCATTTGAGATCTGCAATCCCACATGCGGCATTAAGATATGCAGTTACGCTGTCAATGACTGAAGCGACCAGAGCCAGCGCTGATTCAAAAATCAATTTCATACCCATCGTGATATGTGTCCTTGCTGGATAGGCAGCTGGCGCATAATGTGACCCGATGCAGATCGTATAACAAAAGGTACAGTAAGCGGTCACTTAATTGAATTTAACTATGCGTTATGGGTATTACCTTCTCTCTTTGGTACAGAATAGAACGGCCATGTTCTTCGGCCTAGTTTCAGGACCTAATTCTCCATCCTTTGATTTACCCTCATCTGTACTAGTTAATACCGCATTTTTCTTGTTAGGGTCAGCCCCTGTCCCATTATTTGATTCACCAGAATGAAACCCGGATTGATAAGTATGCGTATGTTTTGCGATCATATCCTCTTGGATACTTCCTGGGATACGTATTCCTGCCGGGTCGATTTTTGTAGATCCTGAACTATCTATACCTCTAAGGAATCTGCCCTGTGCGTTTAGCACAGGTATCCATCCAGAAGGACAGGTATCTGACATAAAACCAACAACACTGTTTTGTTGTAGTCTTGTCAACTCCATTTCTAGGTTTTTTAAACGATCATCGATTGTTGTTAGAGCATCTATAGGATTGTCTTGATTATCATATGCCTGCCAAGATAGGGTTAAAGGAGGGGGCACCGTTGAATCTGTTCTTACAATTTTAACAAAAGCTTTTTTACTTTGTTCGTTTCTGCTGCACTCAAGAATAGCTGTAGATCCTGTTGGAATAACTATAGATTTGGTCTCTGAGTCATTCCACTTACATGAAACACCGTTAGATGCAGAATAGGCAATTGAAGCTGACTTATCATGAGAGCCTGGCGATGCGAAACCTACAGACATTGAAAATTCTGATGGCAGGATACTATCTACATTATATGTCATGTTGTTTTTTGCTTCGGTGCATTGTTTGTAGGCATCATATGCACCTGGCGCAATGGATTCTATATATTGTTTGTAGGCGTCTTGACTTTCTGAGTAGTTACTTTCTGCTGAGCAATATCTGCTAGCTACTTGAATTACTGTAGCATTCGAACTTCCGAAACTAGCTGAAAGAACGCTGTAACTGGCACCAAATTTAGAATTATTGGATACCGATGTGCCTTTGCTATATTCTTTGCAGAAATAATCTGCATTTTGCTCAATAGAGTTTTGATCTCGAACCGTTATGTGGGTGATTTTTGATAACCCGATAATACTTTCGCAAGTATCTGCATTAGCATATGCGGGTATTATTAATGTTAGCATTGCAAGAGCTGTTCGCATGTTTTCCCCTTTCATGGTTGGGCTGAAAATTTTGCATGGGGTAATAATAGTACTACGTCGAGCCATGCTCTGAACATGGCTATTATAACCTCCCAAAAGAGATTCAATAATATCCAGTTTAGCTAAGCCAAGCGGTTTTGTGTAAACAATATTATCATTGTCATTCATATCACATTTTGAATGTAATTTATATCTTAGCTTGCAGTCCGCCCAGTATCGGTTGCGTACCTTAGATGAAGTTAGTCAAGTTAAGTGTCTGATGTCTTTTTTAAAAAATGAAAGTTTATCTTAGGATAGTGCGAGTAATTATTTGTTTTCTGGTGTGTTATTAAGTCATGGGCTGAGTTATTAAATCGTTTTTTATTTTGGCGCAATTACCCATGCGTGTATTTATTCAAACTATTTGACTGACTTTGATGCAAGAGAGTTTTTATTTTAGGTCGGTGAAGTTGCATGCGAGAGGATTTCAGTTATTATGACCCTGAGCCGAGAAAAGTGTGATTGCTGAGTTCATATCAGGTAGAAAATGCGATGCATAAGTAATAAGTTAAAATTATTATTTTCTATGTTTTATATGAATTCTTTATATGTGGGCTATCAAGCTGCCCCTTGATTTTGCTTGCTGCCGATATCCTGCCGCATTCATTCGCGCGCTGATTCCGGCACCAGAACGAGTGGCCGGCGGTCGTGAATATCGACGAGACCGTGATAGGCTGCAGCGGTGACAATCAAAAATCCCTCATCTTCATCCCCACGCTCGAAAGGGACGCTGCCGATAGCCGCTATGAAGATGGGCTTTCTGTCTTAACGGTGGATGAAGTAAGGCTGTTTCTTGTCGCCTGCTCGCTTCCATTCAAACCAGCCGTCTGCAAAACAAATTGCTCTCCCATGTTGCCGTAGAGGCTTAAACAATAATATTAATATATTAAATATAGCTTCCTTGCAATATTAGGAGTTTACTTACATTGTTGCATGGATTTCTTAAATTTAATAAGCGAACTTGCTCTGTGAATGTTCTTCACTCTATCATCTGTCTTATCTCTTGCATATCTTTTATTGAACGGATTGAGTATGGCTAATATATTTCTTCTGGTGTTTGCGGTTTTTTTACTGCTGGTCTCACTGATTTCTGGGTTTTCGTATTTTCAAGACAGAAAAAAGCAAAAGTTGAGTTTTAAAAGCAAACGTATGAAGTTCTAATTAAAATAGAGAGATGTTCTTCTCATGACGATGGAGGAGAATCTGATAAGCTCCTGATTGTTTTCTAACTGGAATTTCTTCATTATTCTCAATTTATGAGAGTATACGGTTCTGTGATCGATGCCAAGGTTTTTTGCTGTTTCATTATTATTAAGGCCAAGATTTATGGCATTAATGATTTTTAGTTGCGAACGACTCAATGACTGATGCGGGCATTTTAAACAGCGATTCTTCTCTATCGTTATACGTTTCTTATCGCCCGCGACAAATTCATCAAAGAGAATGGACAGGTTTTTTTTGATCGTTTCAAGGCTGCTTTTATGAAATAAAGTGACAGCATTTTGAACGCATAAAGGCAGCAGGGAAGGATTAAACGTTATCTCTTTTTTGGTGAAAATTACCACCGCTGGACACTCTGATTTATATCTTTTCATTTCCTGGCATAATAAATACTCGCCAACTTCCATCTCAGTAAAAATTATGTCTGGTTTTTTGAAGTGATCTTTTATGTTATTGCTTTGAAAACAAAGGTCGCTTATACCTTTGGTGCTCGCAATTTCTTGGGTCAGTTCCTCTATGGCCTTTTCTAAATAAATGTTTTTGGTGATGATGGCGATTTTTAGCATGATTTTCTTATTTTTAAAAAGACGGTGGAAAAATTTCGACCGCCGTATGATGTTTTATTTAAGTAACGCCTGATGAGATTAGGATATTTCCTATTGAATATAATGGCAATAGGTTTATAGAAAGAGTGGCTTTACTTTTTAATAAAAATTCGCAGCCAAATCAGCAGCTTGTGTAGGTGATTTGTTTGTTTTTCAGCGTTTTTAATCGCACTAAATGCCAAGATTTGTAATGCCACTATTAATTTGCATTCACGGTTTTTATTAATTAATGACAATCATTCAGAAAATCATTATAAATATAGCATCCAAAGCTAATCTTTAGCGGCGTCCATTGAATCATAGGGCGAGGCGCTATTCGTCATTTAACGGCATGCATGCCGTTGATTTGATACTTCCACCGCGTAGCTATCCGGGACGCGTTGAGCAGGGTGGTTTAACCCGCGAACAGGGCCAGCGCTTCCGCGAGGCCATTTTGTCTCGCGGCACGGGTTTTGATTTAACTGCGCTTTGTCGCCAGTGTCGCGAGCGCGCGCTTAAGATTGAGCTGAGGCTGAAAAACCGCGGACTGGGTTAGTCCGGCGATTGTCACGTAACGAGGACCGAGCGTCGGGTCCGTTTTTCCTTCCCAAACTGAAGCCTTACATTCATCAAGATGGGGAAGTGATACTGTAGAGGTGCCTGGGTATGGTTAAAATGCATTCGCATTCGATTTGACCTTAGCGATAAACTCTTCTGTAAGCGACAAGCCTTCGATGATTTCCTTATCGACTACGGTAATTCCGTATTGGACAATTAACTCCAGC
Source organism: Klebsiella sp. CN_Kp106 (assembly GCF_040064575.1). NCBI lineage: Bacteria > Pseudomonadati > Pseudomonadota > Gammaproteobacteria > Enterobacterales > Enterobacteriaceae > Klebsiella > Klebsiella sp. CN_Kp106. Next base: position 27,520 of record NZ_JBEAIG010000012.1, on the reverse strand, counting down.
AGTCCGTCATAGGTCTGTATGAGCTCCAGAAGGCTGTAGATTGTTTTGCGATCGGAAACTGAGGGCATCTCAGAGTTTGCTGAAGATTGATTAACAATCCACTCAAGATTGGCTTTGATTTTTTCTATATCAAGGTAACTATACATATTTCATGGGCTTAAATCCTCATTTCAAGATTTTTTTGAGAAAACGCGTTTCTGACTTCACAGGAATAAGCTATTGAATAACATCCAAAAACTCTGTTACTGAGAGATGTCGATGATCAAGCCGGATGGGGGCTAGCTGCAGAAGCGGTTATGTCCAAAAGCGCTGCTACTGGCGTATCCCCTAAAGAAGGGCGCGATGTGCGTAGACTTCATTATGGAACGGATCGCCGATATATCAAGAAATCAGCGGATAAAATGTGAATAAGTAAATTTTGCTGCGGATAAGGCTGCTCACCTGCAAACCGTATGCAAGAGCTGCAGGTGAGCAATGTGCTATGGAGGCAGTACCATAGCGGCAAAATTTTAGCCTCGCGCTGCGGGCAAAACCAACAAACCGTTTACCGCCGGGAACATTTTAGGACTTACCTTACTCATCACCGTGCGCAAGGCAAATGAAAATAGGGTATCAGCAGGGCTCAATATGATGTCTGCCTGTGGCCTCGCCCCTTCGAGGCCAGCGTAAGCGCTGTTCAAGGCACGAGTGCCTTGTCCTGCAACTCGAATTATTTAGGGTAATAATAACCTTTTTTAACAGCTAATGCGGATTAGCGTATTTTGCGTCATGTTTTACGGGCAAAACGCACGCGACTGGAATAAACCGAGAGGCAGGCGGATATTGGCTGAGGGAGGAGAAAAATTATCTGGTTAATAAAGGACGCAGAGCCCGGCGTCCCATTGCGGATAAAGAACAGAACGGCTGGAATTACCTAACGGCGCTTCGCTTGCACGAGTCCGAAGAAATTGCGCGGCAGGTTGTGACTCTGGTATTGGCAGGCCGGGTAAGGCGTCAACCGCCACCCGGTGAAGATCCGGGGAAGATGTTTAAACAGATTTGTCATCACTCCCAAACCGGGCGCAGAGCCCGGTTGTTTGAGCCGTACGCTTTCACACCTTAAGCAGTTTTACCGTGGCCTCAATGTCTATCTCATCTTCCGAGAAGATGAGGGTGGTTCCCTGGAAGGTGGTAATGGCCAGCTTTTTCACCGAGCGCATTTCGCCAGGCTTAGCGGCGGATTTTGGCCTGATGTTTCCCATCAACAGGCCTACGGAAAGGACCGCATTCTCTTTGTCGATGCGGGCATCGGCGGGCTCTTCCTCGCTGTACACCAGGAAAGATTTGATCGATGTAAGCTTAATCCGCTCGCCTGCAATATAGATATATTTGCTTTCCGGCAGGACTTTTACCGCATAGGCTGACAAACCCTTGTTATTGGTGGTGGGTTCGAAAGTGACTGCTGCATCTTTTTTAATGAGTTCAGGGTTGGCAACCTTAATCACATGAAAATAGCGATTATCGCCGTTTTCATCTTTGATAAATCCAAAACCTTTATCTTTAAACCACGTTGTGATCGTTCCGTTCATCGCCGTTACCGCCTGGTTAATCGTTTATCTACTCAATTTTTGCCGCGCGCAGTGTAAAGCACAACGCCTGCGCAGACCAGGCCTGAATCGCCGGTCTGCGCAGGCCCGCATTGCTTACCACATCAAATCATCGGGAACTTTAAAATCAGCATATGGATCGTCTTCGTCCTGCTCTTCCGCACTTAGCGCGCTGTTTAAGACAATGCTGCTGGCGTCGCGCTGGGCGATTTTATCGGCGACGCTCGCCGGGATAATCGCGTATTTGCTCTCGCCGTCGTTATCACCGGCCAGACGCGCAATGGCGAGACGGCCGCTAATCAGCTGTGCCTGGGTGAGTTTATCCACGGCGATTTTTTTAATGAAGTTGTTATCCGTGAAGTTAAAATCAATATTGCCTTTTGAAATATCGATTTTATTCATTTCAATAAGCTGCTTAACCTGCGCTTTATACTCTTTCGAGAGCGCCGCCTGCTTTTGCTGCTCGCTAAGCTGCTTATCTCGCTCAAGCTGCGCTTTTTTATTCTCTTCCACTGCTTCTCTGGCTTCGCGAGCCTGAACGCGGGACTTTTTCGCCGTTCTCTGAACTTTGGCCATTTTTTTGCTGGTCACTAACCCGGCTTTAAGCATTTGTTCTTGTAAGGTGAGTTTTGTCATCTTCGTGTCTGAATCCGCTGAATAATGAGTGAGATTATACCTGCAAATGTCCGGGATGTACCAGGCGGTATGATTCGCACAAAGCAATTGCATAAAAAATCACTATTATCGCCATTTATTTGCTATAAATGCATCTTTATTGATTTTTTATGAGGTGTAAAGATGATTGTCAGAACCTGGCATGGTTGTGTTCCCGTTGAGTTTGGCGATGCGTTTGCGGTTCATTTGCAGGCGACAGGCGTACAGCATTCCCAGGGCATCAGCGGCAACGCGGGGGCGTTTGTCAGACGGGAAACGCAGGGGGAGTGGGAACACTTCTTCCTGGCAACGTACTGGCACAATCTGGATGCGGTCATCGCCTTTGCCGGTGAAGCGTATCATGTCGCAGTGACCTATGCGGATGATGAGCAATTCCACCTGTTGTCCGACCCTTACGTTTTTCAGTTTAACGTAGCTGAAGTCGTGGCGATTTGAGTCAGCGTTAGCATAAGCGCGCCGCAGGCAAAAAAATTAAGGCCCAAAGGGCCTTATAATGGGTTATTTCCGTCCCGCCAGTAAACCAATCACCAGCCCGATAGCGCCGGCCGCCAGCAGCCCGGTCAGCGGATTTTCCCTTACGCGCTCGGAGACCTCTGAGACGGCATCCGACGCCTGAGCGGCATACTTACGGGCCGCGCCTTTTAGCTGATGTTTAGGCGAATCAACCGCATCACCAAATTGCTGCTGGGCTTCCCCGGCGAATTCATTGACTTTGTTGCTCACTTTGTCCGCCAGATTCTGCGCGTCGTTTTCATACTCTTGTGATGACATGGGAGTCTCCTTTCGTTTGACTTATTTAAGTCTAGTGGCTAACAAGCGAAGTACAAATGCTCAGCCGTCGGTGAGCCTCACTCCAGGAATTTTCCACAACGTCCGGGATATAAACCAGGTCGCTGTTTCTGCCACAAAAGCGCTACACTCTGGCGAAAAGAAACGTCGCCAGAATGGGGGGATTGCCGTCATTTCAATTGATTAAGGTAATTCCTGGATATAAGATCCGTCAGGCGCGGGGGCAGGAAAGGCGGCAATTCATAAATAAGAACTATTGATGTTCACAATTCCTCTTTTTTCCTTCATCATTTGTCAGCTTTTACTCCTAATAATCAGCGCTTAGCTCAGCATAAGAAAGAAATTTTTTTACTCAAGGCCGGTATGAACTATAAGAAAGTACTGAAGAACACGTTGCTGCTTGCTCCCGTGGCGATCCTGAGTCTGCAAACCCCTGTCTGGGGCGCAGAGGCCACGAAAACGGCGACCTGCCAGAAGGCGTCGCCTGCGGTGGACAAAGAAGGCGTGCCGTTACCGCCCGTTGTTGGTAAAGAGGGCGCTCAGCCGGCCTCCGCTAAAGACAAGTCCGGCCACGGCGGCGCAACGGCCAACTGTCAGCCTGCGGCCATCGAAAATTAATCATTGACCTCAACCCGGGAGGGACATGGTGCACCCGTTAATTAAGGTGATGCTGGTTGGAGGGAAGGGCGACGGCCTGATGGTTAGCGTTGCCGATAACGCGACGGAGATTTCCGTGACGCCTGCGCAGTACGGCGCGAAATCCGGCCAGCCGCTGAGCTACAGAATCGTATCGCAGACCATTGACGATGAACGCTATTTTTTCGGCGTTTTCAACGAGAGCCATGAGGATACAGACAAACTCAAAAGAGTCGCGCTGACCCGCGGCATGAAAAAACTCTTCAGCTAAGCCGGAGCCGGGCGGCAAGCCGTCGTCCGGTCCGCGCCTGTTTTGTTTTCCTTTCGCCTCCGATACAGTAGCGCCAAACGCTTTTATCAGTTTCGGGAATCTATGATTAACCATATCCGGATAAAAAATTTCAGATCGGTCAGGGATATTGAGCTGGAACTCGGTGCGCTGAATATCGTCTTTGGCCCCAACGGCTGCGGTAAATCCAATATCTATAAAGCCATCCACCTGTTAACCGCCTGCGCCGACGGGAAGTTTTCCGGCTATATCAGCGATGAGGGCGGGCTGGAAAACATTATGTGGTCCGGGCCAGGCGCGCCGACCGACCGCTTTCCGCGGCGGCTGCAGATTGGCTGTCTGACCGACGAGTTTGACTACCAGCTGCAGGTGGGTTTTCCGGAAAAGCTGCCTTACCCTACCCAGTTTCAGCTGGATCCGATCGTTAAAGAGGAGTCGATCTGGCTGGCGGGATTTTCCCGACGTCCTTCATCGCGCGTGCTGGAGCGTAAAAACCAGGCGGCGTTCCTGGTGGATGTGAATGGCGAAAAGAGTACCTTTACCGACGCCATTTACGAGAATGAATCGATTTTTGGCCAACTGGGCGAGCCGCACCGTTTTCCGGAGGTCTCGCGGGTCAGGGAAACCATGCGCCACTGGCGCTTTTATCACGAATTCAATATTGGCAGACTCTCACCGCTGCGACACCCGACGGTAGGCTACCGCTCGCCGGTGCTCGACAGCGATGGGCATAACCTCGCCGCCGCCTTTCAGACCATCGTGGAAATCGGCGCCGAAGAGCTGCTGCATGAGATCCTCGGCGAAGCGTTCCCGGCGTGTACCTTTTATTGTGAAAACGAAAACTCGCGTTTCTCGATGAAGATGCGCCGTAACGGCGTCTGGCGGCCTTTACTGGCGGCGGAAATGTCCGACGGCACGCTGCGCTTCCTGTGCCTGGCGGTGGCGCTATTAAGCCCGCGCCCTCCGGCATTTCTGGCCATTAACGAGCCGGAAAACAGCCTGCATCGCCAGATGTTCCCGGCGCTGGCCCGGCTGATTGTCGAAGCGGCCCGCTATAGCCAAATCTGGTTAACCAGCCACTCCGTCGAGCTGGCTGAGCTGATTTCATCGATGGCGGAAGCGCGCCTTTACGGGCTGGAAAATAGCGACGGGGAAACGCGGATCGCCGGCTAGCGGCAACTGCCTTACCCGGCGTCTTAACGGTGTATTGCCGACGCGCCGCCGGAGGGTTTCCGGCGGCCTGGCGTTATGCTGCGGCCGGGAGCAGGGTTTTGCTGCCTTTCAGGGTAAACAGCGAAATGACGGTAAAGCTCAGGGTAATACAGCCCAGGATCAGATAAGCCTGATGGAAGCCGACGGTATCATACATCCGTCCTACCCACGCCGAGAGCACAACGCCCGACAGCTGTTTCGATAAATTAAAGCCGATCAGGAACAGCGTCGCCGAAAGTTTTGGGTTAAATGCCGACGAGATATATTTAAAGGTGCCAACCAGCAGGAAGGGGATCTCAAACATATGCAGCATTTTTAATATAATCACTTCCACCGCCGAGGTCGCGAAAGACGAGCCTAAAATTCGGACTGACATAATTACCCCGGCAATTAACAGGGCATTCTTGGCGCCAATTCGGTTAATAATTGCCGGCGCGCAGAACATGATCAGCGCATTGAGTAATTCCCCACCGGTGGTCACGAAGCCAAACACTTCGGTGCCGCGCTGCGGGCTGGCGAAGAAGCCTTTAAAAAAGTTGGCGAACTGCTGGTCGAAAACGTCATAGACGCTGGCGACGCCAACGACATAAATAATAAAGCCCCAGAAGCGCGGCATCCGCAAGAGCTCGGCGGCGGTGCGCATGGAGAAAGCCTGACGGTTGACGCCCAGGGCGTCGATAACCTCGGCGCTATTGCTGCTTTCCGGCTTCGAGACCCACAGCAGCACGCCGAGGATCAGCGCGAAGCCGGAGGCGATCCAGAAGGTGATATTGGGGTCGATACTAAACAGAATGCCGGTGATTGAGGCGCACAGCGCCCAGCCGACGCAGCCGGAGACGCGCACTTTACCGTATTCAAAACGGTTGGCGCGGCTGACGCGTTCAATATAGGCTTCTACCGCCCCGGAGCCGCTGGAGAAGACGATCCCCAGATAGATCCCGCCCACCAGCGCGCCCGCGATGATATTCATCTGCAGCAGCGGAGAGAAAACAAAAATAAAGAACGGGGCAAACAGGATTAATAAAATCGTAATCGTCCACAGCAGATGTTTGCGCAGGCCGAGCTTATCGGAAATCAGGCCAAACACCGGCTGGAAAATTATCGCGAATAGCGAAATGGAGGAGAAGACAATCCCCGTTTCGGTTTTGGTTAAATGGTTTACTTCCGCCAGCCACACCGGGAAGAAGGGGAAGTAGGCTGACATAATGAAATAGTAGAAGAAAAAGAACAGCATGAAATATATAAAATTATGCCGTTCTCGTGGCGCGAGTTCAGAGAGTTTCATTGTGAATATTCCATATTATTATGCCTGTAAGGTTGGGGGCTGGCGCCCCCGATTATTATTGGAAATGAATCGTTAACTGATATTGCCATTGTGTCTCAAGCAGCAGCCATTGCTGTAGTACGCTGGGTGTCCAGGAGTCATCGCCGCCGATACCCATGTGTTGAGCATCAAGCGCGATCCAGACGCCGTTTTCCGGCTTCATCCTGTGCCAGTGATCGGTCTTCATTAACTGCGCGGTGCTGTAGGGCTGTACGGAGAAGTGGAAATCGCCCGCGACGTGCCAGCGCCCCCAGTCCAGCGCTTTGTTATCGCAGCGCAGGCCGTTTTCCGTCGGGAAAATGTACGGTGTGGTCATCTCTTCCAGCGGCAGCTGCCAGCGGGAGAAACAGGCGCTGGTGCGGCGGTCCGGATAGTTTTCATGCGGGCCGTAGCCGAGCCAGGAAACCGGTTGATGCTGGTCCGGAACCTGGAAATTCAGCCCGATGCGCGGCAGCGGCGGCAGGGTGCCGGCGCGTTCGCCATTGACCGCCAGATGCAGCTTGCCTTCGCCATCAAACGTCATCCGCCAGTGGCTGACAATCACCACTTCGTCGCCGCGCAGATAGTGCCAGCGGCTATCGATAACCACTTCATGGGCCAGGCGCTGGGCGTCGCACTGTACGCAGCGGGCGCTGAGGCCGTAGAGCCCGGCGCTCTTCCAGCGTTCAACCCAGGCGTTGGGGTCGATGCGCTCCACTTCGCTGACGCCGATATCGTTATCCAGCGGGGCGCGCACAAACTGGTCGCGCAGCGGCGTCAGCAGCTGTTCCACACCCTCTACCTGCCAGTGGGTCAGCAGGCCGCTCTCCCGGTCGATAGTCCATTGCTGCGAGCCGCTGCGTACGGTCCAGGCCGCGTCGCTGCTCTCCAGCGCTGGCGCCGTGCCGACGGGGGAAGGCCGGCGCAGCGCCAGCGGGGCGGCGAGCGGGAACTGCTGCCAGGCGACGCGATGCCCGGCGTCGGACCAGGCGGTGGCCTGCGGCTGGACAACCTCCAGCGTCAGCCACACCGCTTCGGCGCCCACGGGCAGCGTCAGCGCATCGCACAGCGTCAGCTCGCCCTGGCCTTCAGGGCTCAGCTCAAGCTTCACTTGACCCTCGGCAAAGGTTTCTCCGGCGGCCTGGACCTGCCAGCGCAGCGCTTCGTTATCGGTGGCGCGGAACAGATATTCGCTGCTGATGCTGATACGCAGCGGGGATTGCGCAAGCAGGGTAAACTGGAAGTACTGCTGCGCGTGTTTCGCTTCAATTAATGAAGGGTGCGGGCGGCGGTCGGGGAAGACCAGGCCGTTCATACAGAACTGGCGATCGTTCGGCGTATCGCCAAAATCACCGCCGTAGGCCCAGCCGACGCTGCCGTCGTCGAAGGTTTTGCTGATGGCCTGATCGGCCCAGTCCCAGATAAACCCGCCCTGCAGGCGCGGATAGTCGCGGAAGGCCTGCCAGTAATCAGCAAAGTTGCCGAGGCTGTTGCCCATCGCGTGGGCGTATTCGCAGAGGATCAGCGGGCGCTGCTCGCCCGGCAGACTGATCCACTTTTTGATCCCCCATTTCGGCACCGTCGGAATCCGCTGATCGCGCTCAACGCGGGCGTACATCGGGCAGATAATATCGGTGGTGGTGCTGTCGGCGCCTCCACCCTCGTACTGCACCGGGCGGGAGGGATCGTTGCGCTTCAGCCAGTGATACATCGCTTCATGGTTGCCGCCGCCGCCGGATTCGTTCCCCAGCGACCAGATAATAATCGACGGGTGGTTGCGATTGCTTTGCAACATCCGGCTGACGCGGGCGCTGAAGGCCGGCAGCCAGGCCGGATCGTCGGAAAGACGATTCATCGGCACCATGCCGTGGGTTTCAATATTGGCTTCGTCAACGACGTACAGGCCATAGCGATTGCACAGCTCATACCAGCGCGGGGTGTTTGGATAATGCGAGCAGCGCACGGCGTTAAAGTTGTTCTGCTTCATCAGCAGGATGTCCTGCACCATATCCTCTTCGGTCACCACCTGGCCGCGCTGGTGATGGTGCTCGTGACGGTTGACGCCGCGGATCAGCAGCGGTTTGCCGTTTAACAGCAGCAGGCCGTTTTTGATTTCAACCCGGCGAAAGCCGATATCCCAGGCTTCAGCCTCGATCGTTTCATCGCCGCGGCACAGGGACACCACCGCCCGATAGCAGTTTGGCGTTTCCGCGCTCCACAGCGCCGGTCGCTCTACCGGCAGACGAATCGCCGCGCGTTCGGCATAGCTTCCGCGCTCATCGATAATCGGCGAACCCGGCGACTGCTGGTGGCTGGCGACCAGACGATCGTCATCCCACAGTTCGATCTTCACCGTCAGCGCCTCCAGCAGCGCGACCGGCGCGGCGACGCTTAAGTTCACCAGCAGCTCGGCATCCCGATAGAGCGCATCGAGCTGCGGCGTGAGCTGAACGTCGCAGAGGTGCAGGGTCGGTTTGTTCAGCAGCCAGACCGAACGGAAGATGCCGCTCATGCGCCACATATCCTGGTCTTCAAGCCAGGTACCCGCGCTCCAGCGCATCACCATCACGCAGATGCGGTTATCACCCGGCTGAAGGTAGGGCGAGAGATCGAAGGCCGCGGGCAGGCGACTGTCCTGCGAATAACCGACCCATTCGCCGTTGCACCACAGATGAAAAGCCGAATTAACGCCGTCGAAGATAATCTGCGTCTGGCCGTCGGCTCGCCAGCTCTCATCGACGCTGAACGTCAGCGAGTAGCAGCCGGTCGGATTCTCCTCAGGCACGCGCGGCGGCGTAGTGTCGATCGGGTAGCGGACGTTGGTATAGATCGGAGCGTCGTAGCCTTCCATTTGCCAGTTTGACGGCACCGGCGTACTGCGGCTGTCCGGCAGATCGTCTTCCAGCCAGCGGGCATCCACGTCAAACGGGCTGCGAGCCCAGGAGAACTGCCACTGGCCGTCAAGCCGGCGGCGGAACGCCGAGGGCTGGTTTTTCCGCGCCGCGTCGGTATCGCGCCAGCTGGCGAAAGCCGGGTGAGCCGGTAAACGGTTGAGATGGGTAATGGTCTGGTTCTGCCAGTCTTCGCGGGCGAGAATCTGATGGAACGTTGCTCCTGCGGCGGAAAGAGAGTCGTGTTGTTGCATACGTATTCCTGACGGATAAGTGATAAAAATGTCATTCGCTAGACAATATGATTTTGTTATCAGTTATTTTCGCTATAGCCGCAATATTGGCGAAAATGAAACCCACTGGCGATCACGAAAAGCTGGAAAAACAGCTGATTTTTGTCGTCTTTTAAACATAAAATGTTAGCGGACGACATTGAGGTTTTGATTCAGAAGGAGTGCACTATGCAGCGTCGCCTGGCAACGCTTGACGATGTGGCCCGCGAGGCCGGCGTGTCTCAGCAGACGGTCTCCCGGGTGCTGAATAATCCGGACGTGGTGTCTGAACGAACCCGCGATAAGGTCATCCGCGCGATGCAGGCGCTGCGCTACGTACCGAACCGTTCCGCTCAGCTGCTGGCGGGGAAATCCGCGCCGTCGATTGGGCTGATAACCGCTTCGCTGACGCTGCACGCGCCTTCACAAATCGCCGCGGCGGTGAAAAGCTACGCCGGTCTGCATCAGCTTGAGGTCTCGATTGCGATGCCGGTGCAGGTCGACTATCCGTCGCTGCAGGCGCGGCTTAATGAGTTTCGCGCCCAGCATATTCGCGGCGCGATTATCAGCCTGCCTCTCGAAAGCAGCCTCGCGGAGCGGCTGGTGGTGGAAAACCCCGATATCGCCTGCATGTTTCTTGATGTTTCGCCGGAGACCGACGTGTGCTGCGTGCGTTTCGATCATCGCGACGGCTGCGGCGCGTGCGTGCGGCATCTCTGGGACGCCGGGCACCGGGAGTTCGGCCTGCTGGCCGGGCCGGAGAGCTCGGTCTCCGCGCGCATGCGATTGAGCAGCTGGCGCGAGGCGCTGCATCGGCTGGGCGTCAGTAATGCGGTGACGGTGTTTGGCGACTGGAGCGCCGCCAGCGGCTGGAACAAAACGTTTGAGCTCCTGCATCATCATCCGCGCATTAGCGCCATCGTGGTGGCTAACGATCAGATGGCGCTTGGAGTGCTTAGCGCGCTGGCGCAGCTTAACCGCACCGGCAGCCAGGCGATCTCGGTCACCGGTTATGACGATACCGCGGACAGCCTCTATTTCCAGCCGCCGCTGACCACCGTCGCCCAGGATTTTAATGTTCTCGGGAAGCGGGCAGTAGAACTGCTCATTCAGCTCATGGCCGCTCCGCAGATGAAGATCCGCGAGCTGCTGCCGACGCGCCTGATTATCCGCCAATCCACCTGGCCCTGCGCGGGCGCCACGCAGGAGAAGAAAGAGGGTCTTGTCGCGCAGATCAAAGCGCTGGTGGAAAAGCTGTAAGCAACAGTCCGTTTAGCTTTCATTGATGTTGCGCGTGATAGCTTATCGGACAAGCGTACTCAGGGGGTTATGCCCTGAACGTAAAAATGCAAAACACAATCTATCCATGCAAGCATTCATTCACCGCCAGTCACATGGCGGTTTTTTTTTGCCCGTTTTCGGTCGTTGGAATATGGCGTTATTTTATTTAATTCTGCCAGTAGGTCGATTACTCGCCGCTGCTAAGCATAAATGCGCTGTTTTCACGCCGCGGTGTCAGAAAATTTCCCCGGCTTATACTTTTTTATCCAGCATAAAATGCTGTTGACCGGGGGCGGCAGGGCGCGCTTTTTTTAGCGCCATTCGGCTATGCTGAAAGCCAAAGCAGGCGAGTGAAAGGCAACGTCATGATGATATTAAAAGATAAAGAGCACGTAGACTCGGTTGACTGGCAGACGGTGGCGGAGATTATCGCCGCCGCAGGTCTCAATCAGCGGGACGTCGCGCTGGTGGAGCGCGCGTTTCGCCATAGTACCTTTTGCTGGTTTGGCTATGAAAACGGGCAGCTTATTGCCGTTGCCCGGGCGATTAGCGACCTGACCTGGTGCAGCTATCTGGCGGATGTCGCGGTGCACCCGCGCTGTCAGGGAAAGGGGTACGGGCAGCAGCTGATGCAATCGGTCAGCGAGCGGCTGCGGCCGTTCGGCAAAACCTTCATCTACTCGGTGGTGGATAAAGTCGGCTTTTATCGCCGCTTTGGTTTTGAAACGCTGACCACGGGCATGGTCTGCGCCAGCGAAGAGGCGATAGCGCGTATGCGCGAGCAGGGATTTGTTGGCTAGTAAATACCTCTTAAAAAAACGCATTTACCAAACGGTTTAAATGGCTGCTGAATGAATCAATGCCATTACCCGGCCGCTGAGGATTATTTCGCTGGCCCTTGCCGGTTGCTGCCGTAAATAATCGGATAAACTTAGTCGGCTACAGCCGGTCCAGTTAATTATGACAGATAGCCTGGGTTAAAAGGGTAAACTGTGTTACACAGTTCCATTCTCCTGGCAAACATCTGGATGGGATTATGCTGACAACTCTGATTTACAGAAGTCAGATGCATTTAACACAAGAAACCGATCTCATACTGCTGGTTGAAAAAGCGAATGCTGAGAACGCAGCACGCGGGATTACGGGCATACTTCTTTTAAAAGATAATGTTTACCTTCAGATACTTGAGGGGGATGAGTGCGTGCTTGAGCAGCTATTCAGCACGATCAAGCAAGACGATCGCCACCATCAGGTTGTCGAGCTGATGCGTGATTACGCGCCGCGCCGGCGCTTTGAAAACGTAGGGATGATGTTTTTTGACCTGAATAAACTGCAAACCGCTGACGTCCTGACAAAGGTTCGCCAGCTTAGCCAACTGAAAGGTTATCTTTCCACCGAAGAGCGCGTCTATAAATTTATCCATACTTTTATCAGTCAAAAAAGCGATGTCGCGCCGTCACCCTTTTTACGGCCTGACAAATGGTCGCTTCATTCGCGTAAACATGCATTTCATGCGCCGCAAGAATCGTTTTTTGCCGGTCAATGCTGTCAGTTTGCTTTCCAGCCCATTATCGAACCGTTGGCCGGGAATATCACTTCGCTTGAAGCACTTATTCGTGATAAAGACGGCGGTAGTCCCGCCAATTTCTTTGCCTCGATTCCGCCAGAGCAACGTTATGAAGTTGATCTCAAAGCGAAATCAGTTGCCTTTGCCCTGGCGAAAGAAATCAATATTGGCGACCATAAAATATCCATTAATATCCTTCCGATGTCTCTGGTTGTTATTCCTGATGCCATTGAATACCTGTTGCAGGAAATAAAAAAACAGGGTCTTGAACCCGAACAGGTGATCGTGGAGGTGACGGAAGATGAAATGATCTCCGGTTTTAGCCAGTTCAGCAGCGCGATAAAAAAACTGCGCGTCTCTGGTATGGGGCTGGCAATTGATGACTTTGGCGCCGGTTATGCTGGACTCTCGTTGTTGACAAAAATTCAGCCTGATAAAGTTAAAATCGACCGCGAGATTATTACCGATATCCATCAGAGCGGCCCTAAACAAGCGGTGGTAAGATCGATTATCAACTGCTGCCGTGAACTTGAGATTGCGGTGGTTGCCGAAGGCATAGAGCGGATAGAGGAGTGGTGCTGGCTCGAATCTGCGGGTATTAAACGCTTCCAGGGCTTTTTATTTGCCATGCCGAAAGTCAACGGCGTCGGTGACATACGCTGGCCTGGGGAAAAGTGAAGCCTGATTTGCCTTAATGTACCGAGCGGTTTGCCTCCGGCAGCAGCGCAGGCGAGTAGACATTGCGTATTCCGCCTGGAGTATCCCTATTTTCTGAAGCTGAACCGGCCAATAGTTGCTGATGGCCGGTAAGCTCATGACTAACCGCAAGCCCTGCATATTCCCAATCTATAACAGACTGACCCTTGTTAATCATCTAGCCTGTCATGACTGATTTCATCTTCGTGGGTGCTTATCAACTGCGTGAGCGCTATTTGTTCCTGAAACTTGGTCAGAAGCAGTTCTGCGTCCGTCTTCAGAACGTCTTCAGATGATTCCAGTACTGAATTTATCGCTTTCGTTACGCTGCTAACTAATTCCGCGACGCCGCCTTCCTTGCCGATAGCGAGCATCAGCGCGCTAATGAGCAAAGACTGCGCCTCGACCTGGGCAGCTAGCTGCTTACTTTCGGCATCCATGGCGGAAATTTTAGCAATTATGCTGAGAATGACATTATTCATTGTATCCCTCAAATCAATAAGTTAGAGCGGGTTGTTGATGGCTATATTCGCTGTTGATAATCCGAATTAACCATAGAACATAAATATGCCAGAAAAAATATCGGTAGCGTTAGTCAGGTTTTGGACATCACCAAAGTAAAGCATGAAAACGCGCCGGTCCCACTTCCATATTCCTCCAACGATCGCGCCCGACAGAGCGCAAAGGAGCATGAAGAGTGCGGTTGTTGAAAAGAAAGACGCCAGGCTTGAGGTCGTGTTTAGCCTGGCCGACCTCTGATATTTCTTGCTTCAGCATCAACTCATACAGGCGACAGGAAAATGTGCGGATGTTTAACCGGGAGGACAAGCTCGTTGGCAAGAGCGGCTGGCTCTGTCCAACGAGATACAGCATGGGCTGACGCCAGACCATGAATATGGCTCATGTTGTAATGAAATTAACTCGCTTTCACTCATCTAATGGCTCTGGCATAACATGCTGTATTCGATATAGATAATATGAAGATGAAGACTGCTTATGGAAGCCTGCGCCAGCCTGCAACCATCAGAAAGGACTGCAGTTTTTATCTCAGAACTTAGGATGCACATCTGCGATGAATCAACAATTTACCTTTACTATTAAACGCACTCTCTTTGATGAAAACTATAACCCCTCAGAAAATACGCGTATTACAACCAACTTTGCTAATTTAGCAAGAGGGGAAAATCGCCAGGAGAATCTGCGCAATACCTTAGTCATGATTGACAATCGTTTCAATACGCTGGCGCACTGGGATAACCCCAAAGGCGATCGCTATGCCGTTGCGCTGGAAATTATTTCAGCCGAAATGAATATCAGCGCCACCGGCGATACCTTTCCGGTAATTGAAATATTGCAAACCAGCATTATTGATAAAAAGACCGATGAACGTATTGAGGGTATCGTTGGCAATAATTTCTCTTCGTACGTTCGCGACTACGACTTTAGCGTATTGCTGTTAGACCATAATAAAGGACGCGCAGGTTTTAGCCTTCCGGAAGGATTCGGCGATTTGCACGGCAACATATTTAAACATTTCGTCAATTCAGCGGAGTACAAGGCCAATTTCAAAAAATCACCGGTCATTTGCCTTAGCGTCTCCAGCAAAGACACCTATCACCAGACCGGAAATCAACATCCTGTCCTGGGGCTCGAATACCGGCCAGAGGGTTCATCGTTGACTGAGCAATATTTTGGCAAAATGGGCCTGAAGGTTCGCTACTTTATGCCGAAAAACAGCGTTGCGCCTTTGGCCTTTTATTTCTCAGGGGATTTGCTGAGCGATTACACGAGCCTTGAGCTGATTAGCACCATCAGCACGATGGAGACGTTCCAGAAGATATACCGCCCGGAGATCTACAACGCCAACTCTGCCGCAGGACTCTGCTATCAGCCCGATCTGCATCATCAGGACCATTCATTAACCAAAATTGTTTACGATCGTGAAGAGCGCAGCCAGCTGGCGGTAGAGCAGGGGAAGTTTACCGAAGAGCACTTTATTAAACCGTATAAAAATATTCTGCAGCAATGGTCTGCTCATTACGCTCTTTAAGACATCGCATATATAAGGCTATCGATAATGACAAAATTATTACCCACTTCAACAGCCGGCAGCTTACCGAAACCGTCCTGGCTTGCAGAGCCGGAGAAACTGTGGTCCCCATGGAAACTGCAGAATGAAGAGTTAATTGCCGGGAAAAAAGACGCGCTGAGCCTGTCCTTATTTGACCAACTGCGCGCCGGTATCGACATCGTCAGCGATGGCGAGCAAACCCGTCAGCACTTTGTTACTACGTTTATTGAGCACCTCAGCGGCGTCGATTTTGAAAAACGCGAAGTCGTTAAAATCCGTAATCGCTATGATGCGAGCGTTCCGACCGTCGTGGGCGCCGTCGAGCGTCAAAAACCCGTTTTTGTCGAAGATGCGCGTTTTTTACGTCAGCTCACCAGCCAGCCGATTAAGTGGGCGCTGCCGGGTCCCATGACCATGATTGATACGCTCTATGACAATCACTATAAGAGCCGCGAAAAACTGGCCTGGGAGTTTGCGAAGATACTTAATCAGGAAGCCAGGGAACTGGAGGCCGCCGGCGTCGACATTATTCAGTTTGATGAGCCAGCCTTTAATGTGTTTTTTGATGAGGTTAATGATTGGGGCATCGCGGCCTTAGAAAGAGCCGTTGAAGGGCTAAAATGCGAAACTGCGGTACATATCTGCTATGGATACGGCATCAAAGCGAATACCGACTGGAAAAAGACCCTGGGAACAGAGTGGCGACAATATGAAGAAGCGTTTCCTAAGCTGCAAACCTCCAGCATCGATATCATCTCGCTGGAATGTCATAACTCACGTGTTCCCATGGATCTGCTTGAACTGATTCGCGGAAAAAAAGTGATGGTTGGAGCCATCGACGTGGCGACCAATGCGATCGAAACGCCGGAGGAAGTCGCCGCGACCTTACGTAAAGCGCTGCAGTTTGTGGATGCCGATAAGCTTTATCCTTCAACCAACTGCGGCATGGCGCCGCTATCGCGTCCGGTGGCGAGCGGCAAGCTCAATGCGCTAAGCGCCGGGGCGGAAATTATCCGCAGGGAGCTTCTGGGTAAATAGTTCTCATTATTTTTAATCCCGGCGAAGACAGGAAAATCAAGCATCAACGTCAGTGTAGAAATAAAACAATATCCAGTCGTGGACGCTGACTGGATGTTCTGCGCTTAATTTTACCATTCTGTGAATTTCCCGGGCTCTTGCTTAAACCCGGGAAAAATAATGTTGACGGCAGGCTATCGGCTACCAATATCCGATAGCCTTCATCCATGCCCCACCAAGTAACAGCCATATTAGAATCGATACAATCGAAACCACAAAACTCACTCCCCACCATTGCCCGGTTGAGTTGTAACCTGAGCCAAACAGTGCTGGACCCGGTCCGCCGGAATACTGAGTCAACCCCATAGAGAGGTTAGAAGTATAGCCGAGCACGAGAGCTGCAAATAGCGGCGGCGCACCGACGGAAATTGCGACGGCAAGAAATGCCAGATACATCGCAGAAATATGAGCCATTGCTGACGCGAAAAAATAGCGGGTATAGAAGTAAATGAGTACCAGCATTAAGAATACGGTCAGCCATTCAAAATGGCTGACATATCCTACAATCCCTTTTGATATCCATGATATCATTCCATACTTATTCAGAGCATTCGCCATCATCACTAGTACGGCAAACCAGAACATTGTATCCCATGCTGTTTTCTCTTCTATAATATTTTTCCATGACATAATGTTTGACAGCAGAAGTATTGCCAGACCAATAAAGGCCGAAAGTGTCGCGGGAATAGAAAAGAAAATGTCACCTACGGTCCATAGAAGAATCAATAACATGAAATCGAAAGCCAGGATTTTTTCAGCCAAAGACATAGGACCCATTTTTTTTAATTCTTCTCGGGCAATGCCTGGAATTTCTGGCGTTTTTTTCAACTGTGGCGGGTATATAAAGTAAATGGTTAAAGGAATGAGGATCAGTGAAGCAATACCGGGAACGATCGCCCCAACAAACCAGGTCGTCCAGCTAATTTCTATACCCTGGCTTCTGGCCAGCTCAGCGATTAACGGGTTTCCCGCCATTGCGGTCAGGAACATCGTGCAGACGATGGCATCTATTTGTGACACACAGATCATCAGAAAAGCCCCGGCCCTTCTTGCTGTAGCGCCTGGCTCTGAATTATACGCAGTGGCAATAGACTGAGTAATGGGATACATAATTCCACCCCCGCGGGCCGACGCGGAGGGGATACCTGGGCCAAGTACGAGATCGGAGAGCGCGAGACCATAGGCCACACCAAGCATGTTCGAGCCACATTTAGAGATAAACCATAGAGCAACGCGCCTTCCGAGTCCGGTTTTAATAACAGCACGCGAAATAAACATTGCTATACCAATCAACCAGATCGTCGCATTAGCAAAACCAGAAAGCGCACCGACCGTCTCCCCCTTTGCTGAAAGCGGAGTAACGCCGGTAAGTGCAGAAAAGATGAGCGCAATCATAGTGACTGCCCCCATCGGCATGACTTTCAGGATAATCGCAAAGATAGTGGTCGCAAATATTGCAAACATATGCCATGCATTAGCAGAAAGACCTGACGGTGGCGGAATAAACCAGAGTATTATTCCAAATAATAAAGTAATTACTCCCTTCCGCAGAGGAAATGCTAATTTAACGTCAATGGTATTATTAGAATTGTTCATCTGATGCCCTCTTTTTCGCCCATCTTTAGGCCTGGTGTAATTATCCGCATTGATGTAAATCAATTATTGGTCTGCAGACAAAATTGATTTCGCTTCAAGCAATGCTATTGCCCAGAAATTCCATGTTTATCCATTTGTTTTGTGTGGTTGTATTGGCTTGAATTAACATTGTTGCGCTGGGAAAAATATGGATACTCTGCATCGGTTTAGATATCGTTGCGCGATCGGCTTTGATATCAGAAAGAACATCATGACTATTTTTGATGAGATGAAGTGAATATTTTTATTAGAGCCGTCGTGTGCCGGAATGATTACCGCCAAAAAATTGAGCGTTCGCTGGGGACGGGCGCTTTATCACTGAAGCTAAAATACGGACAGTGAAACAGATTTGAGTGACAGTCAGGGGTCTATTGAAGTCCTGCAAACCAAAAGCAGAACGCCCCCTGGTGCATCGGCAGCAGGGGGCGTTTACGGATGGGGATTATCGTCGTTCATCAGTCATCCCATTTGTGGCTCAGGTAAGCGGCAAGAAATCCAAAGAACAGAATGGTTCCCAGAACTGCCATAAATACATGCATATTTCCCAGCATGATTAACCTCCATTAGTTTTGCTATGCGCTATGTTGTCCTCATTGAACGGGTTTACGGTTGTTGGATACATCTTAACCCGACTAATCTAAACAAACGCTTAACAAATTGCCCAGCGTGACTATTATCCATGTGAATCACTCTCCCTTTTTACCCGCCAGCGCGCTTTTCCTGTACTGCAACGGGCTAAGGGCAAACTGCTGGCGGAAGTGATGGCGCAGGGTGCTGGCATTTGAGAAACCGCAAAGCTCGGCAATCTGCTCAACGCTCAGCCGGCTGTGGGTTAAGTGCTGCGTGGCGCGCTGAAGGCGCTCGTCAAGCAGCCAGCGGGCGGGGGTTTTGCCGGTAGCGTCTTCGAAACGGCGTAAAAACGTGCGCTGCCCCATGCCGGCTCTTTCCGCCAGCGAGGCCACGGTGTGGCCAGCGGCGAGATTCTGGTGCAGAAAATCAAATAATTGCCCCAGCCTCTGGCTCTCCCGCGCTTTGGCCACCGGGCGAACAATCTGCTGCGCCTGCCCGCCGTCGCGATGGGGGGAAACCACTAACCGTCGGGCGACAAGATTCGCCGCTTCGACGCCGAAGTCCTCGCGCACCAGGTGCAAACATAAATCGATACCCGCGGCGCTGCCTGCGGAGGTCATGACGCCTTCGGCGCCGACGTACAGCACGTCATCGATCACCTCAATGCGCGGAAACCGCGCCCGCAGCTGGTCGGTATAGCGCCAGTGGGTGGTCGCCTGGCGGCCGTTCAGCAGCCCGGCCGCGGCCAGAACGAAAACCCCGGAGCAGATAGAAATTATCCGGCAGCCTCGCGCATGGGCGGCGACCAGCGCCTCGCACAGCGCTGGCGGCACGGGGGAGTCAATACCGCGCCAGCCGGGCACCACGATGGTGTCCGCTTCGCCTAACAGCGCCATACCGCCGTCGGTCATGAGCCGAATTCCGCCGGTTGCCCGCAGCTCACCGTCGTCGACGGCGGCCACGGCAAAGCGATACCATCGTTCGCCCATCTCCGGGCGCGGCAGGCCGAAGATCTCAACGGTGACGCCAAATTCAAAGGTACACAGGCCATCGTAGGCGAGGGCAACAACCCGATGGCGTGACAACGTCACGGATGGAATTGTCAGGATTTCAGCGTTTTCAGTCATGGTTCTCGGCAGATGTCGCGCAGGCGGTTAATTAAAGTAGTGGTATCACAGACAAGGAGAAGATGCCATGAGTGTTGTAACCGCTATTGCCCCCGCCAGTTCTACCGACGCCGCCGCCTGGTTTCGTCATAAGCTAAGCCTCGAGACCGACTGCGCCGATGTCTACAGCGCGATGCGCGAAGGAGAAGTGGATTTTGTTCTGCTGCACGTCGTCGGCAGTGAAGAAACCTTTGCCCGTCGTCATCTCCCGGGCGCCCTGCATTTACCGCACCGACAAATTGATGAAACCAGAATGGCGCAGTGGCCTGATGACACGCTGTTTGTGGTCTACTGCGCCGGGCCGCACTGCAACGGGGCGGACGTCGCCGCCATGAAGCTGGCTCTGCTGGGGCGCCCGGTAAAAATGATGCTCGGCGGCCTGAGCGGCTGGGAAGATGAAGGGTTGCCTTTCGCAAAGTGAATTTATTTCATGTGCCATGAAATATTGTCGTTTGCCGATGAAACCTCTGCATGCCAGTATCTGGACATATAGCCATCCAGAAGTCTATAAATTCAAATAATGAACTATCACGGTGGGTAATTAACTTTGCCCGCCGCTAAGGAGACACCATGCAACGTCATCAGGCCCCGTTCCGCGCAGATATTGTCGGCAGCTTTTTACGTCCGGACGCCATCAAACAGGCCCGTCAGCAGCTGGCCGCCGGCACCATCGACGCGCAGCAGCTGCGGCAGATAGAAAATGAGGCGATTCGCGTTCTGGTGCAGCAGCAGTGCGAGTGCGGGCTGCATGTGGTCACCGACGGTGAGTTCCGCCGCGCGTGGTGGCACTTTGATTTCTTTGACGGACTACAGGGCGTTGAGCGCTACGATTCAGAAAAGGGCATTCAGTTCAACGGGGTACAGACCAAAGCGCACGGCGTTCGCGTCACCGGTAAACTGGCCTTTGGCGATCACCCGATGCTGGAAGATTTTCGTTATCTGAAGAGCATCAGCGGCAGCGCTCAGCCGAAGATGACCATTCCCAGCCCGAGCGTGCTGCACTTCCGCGGCGGCCGGAAAGATATCGACGCGACGGTGTATCCGGATCTCGCCGACTATTTCGATGACCTGGCAACCACCTGGCGCGATGCCATTCGCGCCTTCTACGATGCGGGCTGCCGCTATTTACAGCTTGATGACACCGTCTGGGCCTACCTCTGCTCCGATGAGCAGCGACAGCAGGTGCGCGAGCGCGGCGAAGACCCGGATGAGCTGGCGCGCATTTATGCCCGCGTTCTGAATAAGGCCCTGGAAGGGAAGCCGGAGGATCTGACCGTTGGCCTGCACGTGTGTCGCGGTAACTTCCGCTCGACCTGGATCTCCGAGGGCGGCTACGAGCCGGTTGCGGAAGTGCTGTTCGGCGGCGTTAACATCGACGCGTTCTTCCTCGAATATGACAATGACCGTTCCGGCGACTTCGCGCCGCTGCGCTACGTTCGCCCCGGCCATCAGCAGGTGGTACTGGGCCTGATCACCACTAAAAACGGGGAGCTGGAAAACCCGGAAGGGGTGAAGGCTCGTCTGCAGGAGGCGGCGCAGTACGTCCCGCTGGCGCAAATTTGCCTCAGCCCGCAGTGCGGTTTTGCTTCCACCGAAGAGGGTAACTCTCTGACCGAAGCCCAGCAGTGGGATAAAGTCCGCCTGGTCACCGGCATCGCCGCGCAGGTCTGGTAATCTCTCCATAGCGCAGCGTTGCACTATTTTAAGGCAACGCTGTGCACCCGCCTTTATTTTCCCCGTATTCTGCCGCGCTTTCAGACGCTTTCACAACCTGGCATCGTTTTTGCCTTATCACTTCCGGTGAGTCGTTAATTCATTTTTTTGTTTTTGCGCTATTCAGGAGTGACACACATGCAGCGTCGAACACTATTAAAAGCTTTTGCTCTCTCCGCCTCTGTTATTAGCATGGGCTTCTCCTTACAGGTTTATGCCGCCGACACCATTAAAGTCGGCATTATGCACTCGCTTTCCGGGACGATGGCGATTTCTGAAACCCCGCTGAAAGATGTCGCCCTGATGGCTATCGATGACATCAACGCCAAAGGCGGCGTGCTGGGTAAAAAACTGGAACCGGTAGTGGTAGATCCGGCATCAAACTGGCCGCTGTTTGCCGAAAAAGCGCGTCAACTGCTGACGCAGGATAAGGTGGCGGCGGTGTTCGGCTGCTGGACCTCCGTATCGCGCAAATCGGTTCTGCCGGTATTTGAAGAGCTGAACGGTCTGCTCTTCTACCCGGTACAGTATGAAGGCGAAGAGATGTCGCCGAACGTCTTCTACACCGGCGCGGCGCCAAACCAGCAGGCGATTCCGGCGGTGGAATACCTGCTGAGCGAAGACGGCGGCGGGGCGAAACGCTTCTTCCTGCTCGGTACCGACTACGTCTACCCGCGCACCACCAACAAAATTCTCCGCGCTTTCCTGCACGCCAAAGGCATTCAGGATAAAGACATCGAAGAGGTCTATACCCCGTTCGGCTATAGCGACTATCAGACTATCGTCGCCAATATCAAGAAGTTCTCCGCCGGCGGTAAAACCGCGGTGGTCTCTACCATCAACGGTGATTCCAACGTTCCGTTCTATAAAGAGCTGGCTAATCAGGGGCTGAAAGCGACGGACGTGCCGGTGGTAGCCTTTTCCGTGGGCGAGGAGGAGCTGCGCGGGATTGATACTAAACCGCTGGTGGGCAACCTCGCGGCGTGGAACTACTTCGAGTCCGTCGATAACCCAACCAACAAACAGTTTGTTGCCGACTATCGCGCTTACGCCAAAGCCCACAAGCTGCCAAACGCCGATACCGTGGTAACCAATGACCCGATGGAAGCGACCTGGGTTGGCCTGCACATGTGGGCGCAGGCGGTGACGAAAGCAGGATCGACCGATGTCGACAAGGTGCGTGATGCCATGGCCGGCCAAACCTTCAAGGCGCCGTCAGGCTTTACCCTGACCATGGATGCCACCAACCATCACCTGCACAAGCCGGTAATGATTGGCGAAATCGAAAGCAACGGCCAGTTTAACGTGGTCTGGCAGACCGAAGAGCCGGTACGCGCCCAGCCGTGGAGCCCGTGGATTGCCGGGAATGATAAAAAGCCGGATCACCCGGTTAAAACCGTCAGCAACTAAGCGTTAGACCCCGGCGCTGCGCCGGGGGGAATGATTCAGTCTTCCGGGCCCGAAGCCCGGATTTCCCCGAAAAGGAGAACGACCATGAACGCATTACGCCTCATGTGTTACTTCGCGCTGCTGATGGTCTTGATACCGTGGCGGGCGCAGGCAGCGGACGCCGACGATTTTGTGGCGGCCAATCGCAGCCAGCAGGCTCAGCTGCTGGTACAGTGGGCCGCCGCGCCCGAAGCGCCGCGTTTACCGCTGCTGCGGGCGCTGAAAAGTGAAACATTGCAATCTGATAGCGGCGGTCATGCGTTCAGCAAACAGGGCGACAGCCTGCTGGCGCTGGGCGCGGTTCCGGCGCCCGTCGGCCCAACAAAACCGGTGCGCCTGACCAACCGCCTGCGTAACCTGGCGGCAGGCGCGCTGGCGACGCATCTCCTGGTTAGTGACAACGTCACGGAAAGGGCCGCGGCGGCGAAAACCCTGCAGCGCGAAGCGACGCCTGAGATGGCGGGGCTGTTACAGCAGCGTCTGACGGCGGAAACCGACGGCGCGGTGAAGTCGCAGCTGGAAATTGCGCTGGCCCGTTTACAGCTTGTCAGTCCTCAGCCCGCACTGCGGCTGGCGGCCATCGCGCTGCTCGGCCACTCCGGTGACCCGGAAACCCAGGCGCTGCTGACGCCGTATACCGATGCCCGGCATGAGCCGGACCCGGCGATTCGCGCGGCGGCCCAGGAGAGCCTGAGTAAAATCCAGCACCGTCTGCTGCTGGGCGATCTTCTCGGCCAGGCTTTTATGGGCCTCTCCCTCGGTTCTGTCCTGCTGCTCGCCGCGCTCGGTCTGGCCATCACCTACGGTCTGCTCGGGGTGATCAATATGGCCCACGGTGAGATGCTGATGATTGGCGCCTACAGCTGCTGGCTGGTTCAGCAGGCGCTGGCGCAGCTGGCGCCGCAGTGGCTGGCCTTCTATCCGCTGATTGCGCTGCCGGTGGCGTTCCTGATCACCGGCGGTATCGGTATGGTGCTGGAACGCACCGTGATCCGTCATCTCTACGGGCGCCCGCTTGAGACGCTGCTCGCCACATGGGGGATCAGCCTGATGCTGATCCAGCTGGTGCGCATGCTGTTTGGCGCGCAGAACGTTGAGGTCGCCAATCCGGCATGGCTCTCCGGCGGCGTGCAGGTTCTGCCGAATCTCATCCTGCCGTGGAACCGTCTGGCGGTACTGGTTTTCGTGCTGCTGGTGCTGCTCTTTACCTGGCTGACGCTGAACAAGACCCGGCTAGGGATGAACGTGCGGGCGGTGACGCAAAACCGCGCGATGGCGGCCTGCTGCGGCGTGCCGACCGGACGGGTCGATATGCTGGCGTTTGGCCTCGGTTCGGGGATCGCGGGGCTGGGCGGCGTCGCGCTGTCGCAGCTCGGTAACGTCGGGCCCGAGCTGGGCCAGGGCTACATTATCGACTCCTTCCTCGTGGTGGTGCTCGGCGGCGTTGGTCAGTTGGCGGGCAGCGTGGCGGCGGCGTTTGGTCTTGGCATCTTTAACAAAATCCTTGAACCGCAGATGGGAGCCGTGCTGGGTAAGATCCTGATTCTGGTCTTGATTATCCTGTTTATCCAGAAACGTCCCCAGGGACTGTTCGCCCTCAAAGGGAGGGTTATTGACTGATGAGCCAACCTATTACCTTAACGCTGGCGCGCAAAGCGCCGCGCCCGCTGCGCTGGTTCGGCGTGCTGCTACTGCTGGGCCTGCTAAGTATGCCGTTTCTGGCGCTGCTGCCCGCCACGCATCCGCTGGCGGTCTCCACCTGGCTGCTGACGCTGACCGGCAAGATACTCTGCTACGCCATTGTCGCCGTGGCGCTGGATTTGGTCTGGGGCTATGCCGGGATGCTCTCGCTTGGCCATGGGATCTTTTTTGCTCTCGGCGGCTACGCCATGGGCATGTACCTGATGCGCCAGGCGGCGGGCGACGGATTGCCGGCCTTTATGTCGTTTTTGTCGTGGAGCGAGCTGCCGTGGTTCTGGTGGGGCACCCAGCATTTCGCCTGGGCTATGCTGCTGGTGGTGCTGGTGCCCGGCCTGCTGGCGCTGGTTTTCGGCTGGTTTGCCTTCCGCTCGAAAATCAAAGGCGTCTATTTTTCGATTATGACCCAGGCGCTCACCTACGCCGGGATGCTGCTGTTTTTCCGTAACGAAACCGGCTTTGGCGGTAACAACGGTTTTACCGGCTTTACCACGCTGCTCGGTTTCTCCGTTACCGCCATCAGCACGCGGGCGGCTCTGTTTATGGCCACGGTACTGCTGCTGTTGCTCACCCTGTGGATTGGCTATTTGCTGGCGCAAAGCAAATTTGGCCGCGTGCTGACGGCGGTGCGCGATGCTGAAAACCGCCTGATGTTCTGCGGCTACGACCCGCGCGGCTTTAAGCTGCTGGTATGGACCCTTTCCGCCGTACTGTGCGGCCTGGCGGGGGCGCTGTACGTGCCGCAGGTCGGGATCATCAACCCCAGCGAAATGTCGCCGACCAACTCTATCGAAGCGGCCATCTGGGTGGCGCTCGGCGGTCGCGGAACCTTAATCGGCCCGGTGCTCGGCGCGGGGCTGGTCAACGGCGCGAAAAGCTACTTTACCGTGGCGATGCCGGAGTACTGGCAGCTCTTTCTGGGACTGATTTTTATTATCGTGACGCTGTTTTTACCGCGTGGCGTTATCGGCCTGCTGCGTAAAGGAGATCGCTGATGCCATTGGATGAAGAGCTATTTACCCGCCAGCTGCCGACGGACCGCTTTCGCGAGCAGACCGATCCGGTACTGCAGCTGGAAGAGATTAACGTCAACTTTGACGGTTTTCAGGCGTTGACCAACCTGTCGCTGCAGATTGGTGTGGGCGAGCTACGCTGCGTGATTGGGCCGAACGGCGCCGGTAAAACTACCCTGATGGACGTCATCACCGGCAAAACCCGGCCGCAGAGCGGCAGGGCGCTTTACGATCAGTCGGTGGACTTAACAACCCTCGATCCCATCGCCATCGCCCGCCAGGGCATCGGGCGCAAGTTTCAGAAACCGACGGTCTTTGAGGCGCTGACGGTGGCAGAGAATCTCGAACTGGCAATGAAAGGTGATAAATCGGTGTGGGCCAGCCTGCGGGCGCGCCTGAACAGCGAGCAGGCCGACCGAATCAGCGAAACCCTGCGCCTGCTGCGGCTGGAGGGCGAACGCTATCGGCCGGCGGGGCTGCTGTCGCACGGGCAAAAGCAGTTTCTGGAAATCGGCATGCTGCTGGTGCAGGAGCCGCATCTGCTGCTGCTGGACGAACCCGCCGCCGGGATGACCGATGCGGAGACAGAATATACCGCCGAGCTGTTCCGCACCCTTGCCGGGCAGCATTCGCTGATGGTGGTCGAGCATGATATGGGCTTTGTCGAAACCATCGCCGACAGGGTGACGGTGCTGCATCAAGGACAGGTGCTGGCGGAGGGGTCGCTGCGCGAGGTGCAGGCCAACGAACAGGTGATTGAAGTTTATCTCGGACGCTAAGGAGCGCGGATGTTACAGGTTAATCAACTACATCAATATTATGGCGGCAGCCATATCCTGCGTGGAGTGGATTTTGCCGCTCGCCAGGGCGAGATCACCTGCCTGCTCGGGCGCAACGGGGTGGGGAAAACCACCTTGCTGAAGTGCCTGATGGGGCTGATCCCGGCGCGCAGCGGCGAGGTGCTGTGGCAGGAGAAGAATATCACCCA
Source organism: Klebsiella sp. CN_Kp106 (assembly GCF_040064575.1). NCBI lineage: Bacteria > Pseudomonadati > Pseudomonadota > Gammaproteobacteria > Enterobacterales > Enterobacteriaceae > Klebsiella > Klebsiella sp. CN_Kp106. Next base: position 943 of record NZ_JBEAIG010000012.1, on the reverse strand, counting down.
CCGTAAACCGCACCAGCGGGTGCAGTCGGGGATCGCCTACGTGCCCCAGGGGCGGGAGATTTTTCCGCGCCTGACGGTTGAGGAGAATCTGCTGATGGGGCTGTCCCGCTTTTCCGCCCGCGACGCGCGCGCGGTGCCGGAAGAGATTTATCAGCTGTTTCCGGTACTGAAAACCATGAAGCAGCGGCGCGGGGGCGATCTTTCCGGCGGGCAACAGCAGCAGCTGGCCATTGGCCGCGCGCTGGCCAGCCGTCCGCAGCTGTTGATTCTTGATGAACCGACGGAGGGCATTCAGCCGTCGGTGATTAAGGAGATTGGCGAGGTGATTCGTCAGCTGGCGAACCGCGGGGATATGGCGATTCTGCTGGTCGAGCAGTTTTATGATTTTGCCGCCGGTCTGGCGGATCGCTATCTGGTGATGTCGCGCGGCGCGATTATCCAGCAGGGCAACGGCGGCGATATGGAAGCCGAAGGGGTCCGCGGGATGGTCACCATTTAACTCGCCCCGGATGGCGGCCTCCCCCCGGCTCGCGCTGCGCTTAGCCGGGCTACAGGTATACAGCAGTCTGCTGGCCCGTAGCCCGGGCAAGGCGCTTTGCGCCGCCCCCGGGGAGTTCGCCACAGGGCGCATTGGATATGATTTCCCGGAGGCGATGCTGCGCATCTGTCCGGGCTACCGCTCGCACACGGCGATGAACCCGTAGCCCGGGCAAGGCGCTTTGCGCCGCCCCCGGGGAGATCGCCACAGGCCGCATTGGATATGGCTCCCGGAGGCGATGCTGCGCATCTGTCCGGGCTACCGCTCGCACACGGCGATGGACTCGTAGCCCGGGCAAGGCGCTTTGCGCCGCCTCGGGGAGCTCACCACAGGGCGCATTGGATATGGCTTCCCGGAGGCGATGCTGCGCATCTGTCCGGGCTACCGCTCGCAGACGGCGATGGA